>CAYPZI010000004.1:0-68348 GCA_964415185.1 uncultured Balneolaceae bacterium | reverse complement strand
AAATATGGAGCGAACACCCGAGAATACCACTTTTTGTACAATAGGGACCATTGATTTCCCACCAATGTGTTTTCCTGATGAGGTAGAATTTGGCGACAAATAAATTGTTCTTGCATATCAAACAAAAAACAGTAGATTTAAAACAGTATGAGTAGACCAATTGCTATAGACAATCTAACCACCGGCGAAAAAATTGAGCTCATGGAAAAACTGTGGGCTGATCTTTCATCCTCGCCGGATTATACAACACCGGAGTGGCACGGTGAAGAACTGGCACGGCGCAAGAGAGCAGCAGAAGAAGGAAAGATTTCCTACAAGGATTGGGATAAATCCAAAGAGGAAATTCGAAAAGAAATTTCATGACCATTCGGATTCTTGAAACAGCTAAGAAAGATTTAATATAAGGGTTTCATTTTTATGAAAAGCAGAGAGAAGGTCTTGGAAACTATTTCCTGGATTCACTCTTTTCAGATATCGATTCACTGGTGATTTATTCTGGAATACATCCGGTTAAATTTGATGATTATTACTGTATGCTGTCAAAGCGTTTCCCATTTGCCATCTATTATTATGTCAAAAAGGAAGTCGTTTTTGTAGATGCCATTCTTGACTGCAGACAAAATCCTGACGAAATTGCTAAAAGATTAGAAAGATAGTCAGATTAAAAAATGCTCAATTAGCTGTTTCCGAAATTATTCAAGCACTTTGCATACAAATGCCCGGCCTGTCCAATAAAAAATCTGCGAGATTCGCGTGAACTTGTCCGACTGCCGGCGGATCAGCGGGAGAAAAAATACGGCAATTGCTTTTTTAAAGATTCAATTCTATGAGTTTGATACGGAATAAAAAATGAATAGACGGATCAAGCTAAATGGTTTCACGCGAAGATCGGAAAGATCCGCAAAGGACGCGGGTTTTTTATTAAGCTCTTCTTCGAAATATAGTTTCTGGTTTTTTAAGAGACTAATTTTTTTGAGATTTCAAATGCCAGAACCGATAGTAAAAAATAATATAAATATTATAGTTACCCTCCAGAACGGTTAATTTCGCCAAAGATTTTCACTAAAAATAATCTGCGAAATTTGCGTGATCTGCGGGAGAAAAAAAGACGACAATCCAGCCTTAATCCGCGTTCACTCAGCAAAAAACACATTTTTCGGCAAATGCATCGCTACCAGCATGTGTGGCACATCCACCACTTCGGCAATCTTCAGGTCGGCGAACAGGGGTATAACCGCAGAGTAACACAGTGTTATGCACAGAGTCTCACAGAGTTTTCGAACCATCTCGTTTTAGATCGAACATTGAGAAACACTGCGTATTACTCTGTGGTTAAAAAAACAGGAGGCAAATTCTGCAATTCGGGTAGCGGGTTTTTAATAAATCGAACAGTAATACCGCTTTCGTGTAAGAGTAAAAACTAAAATATATTCACAAAAAAACCGTAAAACGGGCAAATACAAAACTCTGATCACGAAAAAGGTTAAAACTGAAGTGACCGAATACCGGGGGCGGGTCGGGACCGCCGAACAGGTTGGTGCCCAGCGCCAGCTCAACGCCATCGGCAGCGTCATAAATGCCCTGGAACTGGACCCAGAAATCTTCGGCAACGGTATTAAACCTGCCAAGCGACAGCAAATTCAGGCGGTCGCGCAAAATACTTTTTTGAGCCAGTCCCGTAACATAGGGAAAGTGTTTTCTCTGGAGGATATTATCATCGAAATTAAAGATGGTTTCCAGGTAGCCCTGTACGCTAATGGTTGTTCCGGCTATCTCGGACTGAAGGCCGATCATCCCTTGCAGCCAGGGTTTTTCTACCAGGAATTCATCGTCTTCCTGCTGTGAAGCCTGTAAAAGCTGTAGAATCTCCGGCAAGTTGTTGAGCGGGTCAATGAGAGCTTGATCAGATACGGGCAGGTAATTAAACAGTTTTTGCTGCACAAAAAGTGCTTCGGATTTTACGATCAGGTTCTTTCCCGTTCTCCATTCAAAGGCATATCCTGCCATCGGTGAAGGGTTGTACGTTTCACGAAGCGTGATATTCGGCCCGTTTTGAAAGTCGGCAAGGTTCAGGGTAAGTCCGTAAGCAGGTGTGGGGTGTGACCAATAGTAGCCAAAAAGATCGAGGTCCAGGTTCAGGTTCGCCCTGAAACCGTATCTCACGGCTGCCTGCACATCTTCGATGGTATTGCGTCCGGTACCGGTGATAAAGTTTACGGGAACCGGCGACGGCACAGGCTGAACAGGAAACCAGCGCGAATCGGGTTCGGGAATCAGGTCGCGCTGAAACACGGGAGCTCCGATCAACTGAAGAAAATTTTTATCGAAATAACGGATATAATTGATCGAAACCACACCCAGGCGGATGTCATTGAGATCGGTAGCGAGAAATTCGCGCAGGTCGACCGGCGAAAAGATATCGGTTACAAATCCGCCGTCCGATTTGCCGGTGATGATATTTTGAAGCCCGATTTTTAAATCCGATTTATCAAAAAACCACTCGAGGTAAGCCTGGCGCAGGCGCACTTCCACATCCGAATCCCCGTCATTATACCTGTGAATCAGGTCGGTTTCGAGAAATATATTACCTACAGATACAGGCCGGCTCAGTTCAAGGCGCACCCTGTTTCGGCCGGCAAGCAGTTCATTGCCCGAGCTTGTTTGCAAGCCGTTGTAGTTTTGGAGAAAACCGTTAACCGTGATTTTCTCCTGGGAAAAAACCGGCTGACCTGACAATAAGAAACCTGTTAAACAGAAAAACAGCAGAACAGGTGTAAAATAATTTCCGTTATTTTTCATTCTGAAAATGAGAGAACTGTTAGTCCAAATACCCCTTTGATTGAGTTTTTACTGGCGTTTTGAGAGAAAAAGTTATCTGACAAAACAGATTTTCCTGCTAATGAGTTGCATGCTTTAACAAATATATGTGACGATTTCATTGAAGCTTAATCAAAAAATGCTTAATTTTATTGCATTGTGGATGACTTCTACTATTTATCTACAATCATTCAAATCCAATCATAAACTTATCATTTCGAAGCTAATCAAATTATGGCGCACGAAAGAATAGAAATAAATCTTCCATTATCCAAAGTCTACGAATTACTCTGTAATCCGGTTCATTTCCCCAAATTTCTTGATCGTATTGATCATGTAGAGAAAATTAATTCTCAAACATTTGAATATACGACAGACATCGGCGGTGAAGAGTATCAATGGACTACAAACATCATTGATAATCTGCGAAACACCCGTTTTGCCTGGATTACAATTAATGGAAACCTGAATCAAACCGGAACCATTCGATTTACACCTTTGGATAACGGAAAACGGACGCGTGTCGAGTTTTCTCTTGATTACAGAACGTTCTATGGCGAGCCTGAAGAGGAGCTTGCGGAATTTATCAAAGGATTAAATGACCAATTGAAAGTAGACCTGGAAAAATTAAAAAAACTTGCAGAGTCTGATACATTCAAGGACGAACAAACAGAAGTTTCCGAAACAGAAAAAGAACTTACTGTTTAGGATCTGTTTAGCAATTTATTTTTTACAAGGTAAATGCGCACTTAAAAGGTGCGCATTTTTTTTGTCCGTATTGTATTTTAAAGGCCCTTAAGCTAAACACAGTTACACTTTTTATAATGAGTTGTTATCGTTTTGAATCTTTCAAGAAAAACAAGGTTTCGCGTTCACCCCACTATCTTGTGATAGGCAACCCCGTCGGGCACAGCCTGTCGCCGCTGATGCATAACATGGCACTTGATTATTATCAATTAAATGCTTCATATTTTGCGGTTTCAGTAACCGATCAGCAGCTTTCAGAATTTGCTTCCCGGATGAACAGGGATGAATTTTTGGGGGCAAACGTAACCCTTCCGTACAAAAAGATGATGATGGATTTTGTGGATGAAGTCAGCGAAACTGCTGCACATGCCGGTGCTGTCAATACGATTGTTAAATCGGGGAGTAAGCTGACCGGCCATAATACGGATATCACCGGGTTTTCGGCGCCGTTACTGAAGTACAAAGATAAACTTTGTAACAGCAGGGCCGTTGTTTTCGGGACGGGAGGTGCCTCGAACGCTGTGGTGCTTGCATTGAAAAACCTGAATTGCAGTGAAATTATACTGATCAGCCGCAGGCCTGAGGGCAAAAATCCGGAGGGGGTATTTACGGATTGTATTTTTGCCGGTTATGAAGAGTGGACAGCGTGGGCGGAAGATGCTTCACTTATCGTAAATACAACACCGCTTGGCATGCATCCGGATACCGGCAGTTCGCCTGTAAGAAAAGGTGAAGAGTACGCACTCGATGGTAAAATCTGTTATGATCTTGTTTACCGCCCAAAAGAAACAACGTTTTTGCTCCAGGCCGGCCGGGCAGGTGCTGAAACCATTGGTGGTCTCGAAATGCTTATTCAGCAGGGGAGTGAAGCTTTCAGGCTGTGGACCGGAAAGCCATTCCCTGTGGAATTGATCAGAGATGAATTTATGAAATTAAATATGGCAAAATTATGAATTTGATTGAACCGGTCATTTTTAAACCTCATAAAGATGTGGAAGCCTGTTTTACAGAAAAGAACACAGACATTTCCGGAAAAGGAACTAAAGTTCCAGGTTTAAACCTTGGCCTCAATACGGAAGAAGGTCAGACTGCTGTTGAAGAAAATGTCAAAAAACTCTTTAAACATCTGGATTGGGATTACAGCCGGCTTACGCTGGCGAGACAGGTTCACGGCAATCATGTGGAATTTGTAAAAAAACCGGGCATCTATGAGAATACGGATGCACTGGTTACAAATCGCCCGGGGTTGATTCTCGGTATACAGGTAGCCGACTGTGCGGCTGTTTTGCTTGCTGCCCCCGAATACGGTATCATCGGTGCGGCACATGCCGGGTGGAGGGGCGCTCTCGCCGGGATTGTAGCCCAAACAGTCTCAAAAATGAAAAAACTGGGTGCGAGGCGAGACAGAATGATTGCATTCATTTCGCCGTGTATCAGTTTAGAGAATTTTGAGGTCGGCACAGAGGTAGCAGAAAAGTTTCCGGATCAGTTTGTCGATTATGAATCGTATGATAAGCCCCATATCGATTTAAAATCATATATCAGGCACCGGTTACTTGAAGAAGGGTTGTTAGGCAACCATATTGAAGTGAGTCCTTATTGTACAATGAATGATTCCGCCCGTTTCTATTCATACCGCAGAGAACGAAATAACGCAGGCCGGATGTTGGGACTGATAAAACTTCGTAAAAAATCCTGAACCTGTGAGAGTAAGTTATTCGCCCGGCTACCTGGCACCTCTGCCGGAAGGCCATATCTTTCCGATGAAAAAATTTGCCGGTTTATACAGGTACCTGATCTCAAGGCGAATTCTTAGTGAAAGTAACATTGTTGAACCGAAACCCGTTGATTTTGCCGGTTTGTGTACCGTGCATACACCGGAATATGCAGAAGCTGTCTGGAATGGAACGCTCGACCGAAAAGCGGTCAGAAGAATGGGGCTTCCTTGGAGTAAAGGCCTTGCCATCCGTTCCCGTCTTGCCGTGCGGGGTACACTGAATGCGGGATTAATGGCACTTCAGGATGGCATTGCAGGGAACCTTGCAGGGGGTACTCATCACGCCATGCCCGGCTATGGTGAAGGATTCTGTGTATTTAACGATGTAGCTGTAGCCATCAGGGTTTTGAAGATGTCGAAGTGGATCAATAAAGCCCTGATTCTGGATTGTGATGTGCATCAGGGAAATGGCAATGCCTGGTATTTTCAAAATGACCCTGATGTTTACACCTTCTCTATTCACGGAGAAAAAAACTATCCCTTTCGGAAACCGCCCTCTGATTTTGACATCGGTCTGCCCGATAAAACAGGGGACAAACAATATCTTGAGACGCTCGTTAAAGCTCTTGGAGAGGTTTTCAGTGAGTTCAAGCCCGATATCGTTTTTTACCTGGGTGGTATCGACCCTCTTGAAACCGACCACTTCGGGCGCCTTTCGCTTTCATTAAAGGGTATGCTTGAAAGAGAAAAAATGGTGATAGAAACAATTACACAAAAATCAATTCCACTTGTTTTGCTTTTGTCGGGCGGCTATGCACCTACGATTTTGCAAACCGTTGAGGCCCATGCACTCATGTATAAAGTAGCAATGAATAAAATTTGAAGCTCAATTGATATCACTTTTCTCTATTTTACCTGATTGAGCAGTAAACCCGAATTAAAAAATCGCAACTACCAGCTTTGCAGCGACAGAAAATAGCAATACTTGGTTCAACTGGCTCCATCGGCACACAAGCCCTTGAGATTATTGATCAACATCCGGCACTTTTTGATGTTACGGTTTTAACTGCAAACACAAACTGGAAATTGATTGCAGAACAGGCCAACAAATACAGGCCGGAAACAGTACTGCTGTGTGATGAATCGGTTTCAGCCAATGTAAGAGCCATTCTTGATTACGAACCTGAAAACCTTCTATTTGGGAAGCATCATCTGGCTGAATCTGATCTTATCAAAAATTCAGATATCGTTTTAAATAGTCTGGTCGGATTTGCCGGTTTTTTCCCAACCTACGAAGCTCTTAAAGCAGGCAAAAAAGTTGCACTGGCAAACAAGGAATCACTGGTTGTGGGCGGGGAGTTAATCCGGAAAGTGGGAAGCCTGGGGCAGGGAAACCTTATCCCGGTTGATTCGGAACACTCGGCTATGCTGCAGTGCCTGGCCGGCGAGAGCCCCGATACGATTCACAAAATCATCATAACAGCCAGCGGAGGCCCCTTCAGAAATCATACTCCTGAGTCGCTCAAAACCATAACTGTGGAGGACGCCCTGAAACACCCGAACTGGGATATGGGAGCCAAAATTACCATTGATTCATCCACAATGATGAACAAGGGGCTCGAAATTATTGAAGCCCACTGGCTGTTTGATGTGCCTTTTAGCCGGATTGAGCCTGTGGTTCATCCGCAAAGCATTATTCATTCCATTATCGAGTTTATCGATGGTTCTTCAAAAGCGCAACTGGGAATCCCCGATATGAAAGTTCCGATTTTATATGCCTTAACATATCCCGAAAGAATTGACCTTAAAACACCGCTGCTTGACTACTCCAAACCGATAAACCTGGCATTCGAGCCGGTGGATTACGAAAAATTCCCGTCATTAAAAATTGCGATAGAAGCAGGAGAATCAGGAGGTTATGCACCAGCTGTTTTGAATGCTGCCAATGAAGTCGCTGTTGCAAGATTTTTAAAGAAAGAAATTGGTTATATTAGTATGATTGACGTGATTTTAAAATCACTGGAAAGTATCTCGCCGGATACGGATTTGACCCCTGATTCGTTGTTTGAGGTAGATCAGGAAACAAGAAATTTTGCTTACAGAATTTAAATAATTAAATGGACTGGATTACAGGATTATTGTCAACCATAGCAATTTTTGCGGCTGCACTATTCATACTCGTATTTTTCCATGAACTCGGACATTTCCTCGCCGCGAAGTTTTTCAAGATGAGGGTTGACCGATTTTCAATCGGATTTCCCCCCAAGGTTTTTGGCATACAGAAAGGTGAAACCGAATATGTGTTCGGGGCTACGCCTCTCGGTGGTTATGTTAAGATAGCCGGCATGATCGATGAAACCATGGACGATGAATTTCTGGAAGAGGAACCCAAACCGTGGGAGTTCAGAAGCAAGCCGGTATGGCAGAGAATCATTGTAATAACTGCCGGCGTTATTTTTAATGTGATCCTCGCAGCATTTATTTACACGGGGATGGCAATGCACTACGGCGAGCAGGTTGTTCCTGTTGAACGGGTGGAGGGTATATATGTACCCGAAGAATCGCTGGCCGGTGAAATGGGATTTGAAAAAGGAGACAGGATTGTCGGCGTAAACGGTGAACGGGTTCAATATTTTGATGAGTTGATGAGTATGTCTGCAATTACCGAAAGAAACCTGACTTTCATGGTTGAGCGGGATGGCAGGTTGGTTAATATTCAGGCACCGGCAGATTTTCTTGACCGCGTAAGCAGGGATGGTTTCCTCACCATATTGCATGCAATGCCGGCAAAAATAGGACAGATTCAGCCGGGCTCGCCTGCCGGGGAAGCGGGAATGAAAGCAGGCGATGAAGTTATTTCGGCCAATGGTGAACCGGTCGGTTACTGGATGGAGCTTGTTGATGAGATACAAAATACGGACGGGCAATTGAACCTGGTTGTGAACAGAGAAGGAGAAACCGTAGAACTGAGTGTAAAACCGGACCCGGAAACACAAACCATCGGAATTCAAATTGCTGATCCCATGCAGTATTTTCAGCCTGAGAGCATCAGTCATAATTTTGCCTCTGCTGTTGGTCTCGGGGTAAACCGAACATCTGATACCTTTACCGGAATTATCCAGGGCCTTGTAAAATTGTTTACGGGTGAAATATCCGTACGTGAAAACCTTGGCGGGCCTGTTGCAATTGCAAACGTTACCAAACAGGCTACCGACTCGGGCGGAATTAGAGGATTCTGGGAAATTACGGCATTTTTAAGTGTTACCCTGGCAATAATGAATATGCTGCCAATACCTGCCCTTGACGGCGGCCACTTCATGTTTCTTGTATATGAGGGTATTACGCGAAAGGAACCGTCGGCAAAAGTGAGAATGGCACTACAGCAAATCGGGTTTATCCTCATTATCGGCATATTTATATTCGTGACCTTTAACGATATACTTCGCACCTTCGGGGGTTAATTTAGGAATGATTGCACCTGAAGGTTACTCAACAATAGCAGTTGTTTTTATTTTTTCTGCCATTGTGGCCTGGGCAGTATCCGGATTTAACAATTGGGTCACAGTTCCTGTTTACGTTACCCTCACCCTTCTCTGCCTGTTGATGGTTTTCTTTTTTCGCGATCCTGAACGTCAGGGTCCGGATGATGAAAACCTGCTGCTTTCACCTGCCGATGGCAGGGTTGTTCAAATCAGGGAGGAAAAAAATGTCGACTATATGGGAACGGGCGGTACCAGGATCAGTATCTTTCTTTCTCCGCTTGATGTACACGTAAATCGCGTTCCTGTTACCGGTAAACTTGAATATGTTGAATATTTTCCCGGCGATTACCTGATGGCATGGGAAGACCATGCATCCGAAAGAAATGAAAGGGCTCATTTCGGTGTATTGCATCCATCAGGTAAAAAATTTCTCTTCAAACAAATCACGGGGTTTCTGGCCAGAAGAATAGTTTACCATATCGGGGAAGGGGATGATTTGAAAGCCGGTGACCGATTCGGTATTATGAAATTCGGTTCCCGCATGGATGTCATTGTGCCTGGTAGTGTAAGGATCAATGTTAAAGAGGGTGACAGGACAACAGCGGGTTTGACTGTAATTGGTGAAATTCTAAATCCGTAAGATGAAATATCCGATTCAAAAAATACAACAGTTCAGGCAGCGTCGCCGGCGGGAAAAGAATCAGCGAAAACAGATTCCCAGAATTGTTGTTCCGAGTTTCTTTACCCTCATGAACTTGTTCAGCGGCTTCTTATCAATTCTGATGGTAGCAGAAGGAAAACTTGAAATCGGTGCCTGGCTGATAGTTGTAGCCGGGTTGTTCGATGCCCTCGACGGTTTTATGGCACGTCTTGCCAATGCCACAAGCGAATTCGGTATTGAACTTGATTCCATCAGCGATATTGTTTCGTTTGGGGTAGCTCCCGGTTTCTTGATTTACAATTTTGCATTCCAGGAATTGGCACTGCTTGGCATGATATTAAGTGCCCTGCCGCCTTTATGCGGAGCTGTCCGGCTGGCACGGTTTAATATAGAGGCTAAACTCGGTGAAAGTGTTTTTTTTAAAGGGCTGCCAACTCCCGCCCAGGCCGTTATGATAGTGGCCTTCTTTCTGACCTTCAGAAACAGGCTCGACTGGTTCACGGGCTTTGAACAGGGCATTAATGCTTTTTTAATACCCATCGTTCTCATCCTTTCATTTCTGATGGTGAGCACCGTTCCGTTCGATAAAATCCCAAGGTTCGACAATCAGTCTATTAAATTGTACAAAGGCCGGCTCATCCTCTTCACGTTTTACCTGCTTGCCATCATTATTTTTCAGGATATCGGCCTTATGATTGTGTTTACCTTTTTTATACTGAAAGGAGTGATGATGGGAGTTTACATTTTCTGGAAACAGGCTTTTTCAGAAAGTGACGATTTTGCCGGTTAGCCATTTCTAAATAGTTTTTAAAAAAAACCTTACCTGCTTCGGCAACCCCTCGGCAGATACAGGGAATTACGATGCGCCTTCAGTTTTTTTCCGCGTTGATAAACCAAAAGGTGCATATAGTGGACAAAAACTGACCATACTTGTCAGAATGAAAACTATAGAAAGTACGCCCAGGATAATGGCAGCTATCCCGTTAATAACTCCGGTTGCATATAAAACACCGATGAGAACGGCGAAGAGAATTCTTAATCCTTTGTCGATATTACCCATATTTTTTTTCATGATAATCCAATTTTTAGATTTTAACTGAACCGGCAGTGCAGGATTTTCCCGCATTACCATCTTCAATTAAATATAAGACAGGTTTTTTGGAGGTTCAGTGACTTGAGTCACAACTTGCCGGGAAATTTTATACCCTTGGCGGACTGTATCAATTTCTTGTCGTTCTCAAGTTTTTTTATGATCCGGCTAACAACTTCTCTTGCTGTTCCGAGGTCTGTAGCAATTTTTTGGTGAGTTAAATTGAGTTCAGGGTCTGGCGACATATTTTTTCTGTCAACAAGATAGTTTAAAACTCTTTCTTCAAGATTGTGAAAAAGAATCTGCTGTATGGTTTCAAGCATATCCGAATATCTCAGATGAAATTGATTGATAAAGAGCATATAAAGAGAAGGATAAGCTTTCATCCATTTATCCATTTTATCAGATGGCAGCAATACTATGTCAGTATCTGTTTCTGTTGTTGCCGATACCTGGCTTGGCCTGTTTTTAATTGCTGAAATTAATGACATAATGCAGCTTTCACTGGGCCTGATGTAATAAAGAAGGAGTTCCTTATCTTCATAACGGGTAAAAACCTTTACGATACCATTTAATACTATCGGAACCGAAGAGACATATTTGCCACTGTTAAGGATTTCGGTATTTGCCGGAATCTTTTTAAAGATTGCATTCTGAACAATGTTTCGGATCAGCTCTTTCCCAAGAAAGTTTAAGCGATCTTCAAAATCCGGAAGATGATCCATGAGAGTGCTGATTAAGTTATCTTTATTTAAAAATTGTCATGTCAACTGTAAACCCGCAAAGTTTTATCTCGGAGTTGCTTCTATTTATCTAACGTAATGCCATTTCAGAAAAGAAACTTTGCGGGTTTCTTACGACAGATTATAATTGACACAACACTACCAGCCAATCCGGCCTTTTTTCTCGTCACTGACAACCTCGCTGCCATCTTTTTCGGGGTCTTCCGGCATAACAAATCCCGGCGGGGGCTCGAAACCCCTGTAACTCCATGGAGTATTCTCATTTGAAGTGGCATAATTGATAAACTGTCCTACAATCGGTAGAGCGGATCTTGCACCCTGCCCGATTCCGTTGCTGTTTGGGAACCGGAGCCGGTAGTCTTCGCCGCCTACCCAGGCCCCCATCACTATATGAGGCATCATAGCCACAAACCAGTTATCCGAACTGTTTTGCGTTGTACCTGTTTTGCCGGCTACATCCTGTTGTACATTATAACCATTTCGAAGCCGGACACCTGTGCCGTAAAAATCTTCACCGCCCCGGATAACTCCCCTCATCAGATCAATCATGATGTAGGCGGTTTCCGGGCTGATAACCTCACCGGTATACTCCGGAAAATATTCCACAAGCACATTTCCCTCTTTATCTTCGATGCGGGTAATGGCAATCGGGTCAATGTGGACCCCTTTGTTTACGAAGGTTGTATAAGCGCTTACCAGGTCCAGCAGCGAAACCTCTGCGGTACCCAATGCAATAGAGGGGTATGCCCTCGTATTGTTCATATTAATTCCGAAACTCTGGGCCATCTCCTTGATTCGCCGAGCGGCAGGGTCAAGATCCTGCAGGCGGTTCGTGCCGGGGGCACCTGCTATTTCGGGCAGCAGCCTTACTGTAACATTGTTAAGGCTTCGTGCAAGGCCTTCGCGAATACTTACCATCTCAGGGCCTTCGGGAATAGACGGGTCTTTAGGATCCCAAACCTGGCCGGACCGGTCGAAGAATTTGGTGGGATACTTCGAAAATTTATGATAAGGCATGTAGCCGTTATCAATAGCTATGGCATATACAAAAGGTTTAAATGTAGAGCCCGCCTGCCGGCGCGACTGATACACATGGTCAAATTGTTTATTGCCGAAATCTCCGCCGCCTATCCATGCTAAAATGCTGCCGTTATTCGGGTCAATTGCAGTAAAACTTGCCTGGAGCCTTGTATTTGCTTTTTTAACGGAATCTATAAATGCTTCATTGGCATAAAGTGAATCGAAAACAACCTTTTCCAGTTTGGTCTCATATTTCGAAAAAGCATTTTTATACCGGTCGGTTTCCCTGATAAAACTGTTAAGAAACTGCGGATATTCTTTCCATAGTTTATCCATGTAATCTCCGCCGGGTGATGTCCACTCTTTTTCAAATAAAACCTGCAGTGAATCCAGTTTTTCACGAAGCGCTCTTTCAGCATGCCGTTGCATTCTTGAATCAATGGTAGTGTGAATCGTGAGCCCGTCTTTGTTGAGGTCGAACCCGTTTTTTTCCGCCCAATCCTGAACTCTCAGCCTTACATATTCACCGAAGTAACGGCTCTCCCTGTTTGATTTGGATGGTGGATTGTAATTAAGAACAATCGGTTCATCAGCAAGGTTTTGATAAATTTCTTCCGTGATAAATCCTCTTTTAAGCATCTGCCTGAGAACAATATTCCGGCGGGCTTGCGACCTCTCAGGGTGAAATCGGGGATTGTATGCAGATACTGCCTGCAAAACCCCAATAAGTGTGGCAGCTTCGGGAAGGTTTAAATCACTTGCAGGTTTACTGAAGTGTGTTTGAGCAGCCGATTCAATTCCAAAAGCACTGTTACTATACTCAACCGTATTCAAATACATTTCTATGATTTCTCTCTTCGTATAGTTTTGCTCGATCTGTATGGCTGTTATCATCTCCCTTAATTTCCGGGTAATGGAAAATTCCCTTCCGATTTTTCTATAGAGATTTCTGGCAAGCTGCTGGCTTATTGTTGAGCCACCCTGGGGATTGCCTCTCAGGATATGGTAGGGAATTGCCAGGGTGCGAACCATATCCATCCCCCAGTGCTCGTAAAAACGGTGATCTTCGGTGGCTACAAGTGCGTTGATTACATTCGGCGATATTTCTTCATAGCGGACCCACGTCCGGTTTTCTACAAAAAATCGATCAAGTATAGCGCCGTCACGGCTTTTTACTACCGAAGCAATCGCGGTTTCAGGGTTTTCAAGTTCCTGGATGGAAGGCAGCCCGTTCACGAGATAAATCAGGTATCCGCCTGCTGCCAAAAAAATAATGCCAACGATTGAAAGTAAAGTAGTTTTTATTTTCGAAGGCAAATGATTCTTTTTCCTTTTTTCCCGGATCTCATTTCTATATTCGGGATCATTAAAATACCGCTCCTTATCGAAATCCTTATTGTTATTCATTGATTAATTCAAGAGGATTATATTCATCAGTTTTATTTAACGGCTCTAAAGTCCTGTTAATTGTATTCCAGGTAACCATTGAGAATTCTTTATTTGAGTAATAAATTACACTGTTGTTTTCACTGAAAGCGCCACCATTTAAATAGAATCCTCCTCTAAATGTTTCCTTTCTTGGAATATGATCGTGTCCGCTTAAAATGTAATCAATTTCAGAGTTATTCAGTATGTCTTTCGCCCAGTTGTTGAGTTTTTCAACATTATTGGATTCTTTTTTTCTGCTGTAAGATGAAAACTTTTTCATTACCCCGAGTGCAGTTTTAGGGGAGAGAACCGATTGAAAAAATTTTACGAATATCTTGTTCCTGATGATTCGGTGAAAAGCAGGCCGGGGAAGCTGAAATTTTCTGTCGGAAAGGCCATCACCGTGAAGCAGTAAGATCTTTTTATTTTCGAAATTCAAGAGCCGGTATTCGTGTTCAACATCAAACCCGGAATTTTTAAAATATCCGTTTGTCCAGTTATCGTGGTTGCCGGTTATGTATATGACAGGTTGGCGGTTTCTGTTAAATTTCCGGAACCTGTTTAACAACGCCGTTCCGATATCGGGAATAATGAACGGGAATTCCATCCAGTAATCAAAAATATCGCCTAGCAGTACAGGTGTGATATTTTTTTCGTCACAAAAATCAATCAGACCTATTAAATCCTTTTCAATCCGCCTGTTTTTTTCGTCGTCAAATGCCCCTAAATGCACATCAGATATGAAGATATAATCCATGTGAGCTTATTTTTTTCTGTTGATGATAAAGCTAACGAGAGCTTCAAAATCATCCTGCCCCTGTTCAATATCAAGGGTGTTTAAACGATTAACAGCCCTCTCGGAAAAAATCATCATCTCCTTTTTTGCCATTTCGAGCCCGTTATATTCGTGAACAAAAGATACGATTTTGTCGATATCATTTTGTGACTTAGACTGTTTTCTCATGAGTTTTCTGGCAAGCAATGAAGCCTTTCCTGCTTTCTGCATCGCTTTAATAAGGGGAAGGGTTACCTTTCTCTCCTTGATATCATTTCGTTTGGGTTTTCCCACATCATCAAGCCCGTAATCAAACAGGTCGTCTTTGATTTGAAAAGCCATTCCAATGTCCATTCCGATTTCGTACATAGCCTGCTGTTTTTTTCGGTCACCTGTTGCAGTAATAGTACCACACTGGCAGCAAGCTGCAATTAAGCTGGCTGTCTTTTCCGAAATAATTTGATAGTAGCGGTCTTCCGTCATATTAAAAAGCTTGGAAGTTTTAAGCTGGCGAAGCTCTCCTTCACTCATTTTTTTCACCGAATCAGAGAGTACCTGAAGTAGCTGATACTCTTCGTGCTCAAGTGCAATCAGCAATCCCTTTGAAAGCAAAAAATCACCAAGGAGGACACCGGCCTTATTTTTCCAGATTTTATTAATGCTCAGAAACCCCCTGCGTTTGTCGGCTTCATCTACTACATCGTCATGAATAAGCGTGGCGGTGTGCAACAGCTCAATCATGGTTGCTGCAACATAACTGCGTGTGGAAATATCCCCGAACATTCTCGCACTCATCAATACCAAAGTAGGCCGAATTTCCTTACCTTTTTGCCTCAAAAGGTACCTGATGATCTGATCCAGCAATACAACATCGCTGCTGATTTCATTTTTAAAAAACGTTCTGAAAATTTCGAGGTTAGATTGTACCGGCTCCGTGACTTCCTTAAGGGAGGTGGAGGAGGGATTTTTCAGATGTTCTTGGATTATAGTCTCGTCAGACATTTATTTTAATTTACTGCAAAGTAGAGATCAAATTTAATTAATTTACGGAATAATTATTTGCGCTATGTAAAAAGGCTGATTAGTTTTATTCTTTCTCAACCATTAATGCTAACAATATATTCAACCAATTGAAAACAATTGCAATTTTAACAAGTGGCGGTGATGCCCCCGGTATGAATGCTGCGTTCAGGGCTGCCGTCAGGACTGCTCTTTCTAATAATCTTCAAATCAAAGCAATCACCAGGGGATACCAGGGCCTGATTGAGGGCGATGTAAAAGAAATAGAAAACACAACTGTCTCCAATATCATTCAGCGAGGGGGCACCGTACTGAAATCTGCAAGATCGGAAGAATTCCGGACTAAAGAGGGTAGAAAGAAAGCCGCAAAAGTACTTAAGAAAGAAAAAATTGATGGCCTGATTGTTATTGGCGGTGATGGTACATTTCAGGGGGCTACATTACTAAGCCAGGAACATGGCACCTGTGTAATAGGTGTGCCCGGAACAATCGATAATGACCTGGTCGGTACAGATGAAACCATCGGTTATGATACGGCACTCAATACCGCCGTTGAGGCCATCGATAAAGTTCGTGATACAGCCGATGCCCACGACAGGCTTTTCCTGGTGGAAGTAATGGGACGTGATGCAGGCTTTATTGCACTTGAAACGGGGATATCGGTCGGAGCCGAGCTAATTCTCCTGCCTGAATCACTGACAGACGTTGATGAAGTGCGAAACTCTCTAAAAACTGTTTTAAAGAATCAGAGGCGTTCAAGTATAGTTGTAATCGCCGAGGGAGATGAAACCGGAGGTGCACTGAAACTGGCTGAGAAAATCCGGCCTGACTTTGAAAAATACGAAATGAGAGTTACCATTCTCGGACATATCCAGAGAGGCGGTAACCCCACGGCAAGAGACCGTGTTCTGGCCAGCCGGCTGGGAGCGGCAGCCGTTAGAACATTACTAGAAGGGCATTCTCAGGTGATGGTTGGAATTGTCAATAAATCAATAAAAATTACCCCTTTGAGAATGACTTATGGAAAGAAAAAAGACATCAATTTTGAGCTCCTTGAACTTGCAAAACTACTCAGGTAAAAAATCAGTATGATCCGAACAGACGTAAGCGGTGCACTAAATTTTATAAGCAAAGGCGAACTTTCAAATACAAAACTCGTAGCCGAAAATGCATTGAAACTGGTTCAGTCGGGAACTGGGCTTGGTTCCGAGTGGTTGGGCTGGCGGCGTATTATGAAGCATCCCAATGATGCGGAAATCGATGAAATATCGAGCCTGGCAGAAGAAATAAGGGAAAAAGCGGATATATTTATACTATGCGGTATAGGCGGGTCCTATCTTGGAGCCAAAGCCGTGATTGAATCCCTGAAACCCGCTTTGAGGCGTAAAAAGCCTGATATAATCTACGCAGGGCATCACATGAGCGGCCGTTATCTCAAGGAACTGATCAGGATTCTTGACCAGCCAAATCCTGATGGTACTGAAAAAAGTGTTTATTTGAATGTAATTTCGAAATCAGGAACAACTCTTGAAACCGCACTCTCTTTCAGGTTATTGAGGGAATGGCTCAAAGAAAAATATGGAGAAGAATCCCGCAAAAGAATTATCGCAACTACCAGCAGGGAAAAAGGGATACTAAATAAACTAATTGAAGCGGAAGGATATAAAAAATACATAATTCCGGATGACATCGGGGGACGATATTCGGTTTTGACCCCGGTAGGCCTGCTGCCAATAGCGGTAGCAGGAATCGATATCCAGACCCTTTATTACGGTGCAGTACATGAATATGAGAAACTGGAAACCGGTCATGAAGAGTTACTCGAATACGCATCTATCAGGTATATACTGCAGAATAACCGCACGGATTTGGATATTATTAGTTCGTTTGAACCCGAATTAAAAGGCATCACCCAGTGGATCCAGCAGCTTTTGGGTGAGAGTGAGGGTAAAGACGGAAAAGGCATCTTTCCCGCTGTTGCTTCTTTTTCAACGGATCTGCACAGTATAGGCCAGATGATTCAACAGGGAAGGCGGAATGCGATGGAAACAATACTTTCGATTGAAAATCCAATTGCCAATTTGATTGTCCCTGAAACCGAAGATAATACGGATGAGCTGAACTACCTTGCAGGTAAATCCTTTCACGAAATAAACAGAAGTGCCCAAAAAGGAACCTGTGAAGCTCATATTGAAGGCGGCGTGCCTTTAATCCGAATTCAAATCGACAAACTGAATGAACAACAGATCGGGGAATTAATCTATTTTTATGAGATGTTTACCGCTGTTTATGTATATATGCTTGGGGTTAATCCTTTTAATCAACCCGGTGTTGAAAATTACAAGAAGGCAATGTATCGCATTCTTGGCAAAAATGGATGACAGGGAAAATCAATGGGAGATAAAAAGTTTAAATTTATAGCCGTAGCCGGCAATATCGGGGCAGGAAAGTCATCACTTACCGGGTTGTTGGCAAAGCATTTCGGGTGGGATGCCTATTATGAATCGGTAGATGACAACCCTTACCTCTCTGATTTTTACGAAGATATGCGGAGATGGAGTTTTAATCTTCAGATATACTTTCTTTCGAGCCGTTTCAACCATCATAAAAAATTGCTTGCGAACCCGAAAAGCCTTATCCAGGACAGGACCATTTACGAAGATGCAGAAATATTTGCCAGGAACTTGTATGACATGGCATTGATGAGTGAAAGGGATTATAATAATTACCAGACCCTTTTCAGGGAAATGACGGCTTTTCTGGAACCTCCCCATTTGCTGATCTATTTGAGGGCACAGGTGCCAACACTGGTAAGGCAAATCCAGCAAAGAGGCAGGGAGTATGAAAATTCCATCCGTATCGATTACCTTGAACGCCTGAATAAACTTTATGAAAACTGGATTGACAGATATCAGCATCAGAAATTAATTATTGATACGGACGATCTGGATTTTGTGAATAGTAAAGAAGATTTGGGTACGGTTATCAATCTGATTGAACAAAGGCTGTTCGGACTTTTTAACTGAATTGCTTTCGATTACATATCTTTCTATTTTTATAAGCTGTCGTGGAAGAAAAAAATCTACAATTTCAGATTCAAAATATACCGGATGGTGAAAGCACCGAAAGTATATATTTATCCGAAGATGATCTGGATTTTGACGATTCATTTCTTCAACAAGCTGAAATTGATGTACGTTTTTTTAAATCCGAAAGGTTTATCGATATCAATTTTGATGTCCGGGCAGATTTGAAACTTATATGTGACAGGTCATTGGAAGAGTTTTCAAAAACCATCAGCGGATCGTACAAAGTTGTATACAGTGCTGATGAAACCGAAATTGTGATTTCTGAAAAATCAGCGGTTAAACCGATACCACCGTCACTTGAATTAAATATTGAAAACGAGGTCAGGGATACAATCCTGCTTCAAATTCCTGTAAAAAAATTGCATCCGAAATTTGTTGACAGCAAAGGCAAAGCTAAAGATTTTGAAGTGAAAAAATTTGGTGATTCCGAACAGGATGAAGACAGTATTGACCCAAGGTGGGAAGCTCTTAAAAAATTAAAAACAGAAAATTAAACATCATAATTTAGAATCGAATGGCACATCCAAAAAGAAAAACATCCAAAGCAAGACGTGACAAGCGTCGTTCGCACCACAAGATTGCTGATGTTCCGCTAACCGAGTGCTCCAATTGTGGTGCATTGCATCGGCATCATCATGTTTGTATGGAGTGTGGTTATTATCGTGGAAGGCAAGTACTCGATGTAACCAGATAACGGGATTTATTTATAATGAAAATCGCTGTTGACGCTGTAGGGGGGGACTTTTACCCGAAAAATCCGGTTTTAGGGGCAATTGATGCCTGTAGCCATGATAAAGAGTTGCAGGTGATCTTGGTTGGTCCGGAACAAATGATAGAGGAAGAGCTGGAGAAGTCAAATGGTGATAAAAGCAGGATTTCAATACTGCACGCTTCTGAAATTATTTTAATGGACGAATCACCGGCATCTGCCGTAAAATCCAAGATAAATTCATCCATCGTAAAAGGTATTGCAACACAAAAGGAAGGGATGTGCGATGCTTTTGTCAGTGCCGGGAATACGGGAGCCTTGCTGGCTGCATCCACCTTGCTTCTTGGTAAGCTTGAAGGAGTTTTCAGGCCAACCATCGCAGCCATGTTTCCAACCGTAAAAGGATTCAGGGTGCTGGTAGATGCGGGAGCTAACCTTGACCTGAAACCTGAATTTTATGTTCAGTTTGCCGTTATGGCTACGGTTTATGCAAGAGAAGTTATGCAAATCCCGGATCCGACTGTTGGCTTGTTGAATGTAGGGCATGAACCGGAAAAAGGTACGGAGATACTTAAAGAAGCTCATCTGTTATTAAAGGAATGTTCAAATTTCAGCGGAAATATTGAAGGCAAGGATATTTTTAAAGCTGAAACAGATATTTTCCTCTGTAATGGGATGGTTGGCAATATACTTCTCAAATTTGGCGAATCATTTCCAGAAACACTTCATTTTCTGATGAAAGATCAGTTTAAAAAAAACAACACTGCTAAAGAACTACAGCGGAAGATTATTTCAACTGTGTCCGGAGCTTTAGACTCCTTTAATTATGAACATGTGGGAGGTGTGCCTTTTCTCGGTGTAAACGGTGTTAGCATGGTGGGACATGGCGGGAGTACGCCGGTTGCCATTAAAAATATGATTTTAAATGCCGCAAAATTTGTAAAACAGAATGTAAATGATAAGATTATATCATCTTTAAATTAATTGGATCCGGTTAACATGGCTTTAAAAACTGCAAAGATCACTGCTTTGGGAAGATATTTACCGGAGTATATACTGACAAATGCCGAAATGGAAAAAATGGTAGATACCGATGACGAATGGATCAAAAGCAGGACAGGAATATCAGAAAGACGAATTTTAAAGGATTCCGATAAAGCCACTGCATTTATGGCCTCCAATGTAGCTGAAGAAATCCTGGAAAATTCCGGGACTGATCCATCGGAAATCGATACCATTATCGTTGCTACGGTTACCCCAGACTATTTGTTTCCTGCTACTGCCTGCCTGGTGCAGGGAAATATCGGCGCTGACAATGCGTATGCTTTTGATTTGTCAGCCGCCTGTTCCGGTTTTTTATATGCCCTTTCCGTTGGTTCAACACTGATCGAATCGGGACGGTCGGGCAAGGTTTTGGTCATCGGGTCGGATAAAATGAGCTCCATTACCGATTTTACGGATCGTACTACCTGTATTCTATTTGGAGACGCAGCGGCAGGAGTTTTGCTTGAGGCATCGGATGATGAGAATGGCATTGTAGATTTTGTACATCATGTGGAAGCCGATCAAAACTGCTCGCTAAACCAGCCGGCCGGCGGAAGCATGAATCCCACAACGGTTGAAACTGTTAAAAACAAAATGCATTACCTGAAACAGGATGGACGGGCTGTATTCAAAAAAGCTACCGAAGGAATGGCGGATGTGTCTCTCGAAATTATGGAAAGAAATAACCTTACCGCCGATGATATATCGTGGCTTGTGCCACACCAGGCAAATCTGAGGATTATCGATGCTACAGCCCGGCGAATGGGCCTCGATAAAGAAAAAGTGATGATTAACATTAACAAATATGGAAATACAACTGCCGCTACCATTCCACTATGCTTGTATGACTGGAAGGATCAGTTGAGTACCGGTGATAAATTGATATTGGCGTCCTTCGGTGGGGGATTTACCTGGGGTGCTATGTACTTAAAATGGGGGATGTAAACATGAAGGCATTTATTTTTCCGGGCCAGGGTTCCCAGTTTGTCGGTATGGCTGAAGATCTGTACAACAATAACAGCCGGATAAAAGAACGAATTGCTGAAGCCGATCAAATTCTGGGCTTCAGCCTTTCGGATATTATGTTTAAAGGACCTGAAGAGGAATTGGTTCAAACCAAATTTACCCAGCCTGCAATTTTTGTTCATTCTGTCGCACTGTTTGAAACTCTTGATATGAAACCTGACATGGCTGCTGGCCATAGCCTTGGTGAATTTTCTGCACTGGCCTCTGTCGGTGCTCTTGAGTTCAAGTCAGCACTTGAACTGGTTGCGTTGAGAGGCAGCCTGATGCAGGAAGCCGGTAAACAAAATGAGGGTACAATGGCGGCAGTTATCGGGCTTGGCGATCATCTTATCGATCAAATTTGCAGGGAAGCATCTGAACTTTCCGGCAAACCTGTAGTGCCGGCAAATTATAACTGTCCCGGCCAACTGGTAATTTCAGGAGATACGGATGCGGTTAAGAAAGCAGTAGAGCTTGCAAAAGAAAAAGGATGCAGATTGGCAAAAATGCTTCCCGTAAGCGGTGCGTTTCATTCACCTTTGATGAAACCTGCAGTCCAGGGCCTGAAAGAAAAAGTGGATGAAGCGGATATCAATAAGCCGGAGTGTCCGATATTTGCAAATTTTACTGCTGAACCAACTACAGATCCTGAAGAAATTCGCAAGAACCTGGTCAATCAATTGACAAATCCGGTAAAATGGACTTCTACTTTGGAAAACATGAACGCGCACGGATCAACTGAATTTATTGAAGTAGGGCCGGGAAAGGTGCTGCAGGGACTTGTAAAGCGTACTCTAAAAGATGTGAAAATCAGCGGATATCAATAAAAAGAGTTATGGACCTGAAAAATAAAAATTGTATTGTAACCGGCGGCAGCCGTGGAATAGGTAAATCCATCGCATTAACCCTGGCCGGTTATGGTGCAAATGTAGCCATTACCTATTCCAGTTCTGTAGATGAGGCGAAACATGTAGTTTCGGAAATCACTGAAAAATTTAAAGTGAAATCAATAGCACTCCAGGCCGATGCCGCTGTTTATCAAAAGGCAGAAGAAGTGATCAAAAAAATTACGGATGAATTGGGCCAGATAGATGTACTTGTAAACAATGCCGGTATCACAAAGGATAACCTGATTTTGAGAATGTCGGAAGAGCAATGGGATGCCGTAATGGATACCAATTTGAAAAGTGTATTCAATTACAGTAAAGCCATTGCAAAACCTATGATGAGGGCACGCGGCGGATCTGTTATTAACATCAGTTCGGTTGTAGGCATTTCGGGAAATGCAGGCCAAAGCAATTATTCGGCTTCGAAAGCCGGCATAATAGGCTTTACGAAATCATATGCCAAAGAACTCGCCAGCAGAAATATCCGGGCTAATGTAGTTGCACCCGGCTATATTACTACTGAAATGACCGGAAACCTGGACGACAAGGTGCTGGATGCTATAAAAAAAGATACGCCGCTTGGCAGGCCGGGAGAACCGGAAGAAGTGGCACAAGCCGTTGCATTTTTAGCCTCCGATTTAAGTTCATACATTACAGGTGAAGTTTTGCGCGTTGATGGCGGAATGGCCATGTAATTCATTGCAGCAGGATAGTTTTAGCAATTATTTGTTTTTTTAAAGACAAGAAGTTGTATTTTTAGACCAATTTTATTTCAATTATCAATCTAACCATAACTAAATAAGGTTTGCTATGTCACAAGATGTCGAAGCAAAAGTTAAATCAATAATCATCGATAAACTCGGAGTAGATGACTCGGAAGTTGTTACCGATGCAAATTTTACAAATGATCTCGGTGCAGATTCACTCGACACCGTTGAATTGATCATGGAATTTGAAAAAGAATTTGATATCAGTATCCCCGATGAAGATGCTGAAAACATTGCCACTGTTGGTGATGCTGTAAAATATATTCAGGAAAAATCCTAAATTTCACATCTGTCAAATTTTATGACTGGACGCAGAGTTGTAGTAACAGGAATCGGTGCCTTAACCCCTGTTGGCAAAACGGCACCGGATTTCTGGAATGGACTCATATCAGGAAAATCCGGCGTTAGAAATATTGAACATTTCAATACTTCGGAGTTTCCCACCAAATTCGCCGGAATGCTCGAAGATTATGATGAACTTAATTACTTTGAAAGAAAAGAGGCCAGGAGGCTGGATAAAGTTTCTCAATTTGGCCTGATTACTGCCGAAGAAGCTGTTAACGACAGCAAGATCGATCTTGAATCGGTTGATAAAAACAGGGTCGCCGTAATCGTGGGTTCCGGAATCGGAGGTATGAAAACATTCTACGACCAGTCTGTGTCCTATCACCAAAACGGGCCAAAGGGAGTGTCGCCCTTTTTTATTCCAATGCTGATTCCCGATATGCCCGCCGGGCAAATTTCCATTAAATATGGATTCAGGGGTGCGAACTACTGCACGGTTTCTGCTTGTGCCACAGGTTCACACAACATCGGCCTTGCCTATGACACTATTCGCTTCGGACAGGCCGATATGGCTGTCTGTGGTGGTACGGAAGCACCTGTCTGGCAAATAGGAATTGCGGGTTTCAGCTCAATGAAAGCTCTTTCTACAAGAAATGAATCACCTGAAACAGCTTCAAGGCCTTTCGACAAGACACGTGATGGATTTGTTTTAGGCGAAGGCGCTGCCATGATGTTTATCGAATCACTTGACTCTGCCCTCGACAGGGGTGCCAGAATCTACGGCGAAATTGTTGGATACGGCTTTTCTGCCGATGGTTACCACATTACAGCACCCGATCCGGAGGGGAACGGGGTGATTCTGGCAATGAAAAATGCACTTAAAATGGCAGGCATTGAAACTGAGGATGTGGATCATATCAATATGCACGGAACTTCGACACCGCTCGGGGACTTGGCTGAAAGTAATTCCATAAAAAAAGTATTTGGTGATCACGCTTACAATATCAATCTGAACTCCACAAAGTCAATGACAGGCCATATGCTTGGCGCGGCGGGAGCTGCAGAATCGGTAGCAGCACTTTTAACAACCTACCACGGTATTGTACCTCCGACCATTAACTACGAAACTCCTGACCCGGCTTGCGACCTTAACTATACCGTTAATGAATCAGAAGCTCGTGATGTGAAATATGCCCTCAATAATGCATTTGGATTCGGGGGACACAACACCACACTTGTATTCAAGAAGTATGAAGATTAAAAATGCTTCGCTGGTTTAAAAAAAGATTTCAGAAAAAAGAAAAAGACGATAGAAATAAACCGGCAAAAAAGTACTCAAAGCTCGAAAATACTCTTGGTTTTGGGCTAAGCAGTGATGAACAAGGGATATTTCAAAAAGCTTTGCGTCACCGGTCGAAAGTTGACGGGAAAAAATTTGAAAAATTTGATTCCTACGAAAGGCTTGAGTTTTTAGGTGATGCTGTCCTGGATTTGATCGTCACTGAAATCCTTTATGAACGATTTCCATCCGAAACCGAAGGATTTTTGACAAAATTAAGGGCACGGATTGTCCGTGGCGAATCCCTTGCAGAGCTCTCCGGGAGTATAGGCCTTGACGAACTTATACAAATCGGTGAAAGGGCACAGGGGCAGGGCATTGAATATTCCAAAAGTGTTCTTGCTGATGTTTTCGAAGCAGTTATTGCCGCAATCTATTTGACAAAAGGATATAAATCGGCATTTGATTTTGTTGACGAAACTTTAAATAAACATCTGGATTTCAACCGGTTGGTCAAACAAAACGATAACTATAAAAGTACCTTGCTTGAATATACCCAGGCTGAAAAAATGTCTCTGCCTGAGTATAATATTATTTCGGAGTATGGACCGGGGCACAATAAAACATTTTCGGTTTCAGTTTCGGTAAACGGAGTTATTTATGGAAAGGGAAAAGGAAAAAGCAAGAAACAGGCCGAACAAAAAGCAGCCAGGAATGCTTTATCTAAATTACAAGACCCGGCACAATCCGAGCAGGTATAACCGAAGGGATTGATATATTTGTTTACCACATAAATACGTTTGGCTTCATCGGATTTTATCAGTGGAAAAACATGATTATATTCTCAGGTTCTGATCTGGTGTACAGAAGTTGTTTTTATTTTAAATAAAATTGACCGGCCTCTTGTATTCTTGACAGAATTGATATAACCACCAACCTTCAGATATTTTACCATGTTCGTTAACCTGTTAAAGCCGGAATTTGATGAGCTGATCGCAGCCAAAGACTGGGTTGCACTGAAGGAGGTGTTAAACGACCTTCCCGCTGTTGATGTGGCCGAGTTGCTTGAAGAAATTGATCCCGAGGTTGCAGTGGTCATATTCCGGTTACTGAAAAAATCCAAGGCTGCCGATGTTTTTTCATATCTCAGTTCCGGAAAAGGAGTGGAACTGCTGGAGGTTTTTTCCCGGCAGCAGCTAAGTGATGTGATGAATAATCTTGAGCCTGATGAGCAAGTGGCCCTGATGGAGGAATTGCCGGGGCACCTCACCAAACGGGTACTATCGTCTCTGGCCCCCGAGAACCAGAAAGAGGTTAGAAAATTGTTGGGCTACCCCGATGAGTCGGTTGGCCGCCTGATGACAACTAAATTTGTTCGGGTAAAATCAGAATGGACATTGGAAAAAAGCCTGAACCATCTTAGGGAATATGGCAAAAAAGCTGAAACCATTAATGTGATTTATGTCGTTGATGAAAATGAAAAACTGATCGATGACCTGCGCCTGAATCAACTCATCCTGGCCGATCCTGAGGCGGTTATTGCGGACCTCATGGATAATTCGTTCGAAGCTTTAAGTGCTTTCGATGACCAGGAAGAAGCTGTTCGAATGCTGAGTAAATACGACCGTGTGGCTCTCCCGGTAGTCGATTCTGACGGAATCCTGGTTGGTATCGTAACAGTGGATGACGTAATCGATGTGGCTGAAGAAGAAACAACCGAGGATATGCACCTGATGGCCGGTATGAATGCCCTGGATGATTCATACTCACAAACTTCGATTTTAAATATGGTAAAAAAGAGAATCGGATGGCTTATCATTCTTTTTATGGGGCAAATGTTGACCGTAACCGCAATGGCAAATTACGAGGACGCCCTTGCAGCAGCTGCCATTCTCTCATTTTTTATACCGATGATCATCTCAAGCGGAGGCAATTCGGGTTCGCAGGCGGCCACACTTATTATCAGGGCTATTTCAACGGATGACATCCGAAAGCAAGATTGGAAAAAGGTGTTATTTCGAGAATCATTATCCGGTCTGCTTCTTGGAAGCCTCATCGGTTTAATGGGCTCCGTGGTTATAGCCAACTGGATGTATCTTCGTGGTGAACCTTTTACCCTGGAGCTTATTTTGCAATCCCTTACTGTTGGTACAAGCCTTATAGGCGTCGTACTCTTTGGAAATTTGAGCGGCTCGATGCTTCCTTTTTTGATGGAAAAACTCGGTTTTGACCCTGCCGTCACATCAGCACCATTTGTTGCAACACTGGTTGATGTAACAGGAATAATCATCTATTTTAGCATAGCATCTTTCCTGCTAAGCGGTGTAGTTCTTAATTAATAATGATCTTTATATAATGAAACAGTACCTGAACCTTGTAAAAAATGTACTTGAAAACGGTGTCCGTAAAGAAAACAGAACTGGTATCGATACTATTTCCTCATTTTCTGAATTTTATAAGGTAAACCTGTCTGAAGGATACCCCTTACTAACCACGAAAAAGGTTTACTTCCGCTCGGTTGTACTCGAGCTTCTCTGGTATCTCAGGGGAGAAGACCACATACGCTGGCTTCGCGATGAAAAAAATTGTCATATTTGGGATGCATGGGCAGACGAAGACGGGTATGTAGGCCCCATTTACCCGGTTCTCTGGAGGAGATATCCCTATCTCAAAACCGAAGAAGGACGATCTTATATTTCAAATGGGCAAAAAAATTCAGAGACGTGGAAGCTTGAAGAATTTGACCAAATACAGCGGGTAATTAATCTTATAAAGAAAAATCCAAACAGCCGAAGAATGGTAGTCTCGGCATGGCATCCGGGATTATTAAATGAGATGGCTCTTCCGCCCTGCCATGTGATGTACATTTTTAATGTGGCAGACGGGAAATTAAATTGCCACCTTACCCAAAGATCAGGCGATGTTGCACTTGGAATTCCATTTAACCTTGCCTGCTATGCTGCTCTAACCATGACGATAGCCAAAATCACCGGACTTGAACCAGGCACTTTTGCCCACACAATTGTAGATGCTCATATCTATGTAAATCATATTGAAGGGCTGAGGGAGCAGTTAAAAAGAAAACCGGGAAAACTACCGGAACTGATTATTGCAGATAAAGATATCGATTCCCTTGAATTTGAAGATTTTGAATTACGTGGATACCATCCCCAGGAAGCCATCAAATTTGAAGTAGCCGTTTAATAATGAAATTGAGTATTATTGCAGCTCATGACCCGAACCTGGTGATTGGAGCAGACGGCAAACTCCCCTGGCACTATAAGAAAGACCTTCAGTTTTTTAAAAAAACGACGATGGGCCATCCGATTGTCATGGGAAGGGGAGTTTTTGAAGAACTGAATGAAAAACCTCTTCCCGGCAGAAAAAATATTGTTCTTAGTCAAACCAAGAGTTATGATCAGGCAGAAACATGCAGCTCATTACCTGAAGCCCTCGAAAAAGCCGGAGATAGTGGGAAAATATTTATTATCGGCGGCGGTGAAGTTTATCGGCAGACTATTGGCATGGCAGATGAACTTATCATCACCCTTATTCACAAAGAGTTTGAGGGGGATACCTTCTTCCCCGAATATCGCCATCTGATAGGAACCGTTTGGAAAGAAGCATGGCGTGAAAATCATCAAGAAATATCATTTATCAGGTACGAAAGAAAGGCCTGAATTTCGACCGAGCCCCCCATTTCTTGGATAAATCTAACTGAAAAGTTACCGGATTCTGCTTTTCTTAAATAACGGAATCTAATGTTTATAAGCTTAATGTTAAAAAACACTAATGGCTAACCTGTTAGAATATAGGTTATTTTTTTTCAGTAACGATTGCTTAGGATTAAGGGGAAAATTTATTGTTTAAAAATCTGCTTACATATTATATTCTTTTCTTAAATGATATTTGGTTAAATGGCTTGCCTGACCAGATATATTTCGTTACGATCTTACTGCTATTGTCCCTTGTTGTATATCTCTTTATCCGTACACGGAAAACTGACGACAGCTTTGCCCTTACTTCCTTTGAGCAAAATATTTATCTCCATTCTATTGCTACCAAAAGTGAACATTCCATCGCTATTTTAGATATGGAAGACCGGGTAAAGTTTGCAAATGAGCATTTTTTGGAACTGTTTAGCCTGAGAGCAAAAAATATTGAAGGTAAAATAATTGATGATACGCCTCTGCCGATGTCGGTACAAAAAAGGTTGACTCTTAACCGCAATGGCGAAATAAAGTTCATGAAAGATGGAAATGAATTGGTTCGCCATGTGAATATTCATTCAATTACGGATGATCATGGAAGGTTGCTGGGCAGGTTGTTGATTATAAAAAGTCAGGAAAAAAAGAATGACAACACTTTTTCCGAGCAACTGAAGAAACTCGATGACTTGTCTCATGATATCAACACCCCATTAAATGTCATTTCAGGTTATTCTGAAATATTAAAAGATGACAACAACCTTACCGAAGACCAGAAAGAAAAATTACTGGTAATTTCCAAAAAGTCTCATGAGTTGCAGAGGGTTATTAATGATTTGCTGCATGGAGAAAGTGACAAGCTGATTGTAGAGGGTGGAGATTCCGGCAGCCGGGGAAAAGTAAGTAAAGTGATGATTGTCGATGATGTATCGTTTAACAGGACATTACTTAAAATTATGCTTGAGCGAAATGATATAAAAATATGTGAAGCTGCTAACGGACGGGAGGCTATTGAAGAGATGCAAAAATGTAAACCGGATTTGATCTGTATGGATATATCCATGCCGGTTATGGATGGAATTGAAGCATTTGATTATATCAGGGCTCTGAATAATGAATTTTCAAAAATTCCGATCATTGCTGTAACGGCAAACAGCAGGAAAAATAATAAAGCCCGATTATTAAAAAAGGGTTTTGATGGCTTCCTCCAAAAGCCGTTCAGAGAGAATGAACTGCTTGAGATGGTTCATAAAGTGAAGAAAGTCAACGGATGAGTTTTATCGAATAGTCAAGTATTTTTGTATTCTTGCACTGTTTCAGGGTTGACTCATCCGTCAAAGGCCGGACACGGTCCGATGACTCATCCGGCATTTAATCATTGACATGACACTACACCGGGTTTTCAATTTCTTTGAGGTGAACAACATAAGGTTTCACTACCGGTTTTGTAAGGGCAATGATATGCTTGGTATCTGCGGCTTTTGAGAATTCAATCGCTTTCACCCCGTTTTCAAGTATCCAGATGGATTCATTTTCATATTTATAGGCTTCACTGTAACTCTGATCAAACTGGAAATAGTAGGAAGCCGTATCAGAGTCGTAGGGAAGCCCCTTATCTTTTAAGCAGGAAATAGTGCTATTCAAGACTGATTCTTTATATTCGTCCGCAGTATTTTTATTAAAAAATGTAGTTCTGAAAAGATCTCTGTTTAAAAAGCGGGTACAGAGGTCTGCTAAAACCGGGTCTTTACAATCTTGCCAGTATTTAAGGCTGATGAAAATATCATGATCATCCAATGCCGTATAAATTTCAAATAAAGGTTTGCTGATGGTTTTAGAAGCAGAAAAATCATTTTCAAATAACCTCTTCAGAGCTTCGGAGGGCTGAGGTAACTTAGCCCCGGATTTGGTAAGGTTCTTTACCCTGCGGATAATCTGCTTTAGCAAGACATCAGCACTGAGTACAGTTTTATGCAGATAAACCTGCATATACATCAGCCTGCGTGATAAAATATAATTTTCAATGGCATAGATTCCTTTTTTCTCAATCACAATGTTGCCTTTAAAAACCCGCATGGTTTTCAGAATCCGATTGATACCCACCGATCCTTCGGTTACTCCTGTGAAAAAACTGTCGCGCTTCAGATAGTCGAGCCTGTCAATGTCAAGCTGCGAGGATATAAGCTGGTAAAGAAATTTTTTGGGATACTGATTCGTAAAGATCTCTATGGCAAGATCCAGTGCACCGTCAAATTCCTTATTTAACTCTCTCATTACTTTCAGGCTCATTTTTTCATGACTGAAATCCCTGATCAAAGAATGCTCGAGAGTATGCGAAAGCGGGCCATGGCCTGCATCATGCAAAAGTAAGGCTATTAACGTCGCTTCGTATTCCGGGTCACTGATGGTTGTATCTTTTTCGCGAAGGTTGTTCAGAACCCGTTGTCCAAGTTCAAGGGTACCGATTGCATGAGAAAACCGGGAGTGTTCGGCAGCGGGAAAAACGAGGTACCCCAGCCCAAGCTGGCGAATTCGCCTGAGCCGCTGAACATAGGCGTGATCAATCAGCCTAAGAATGTTTCCTTTGGGAATGGTAATGAAACCATGAACAGGATCATTGAATATTTTATATTGGGTGCTTTTATCCATTACTATGTGATGACATTTGAACAAGATACTTCTCTTTTTCAGGCAGTGAAGGAAGCCTGACGGGCTTTTTTAATTTTGTGTTGAACCATACTCCCGTCGATTTAGCGACTGCCTTGAGCGCTTTGGAGTCCAGGTCATAAATGGCCTGAAAGCCGGTTACACTGCTGTTCCCGAATTCGCTGATTCCGGAACCGGCCAGCAGGATTGACGGATAAGTTACAGGCTCGATAAAATTAATTTCAAGGTTTACGATCACAAAACTGTTACTCTCTCTCATTGAAGCTAAAAATTCCGGGATTTCTTGAATAAACCGGATTCGTGCTTCTTCAAAATAGGTGCTGAATAAGGCATTGTTAACGTGATTCAGTGTATCGAGGTCTCTGTACCTGATTTGCAGTTCCGTCCAGAATGGAAAGGTATTTTTATTGTAGGCAGGTTTGTACATTATTTATGAACCGTTTTAAAAAACAAGTTTGTTGGAAGTGTAATGGTAAAGAATTTGAGTTATATTTCCCACCAATTAATGAACAGCTAATACCCGTTTAAGCAAAAAATCAGATGTTTGATAAAAAGACAAAAGAGTTTCTGGAAAAATTACTTATCACTGCAAGTCCCACCGGTTATGAATCTGCCGGGCAAAAAGTATGGATGGAGTATGTTAAACAGTACACCGACTCGGTCTCATCGGACGCATACGGATCTGCTGCTGCCTTTCTGAATACAAACAATGATGTTATGACTGTGTTGATTGAAGCGCATGCCGATGAGATCGGAATGGTTGTTCAGCATATTACGGATGACGGGTTTGTATATCTGAACCGGCTCGGAGGGAGTGATTCAACGATAGCCAGGGCCAAACGGGTGGTCATTCATAATAAAAAAGGCCCGGTGGCCGGAGTAACCGGAAATACAGCCATTCATTTGCAGGAAAATAAAAATGGCGGCGGGAAACAGCCGGCGTGGAAAGATATTTTTGCAGATATCGGTGTGGCGAATAAAGAAGAAGCCCTGAAACTGATCCAGATAGGTGATCCGGTAGTTTATGCAGATGAGGTAGATTATCTCAATGATCGTATAATTACGGCAAGAGCTCTCGACAACCGCATGGGGGGATTTGTGATTTCGCAGGTAATGAAGCGGCTGAGGGAATCACGCAGCAAGCTTAAAGTTAATGTGATTGCCCTTAATTCGGTGCAGGAAGAAGTGGGAGGATTTGGTGCAAGGATGATGAGTTTTCGCCATATGCCGGATGCCGCTATTGTTACGGATGTGACTCATGCAACCGATTCACCGGGCATCAATAATAAGGAACATGGGCTTGTAAAACTTGGAGAAGGTCCAAGCGTGCAGCACGGTGGCGCAAATCACCCCAAAATAGTAGATTTGATTGAAAAAGTGGCTGCAAAGAAGAAAATCAATATTCAGCATGAAGCGACAAGTGTAAGAACCGGCACGGATACCGACAGCATTTTTTATCAGAAAACCGGAATACCGAGTGCACTTGTTTCATTGCCGCTTCGTTATATGCACTCCCCGGTTGAAACCGTATCGTTCAATGATGTTGAGACACTGATAAAATTGATGACGGAAACGATATTGGAACTCGATCCGGATCATACTTTTTCTGTTATGCAGTAAATTGTAAATTTTAATACTTCATCAACTAAACACCTGAAAAATTGATTTGGCATAATATTTCTTTTCTTTGGCTTTTGCTTCTTATACCGGTATTGATCGGGCTGATCTACCTGTTTGAAAAACAGATTCGCAAACGTGTATTCAGGTTTTTCTCTCCCGGACTGTTTAACAGGATCAGAAAGGGATTTTGGCAAACTGGAAAAAAGGCTAAGGCCCTGTTAATACTTTTGGCAATTGCACTATTCACTGTAGGACTTGCAGGTCCAAAAATAGGAACTGAAGTCAGAGAGATTGAACAGCGGGGTGTAAATATGCTGATTGCACTCGATTTATCGAGAAGCATGAATGCCGAAGATGTAAAACCCAGCAGGCTTGAAAAAGCAAAATTTGAAATAGGCCGTTTAATAGAACGGCTCAGGGGTGACCGGGTTGGCCTTATGGTATTTACCGGAGATGCATTTATTCAAAGTCCTATGACTATGGATTACTCTGCATTGAGAATGTTTCTTGATATTGCGGATACTGGTCAAATGCCCACGCATACAACCAATTTCAGATCTGCTTTTATGAAAGCGGCAGGAGCTTTTGAATCCCTTCAAAGTCAATCCGAAAATGATGCAGCCAATGTTTTGCTATTCATAGGAGACGGCGAAAATCATGGTGCCGATTATAATGCAGCATTGAACGAGCTGATTGATATGGAAGTGCTGGTATTTTCAATCGGAATCGGTACACGGGAAGGAGGCCCGATTCCTGTTTACGATGGGAATTCCAGAAATATTACCCAATACGTAAGGGATTCTTCTGGTGAATTGGTCCATACAACTCTTGAACCGGGAAGTATGCAAGATATAGCTGCCAAAGGGAAGGGCAGCTATTTTGAAATCAATTCTGCAGGAGATACCATTGAGCCGTTGTTTGCAAAACTTGAGGAGCTTGAAAAAGGCGAATATTCATCCCAGGAATTTGCCGATTATAAAAACCAGTATCAATGGCTACTGCTTGCCGGCCTTGTAATTTTTACATTAGCATTATTTCTACCCGAAAGTATCCGGACTAAATAAGGCTTATTTTATTTTAAATCATACTGAAGGGGTTCAATGATTGAAGCCAGCTCGTATCCGTTGTGATTTGAAATTGCACTGTACCAGTTGTCGCCCCACCTCCACGAAATAATATGCAAGCCCTGAACATCCTTAATGTAGAAGTCTGTTTTTGTAATACACGCTTCAATTGCGAGCGAATCCCTTAAAAAATAGTTTTCTTTTTCAATTGTAGGTATGTGAAATGAAAAGATATAAATATACTGATCAGCTTCCGGCTGAAAGTATTCGAACAAGGGAATTTTTGATCCGGCTTGAGTTTCTGATATCACAATTCCCTGGAAACGGGCGTTTCTCAATTTGGGGATGTCAATATCGACAGCATGGTTTTCAGTAAGAAAATTTTCGGCATTTTCAAGTGAGGCAGTTTGAAATGTCGGTTTAATGTGCCTGCCCTTGTGCCTTGTGAAATATTCATATACAAATGAATCTATGCTTGCCGTATCGTATTGCGTCCGGGTAGTTGACTTTTCAAGCATCTCAATAGTCAGAATTGAGAAGAAAAGAATGGCTGCAGCAGCTGAAATATACCTGAAAGTTAAAGAGATTCCATTGGATTTGTTTTTTCTGTGAACTGTTTTCGAATCCTGAACCGGTTTATCATCATTTACAGAAGGCAAATCAGTATAAAGAGACAGATTTTGATTAATATTTTCAAGAAGATTTTTTCTTAGGGATTCGGGAGCCTTTTTTCGCTTATAGTAGGTTTTAATCAGTTTTTTTAGCAAGAGCATGCTTTCATACTGACGTTTAACTTCCGGATCGGTTTCCATGTACCTAAAAAAAGCGTAAGTCTCCGCCGGTGTAGCTTCGCCATCAACAACTGAATGGAGTATTTCTAATGCCTTATCCTTGTTAATTTTCAAACCTGTAACTGATATTTTTCAAAATAATTTGTATAAAATTCACTTGAGAGCTAAACCGAAAAATTATTTTTCGAAATATTTTTATAAGAACATCCTTATCTATTAGATAAACAATAGTCGGTTGTATCCGGTTCCTTTCCGGGTTATAAGTTTGTAAATCCTGAATCCTTAAAAAATGACCAGGGAAGTTTGGGAGGGGGGAGGCATTTAAATGAAACCGGAGTCTTTTTTACAGGATGTTGCAGTTCGAATTGATATGAAAAAAGAGCTATGGAACCGGATGATGGGACGCCATATTTATGATCGCCCCAAACAGGATAACCGGCATCAGCCATTTGTGCCCTGATCTGATGCGGGCGGCCTGTATGGAGTTCAATTCGAAGCAAAGATAATTCATTTTGGGTATCAATATTTTCGAATAATAATTTAGCGTATTTAAAGTCCTTTCCCGGCTTTTGCCGAACTGAAACTTTATTTTCGATGACATCTTTTTTCAGGTAATTTTCCAAAAAGCCAAACTGCGGGGGGTTGCCTTTGACTACTACAAGGTATCTCTTCTTAACAGAGCGTTTTCTGATCTGCTCACTGATCCTGGAGGCTGCTTTTGAAGTTTTGGCAAGAACCATTACTCCGCCCACATTTCTGTCAAGCCTGTGAACCAATCCGAGAAAAACATTACCGGGCTTTTGATCGCGTTCCCTGATAAAATTTTTGAAGGAAGTCAGTATATCCGGATTTTCCGAACCATCTGGCTGTGACAAAAAACCTGCCGGCTTATTAACAACCAGCAGATGATTGTCTTCAAATATAATTTCTTTAAATAATTGCATTGCAATAAAATATAAGATTAATCAAAAATTAATATTGATCTGATATATGCACTATATCAGCAATTTTCTGTAAAAAAACCTTACCTTTCCTGATGTGATGTCAACATTCAAAATACAGATAAAGAAATAAAGACATGGGATCAGTTTATTTTAACAAACTCAGCGACCTTGCCAGAATTTTGCAGCAGGCACAATAGCAGTTTATTTCAGAAATCAGAGAAATGTAATTTTTTAACCCGATGTCGTTGTCAATAGAAGAAAAAATTCAGCGCTTACCCGACAGTCCCGGGGTGTATTTGTTCCGGGATAAAGGGGACACTATTCTTTATGTGGGAAAGGCGAAAAATCTAAAAAACAGGGTAAGAACCTATTTCCAGGATTCTCGTTCTCATGACGGCCGCATCAAGGTGATGGTTTCCAAAATCGATGACCTGGAGTTATTTGTAACCGATTCGGAGGCGGAGGCACTCATCCTTGAGAATAACCTGATTAAAAAGTATCAGCCTCGCTATAATATTATGTACAGGGATGATAAATCCTATCCCTATATTTGCATGACAGCGGAAGAGAGGCCAAGAATTTTTCCGACAAGGACAGTCGTGAATGACGGCAGTAAATATTTTGGCCCGTACGATCATGCCGGCCACATGAGACGCATGCTTGAAACGATTCGAAATACATTCGGGCTCTGCACTTGTGCGGTTTCTTCCAAGACTATTGACAAGACAAAGGGTATGCCTGCATGGCGAACCTGTTTCGCCGATTATCTTGACGAATGTTCAATTGAGTTGGATCTCGATTATTATCTCGAAACCATGGATAAGGTTGAAAGAATGCTGCACGGCAAAACCGAATCATTGATGAAAACCATAAAGGAGGAGATGCAGATTGCATCAGAAGCTCTTGAATTCGAAGATGCGGCAAAGCTGAGAGACAGTTATGAATCGCTTCAGAAGTACAATCAGAAAATGAAAATAGTTTCTGATAAGATAGTAGACCGGGATTTATTTGCAGTGGCTTTTGATAATGAGATTGGAGAAGCTTGCGGAGTTTTGTTCAAAATCAGGGAGGGCAAGCTTACCGGTAAATTTCACCGGTTTATAAAAAATACAGGCTATACTTCCGAGGCGGTTGTGATCCAGTCGTTCATGGAAGATTACTACACCGGGCAATACGCAGGCGCTGTACCCGATGAGGTCTATACAAGCATCGAGCCTGAGGAGATCAGCCCGCTTCTTGAATATTTATGGCAACAGCGTGGAAAAAAAGTACCGGTTTACACGCCGAAAATAGGAGAGAAAAAACAGCTAATGAAGATGGCTATCTCCAATGCAAAGCTGCATCTCGGCGAGCGAAGGCTTGAAAAAGAAAAAGCTGAAAGAAACAGGATACCGGTATCAATAACCGATCTGAAAAAATATTTAAACCTCGGCAGGCTGCCCCGGCGTATTGAATGTTTTGATATTTCCAATATCCAGGGAATTGATCCCGTAGCCAGTATGGTCACTTTTGTGGATGCGCAACCGAGGAAAAGTGAATATAAACGCTTTAATATTAAAACGGTAAGCGGTCCCGATGATTTCGCATCCATGAAGGAAGTCGTAAAAAGAAGATATAACCGTGTAAAAAAGCAAAAACTTCAAATACCCGATTTGCTGTTGATAGATGGGGGCAAGGGGCAACTGAATGCGGCTTTAAAAGCTCTTAAAGAAGTCGATATGGAGGAAGAATTTGATGCAGCAGGCCTGGCCAAGCGGCTCGAAGAAGTATTTATACCCGGAAAAAAGGATTCGGTGATGATTCCTAAAACCTCACCGGCGCTAAAATTGCTTCAGAGGGTACGAGATGAGGCACACAGATTTGCCGTAACATTTCACAGATCGAAAAGAAGTAACAGAACGATCAAGACCGAATTGTCGGATATACCCGGTATCGGTGAAAAAACATCCGAAATCCTTCTTAAAGAATTCAAATCCGTAAAAAAAATTAAGGAAGCTTCACTTGATCAACTCAAAGAGAAAATCGGAAATAAAAAAGGCGAAAATGTTTATGAGCATTTTCACTAACCAGCTTTGCTCACTATCAAATTTCCTGGTTAGAAATATGGTATAATCGCATCTTTATGTGATAGATATTTTAGAGAAGCTCGGTTAATATTTTATTACAATTTAGATACGGATATCCACTACTGAGAATATGACACAGATCTTCAAAACGGAACATTTTTTGCTTTGCTGATGTTATAACATTAGTGGAATTTCTACTTATAACCACATATTTTTAAGATTATGAGATTAAACATGGCTGACCATATTCCTGAAGATTATACAAAAATGAAGGACAGAGAGCTGGTTCGAAAGTACAGGGCAAATAACGATCAGCTCGCTTTCAGAGAACTTATGAACCGCCACCAGGCGAAAGTTTACTCCTATATTTTTAGCATGGTCAATAACAAAGAAGTTACCAACGACATTTTTCAAGAGACATTTACCAAGGTCATTACTAAAATGGATGATACCTACAATGAACAAGGTAAATGGATTGCATGGGTTATGAGAATTGCTCATAATGCAACAATTGACTATATCAGAAAACAAAAACGATTCGTTGACGTTAGTAGCAACTACGACAAAGAGTCGAACACTGATTTTTATGATCGGTTACCGGATGAAGACTCTGTCGGGCAGCAAGAGCAGCTTGAACTTGACGAGTCAACTTCGAGCTTGCTTCAACATATTTCCAAATTACCTGAAGAACAGAGAACGGTTGTTATGCTAAGACATTATTATGAAATGCCGTTTAAAGAAATTGCTGAACTGACAGATGTATCTATTAATACGGCTCTTGGCCGTATGCGGTATGCGTTGATCAATCTGAGGAAGATGTTCGACGAAGAACGTGATACAGAATCAAAAAAAGTATGAGTAAATCAGATATATTCAGCATAAAATACATTTATGGAGAACTGGACCCTTCTGAAGAGATAATCTTTGAAAGGGAAATAAAAGAAGACAGTGATTTGATGATTGAAGTGGAGTCACTGAAAAAGACCAGGAAAAAGCTTAATGATATTCCTGTAATTCAGCCACCTGATGATCTTACAAAGAAAGTTCTTGAATTCTCTGTTCACCACAGCAACAGCCATTCACGTGGGCAGTCGTCCCTGCTTTACTTTTCATTTGCAGCATCCATACTTGTGGTAATATTCTTTGGATACATGTTTTCTATGGACGGCAGTAACGAAAGCAGAACTGACGCTTCAAATTTAGTTATCGAAACTAACAGATCTGAGTTGATTCAACAAATACCTGCCAACAGATCAAATGATGTAAATTTTTCTCCCTGGGTTGATAAAAATGATATAATCCATGTTAACGATTTATATAACACCAATTCGAAGGCTTCGTTTGATTCAATAATAAGAACAAGTACGCAAAAACTGACTCCGGTTGTGCCTCTGGAACAAGGTTCAGTGAATAATAGAGAATTTCATTTGACTGGATCAAACAAGTAAGCTTTAAAATATTTTGATTACGGATCAAAAGCTGTGGATTACAGGCTGATCTATATCGATTATTCTATCATTAATTCGAATAAAATCAATAATTTGCAAATTTTATCTCCTCACTTCCTGTTGTGCATAACTTATTTTGGTTGAATACCGCGTGCAGGTTATATTCTTTTACACAATTAATATCAACAGGAAAGTAACATTGAATGGGTAAAGTTATTTCCATTGCCAATCAAAAAGGCGGAGTTGGCAAAACTACAACAGCTATTAATCTTGCAGCAAGTCTTGCTGCCATCGAACATCCAACGCTCTTGATTGACATTGATCCTCAAAGTAATTCGACAAGCGGTTTGGGCATTGAATCTAAAAGTGTTGAAAATTCCGTTTATGAGGTTATGGTGGGTGGTGTTGAGGCAGAAAATGCAATTATTCAGTCGGAACTTCCTTTTCTGGATCTCATACCTTCACATATCAACCTGGTAGGCGCCGAGATAGAAATGGTGGACAGAAACCAAAGAGAGCGAATTCTTGCAAAAGCGATTGAGGAGATTCGCCTGAAATATGATTTCATCATCATTGATTGTCCGCCTTCACTTGGACTGCTAACCATTAACGCGCTTACAGCTTCCAATTCGGTTCTAATACCGGTTCAATGTGAGTATTTTGCCCTTGAAGGGCTTGGCCAGCTTCTTAATACAATTAAAATCGTAAGACAGCATTTAAATACGGCACTCGAAATTGAAGGAGTGGCACTCACTATGTACGATACACGAACACGGTTATCCAACCAGGTGGCGGCTGAAGTGAAAAAGTATTTTGATGACAGGGTGTTTTCAACGGTTATAGCAAGAAATGTACGTCTGGCTGAAGCCCCAAGCTTTGGAAAACCGGCATTACTTTACGATTCTACAAGCGTGGGAGCAAAAAATTATCTGGCGTTAGCCAGGGAAATTATAAAAAGAAACCGGAAGCTATTTAAAAACAGCCCGGTTTTGACAAAATGAACCAGGTGGTTGCAGTATGAGTAAAAGAGTATTGGGAAGAGGGCTGGGCGCTTTTTTCCCCGAATATCAGGATATTGATAATGAGGATAAAACTGAAAAAAATCATACCAAAACCGCTGTACCTATAGAACCGGCCGAGCGGGTAAACCAGGTACTGAACATCCCGGTTGACCACATTCGGGCCAATCCTCATCAACCACGGACAGATTTTAACCGCGCATCACTTGATGAACTTGCCTCATCCATAAAAACCCACGGGTTGATTCAGCCGGTAACGGTCAGGTATATCGGAGAGAAAAGATTTGAGCTGATTAGCGGTGAAAGAAGGCTGAGGGCAAGCAAACTTGCCGGGATAGATGAAATACCGGCTTATATACGTGAAGCAAATGATGAACAGTTGATTGCTTTTGCCCTTGTTGAAAATATTCAGCGTGAGCAGCTCAATCCCCTTGAAGTGGCCATGGGATACCAGCGCCTCATGGAAGAGTGCAGTTACAGCCAGGCCGAAGTAGCTGATAAAGTTGGAAAGAACCGGAGTACTGTCACGAATACGCTGCGTCTTTTACAACTTCCCGATTTCATTCAGGCTGCGCTGAGGGACGAAAAAATTTCAACCGGCCATGCCAGGTCTTTGATCAATATTAAAGATGAGGCAGAACAAAGGAAGGTTTTGAGTAAGATTATCAGGGATGAGATGTCAGTCAGACAGGTTGAAGATTACGTGAGAAACCTGGAGAAAAAAAATCAACAGCAAAGAAAAAAAGCAACAGGCAAAAAAAATGACCCGTTCTTATCTGAAATAGCCGGCAAACTCAGGCAAAAGTTGAGTACGAAAGTAAATTTAAAGCCAAAAGGCAAAGGCGGTGAAATCCGAATTGAATATTATTCCGATGATGAACTTGAACGGTTGCTTCAGATCTTTGATGAGCTGTAAGCGGATGCCGGCTTTAGTGTTTCTGATTCTGTTTCCCGGCTGGTTGTTTGCCCAGTCATCTTTCATTGAAAATGATCTGACGCAAATGCAGATCAGGTATGAGAGAAATGTAAATAATGAGAGTAACAAACGTGAGCAAACAGGGCAAAACAGTGAAAACGAATTTCCCAACCCCGGCTCGGTCTTGCTGAAATCAGCAATGGTTCCGGGATGGGGGCAGGTTGCAAACGGACAAGCCTGGAAAGTGCCGATTGTTTACGGATTATTGGCAGGCACTGTTTTTTTTACACGACATCTTACAATACAATACCATGATTACAGGGCTGCTTTTTTTAATGAGTCCCGCGGTGAAGATTCGGATTTCAGGTTTGGAAGAACACCGCCGCGCCTTGAGGGATTAAATACCGAACAATTAAGGTCTCAAAGAGATAGTTTCAGGAATCGGCGGGACTTTATGTATGTAGTGGTGGGCCTCGCATATGGACTGAATGTACTGGATGCTTATATTTTTGCACATATGAGATCATTTGATGTTTCCGACGATCTCTCCGCAAAAGCGAGGGTAGAACCGGCACTGATAGAAGGACGCTCAGCCGGAATTAAACTTTCCATATCTTTGCAAGGAAATTCTGATTAGCATCTTTTATTTTAACAATTCAATATTTTCAAACTTTATACAAAAAAAAATGGCATCAGCAACTGAACAAAGAGAATTTAAAAATGCCTCTCAAAATTTTGATGAAGGGAACAGCCACGATTTGTGGAGTATTTTCAAAATTATGGGAGAATTTGTTGATGGTTATGACAAACTGTTCAAAATTGGCCCCTGCGTATCAATATTCGGCTCTTCCCGGACCAAATCGGGTGATCCATATTACGAAAAAGCTATAAAAACAGCAGAGCTGATTGCTGAAAACGGATTCGGTGTAATAACCGGAGGAGGGCCCGGAATAATGGAAGCTGCTAATCGGGGAGCTCACAACGCAGGTGGCAAATCGGTAGGCCTGGGAATTGAGTTACCTCACGAGCAGGGAATTAATGCCTATGTACATCCTCAATATGAAATAAATTTTAAATATTTTTTTGTCAGGAAGGTGATGTTCGTTAAATATGCCCAGGGTTTTATTGTATTTCCAGGTGGGTTCGGAACTCTTGATGAACTATTTGAGACCCTGACCCTGATTCAGACTTTTAAAATTGAACAGATCCCAATTGTTCTTGTGGGAGTCGATTATTGGGAAGATCTCCTGAATTGGATTAAGAAGCGACTGCTTGCCAACGGATTGGTTTCGGAGCAAGACCTTGACCTCTACTATCTGACTGATGACCATGAAGATGCAGTAAGATTTGTGTGTGATTTCTATAAGCGTAAAAGACCTACACCAAATTTCTCTTTTTAAAGAATTGAAACTTTATTTTTAAAATATTGTTAAACAAACCAACTACGTAACAAGATTATTTTTTTAATCTTAAGTGAAGATTCAAAAAAATATAAAATTTCATTATGTTGGATGCGTTTTAAAGCGCAGTAACACTAAACCCAAGCAAATAACCATGAAATCAATTAAAAGCTCAGCATTATTAGTAGCATTAACAACTCTCTTATTAGGGGTAACGAATGTATTGCAGGCACAGGACCCAGATACTGAAGCCAGAAATGCATTTAACAGCGGCCTTGAGGCTGCCCAAGCCAAAAATTTTGACCAGGCAATCGCTCATTTCGAGAATGCATTGAAAATAGCGGAAGAAAATGGCCTGGATGAGATTAAGGAAAAGTCGGAAAATCAGTTACCGAAAATTTATTCTTCGAGGGCTTCTGCTGCCTATTCAGGTTATCAGAGTAATAAAAGTGTAGCTTCTTTGAATAATGCAATCGAAAAATTTGAAGAAGCCAATGAAGCAGCTAATAAATACGGTGATGATCAAATAGCACAGAGAACCAGGGCTGCGATACCTCAGCTATATTATATTAGAGGTGTCGTTCAATATAGCCAGGGAGATTATGCAGATGCGAATGAAAGCCTTAATACTGCCATTAATATGAATTCAAACTATGCAGTAGCTTATTATCAAAAAGCTCTTGTGTCAAAAAAGGAAAACAGGGCAAATACCGAACAATATTTGCAGTGGATTGACCGTGCCATTCAGGTTGCAGAGCAAAACGGCGATAATGCTTTGATAAATAAAGCATCTGAAAATGCGGAAGATGAACTTATTTACCAGGGTGTACAACAGGCTGATCAAAAGCGATATGATGCTGCAATTAATCTTGTAAACCAGGCTTTGGAATACAATCCAAGTTCGGCTGATGCACATTACAGGCTTGCTGAAATTTATAATAAGAGATCAAACTGGAGCAGGGCAATTGAGCACGCCAGAAAGGCACTGGAGTTTGAATCCGGTGGTGTTGTAGATAAAGCAAAAATATATTTTGAGCTTGGTACTGCCTACCAGGGCAATGGCCAGAAAAACCAGGCGTGTGGTGCATTTGAAGATGCAGCACATGGTGAATTCAAGGATCCTTCTCTTCATAAAATGGAACATGAACTGAAATGTGAAGGCTATGCCTCTGCAGGCAGCAGGTAATTATTTGATGAGCTTTTAAACTGATTCAGGTCTTTTTTTCAAGCCCTCCTTTACGGAGGGCTTTTTTTTCATCATGAATTTAGCGGGCATTACGGAAGTAAGCTGATTAGAAAATCATGACAATTCCCATGAAGAGAATGATAAACAAGACAAAACTCATAACCAATCCGGTAGCGGGGCTGTAGGTAGATGAATGAAGTCCATGGGAAGTAAACGGATTTAACCACTCCATTGGATTTTTAAACTTTTCACTCAGATACCGGGACAGAGAAATGAATGCATTTTCAATCCATCCAAATAGGGCATCGGGTGCGTTTACAAATGCTACGCGGGCTACAGATGCAGGCTTGCGATAGAACCAGTCTGTATCGAGAGCAATTTTGGGTTCGCCTTCCAGCTTTTTCCGAAGAATCCAAAACCCGACATACGTAAATACGAGTATTTGGGTCGTTTCAACAAGATGATAGACGGTGTAGGGTTCATAATCTACCGGAAACGGAAGATGGTTATAAAGCAAGCCGGGGAAGACCCCGAAGAGTGTGCAAAAGAAAGCGCCGATGCCCATTGCTATTAGCATGTTCAATGGCAGCGGTTTTACAGTAATTTCCGTTTTCTGGCTACCGAACCAGGTAAAGTAGGGGAGTTTAAGGCCGGTATGCAGAAACGTTCCTACGGAAGCCATAAGCAGTAATAAAGTTACTATTTCGAGGTGAGCATCTGTTGCGCCCTGAATCACCATGGATTTGCTGACAAAACCGTTAAACAGTGGAAAGCCGGAAATGGAAAATGCCCCGATCATATAGAGAAAAACGGCAGCCTTCATTTTTTTTGCAAAACCGCCAAGTTCCGTAAGTTTGCTTTTGCCGGTGGCGTAGAGAACGGTTCCGGCGCCCATAAACAGCAGGGATTTATAAAGGATGTGACTGAAAGCATGTGCGGCAGTCCCATTCAGTGCCATTTCCGTACCGATTCCCACGCCGGCAACCATATAGCCTACCTGGCTGATGATGTGATAGGCAAGTATTTCTCGAATATCATTAGCAAGCACTGCGTAAACTACACCGTACAGTGCCATCATCACCCCAAACCAAATCAGTATATCCCAGCCCGGAAATAAACGCATGAGTACATAAACGGCAGATTTGGTAGTAAATGCGCTCATGAATACGGCACCTGTGATAGTTGCCTTCGGATAGGCATCTGCAAGCCAGGCGTGAAGAGGCGGAATAGCTGAGTTGATAGAAACGCCAACAAGAATCAACACCGAAGAGAGAGTGTAGGTATCCGGAAAGCTGGTGATAGCAAGGCTTCCCGTTTCGTTGAGATGCAAAATAATTCCACTGAGCAGTATTCCACCGCCAAGTGAGTGATAAACCAGGTATCTCATTCCGGATTTGGCCGTTTCATCTGTTTTCCTGGCCCAGATAAGATAAGATGAACTAAATGCCATCAATTCCCAAAATACAAGCAGGGTAAAGAAATCGCCGGCATAAGCAACTCCCAGTGCTCCTCCTGCATAAACAAGTGCGGAACTCTGTTCACCCAGGTTTTTATTGTGATAGGCATAGATGCCGCCAATGATGGCTATCATGGCAAAAATTGTGGCAAATAGACGGCTCAGTGTTCCGGCTTCAACCAGTGTAAGCTCATAAGCCGTAAGGCTCATTGTAAGAATGTAATCGGAAGGCATCATCCATATTCCGGCAAGAGCAACTACCGGAAAAAGAAGAAAAAGTGCTGGCCTGATTTTTTCAGAAATCAGAGGGAGCAGAAATGCGCCAATTATTAAAATTAAAGCCGGAAAATATAATAATTCAGTTATCATAATAAGATTCACTTCTGAACAGGAATAGTTTTCCAATCCATTTTGATACGTATATAATTAAAACACAGCTTATAAATCCCCATATTATATAAAATGCAGGAATGGCATCCCACCAATGCTTGTCATAATCTGCAAGGACCGTAAATTCAAGTATCAGTGAAATCAATGTGATTACCCCGAGGGCAATCCAGTGCCAGGTTTTCATAATTTCATCCTCCGTTAAATAATGTTTGAGCTACAGCACCTGCAATTTCATAAAAATGAAAAAAGAGATCCGGAAAAATTCCGAAAATCACAGACAAAACAGCCGTAGCCATGATGGGTACTACCATAAAAGGTGAAGCCTCCCCGTGAGCGGCAACCGATTCATCGCCTTTTCTGAAATAAGCTCTTTGTATAATCGGGAAGAAGTATCCCACATTCAAAAGGCCGCTGATCACAAGAACCAGGACAGGTATCATCATATCGCCTTCAAGAGAACCCAGAGCCAGGTACCATTTGCTTACAAAACCATTAACGGGAGGAATACCGGCAAGCCCCATGGAGCCGATGACAAAGGCGGCCATAGTCCATGGCATGGCCTTGGCAATTCCGTTCAGGTCGCTGATATTTTCTTTGTGCAGGTTTACATAAATGGCACCTGCACAGAAAAAGAGCGTAATCTTCATCGTGGCATGGGCGGCAATATGCATGATGCTTCCGGTCATTCCTATCGGCGTTAAAAGTGCTGCCCCCAAAACGATATATGAAAGATGGCCGACTGTTGAATACGCAAGCCGCCGCTTCAGGTTGTCCTGAGCAAAAGCAAGGAGCGAAGCAACAATAATGGTAATGCCGGCAAGTACCATCAGAATTTCATTTAAGCCAAATGTACCCATGGTTTCGGTTCCAAAAACAAAACCGATTACACGAATCACACCGAAAACCCCTGATTTTACCACGGCTACGGCATGAAGAAGTGCGCTCACAGGCGTTGGGGCTGCCATAGCCGAAGGCAGCCAACTGTGCAGCGGCATAATACCTGCCTTGACACCAACACCGCCGAGAAACAGCAGAAAAATTGAGATCATGACAGGTTGTGCCAGCTCAATATCACCAAATACTCCACCGGGAATGAATTCAAGCGTACCGGTATAATACCATGTTATCCCGGCTGCTGCAATGAGCAAAAGGCCCGCTGTAAGAGTGTAAGCAAGATATTTCCGGCCTGCGTTAATTGCCTTGGCCGTCTCCTTATGAATTACAAGGGGATAGGTGGCCAGCGTAAGAATTTCGTAAAAGATGATAAATGTCAGAAGGTTACCTGAAAAAGCAACGCCAATTGTTGCTGAAAGACAGACGGCAAAGCTTGCAAAATATCGTGTCTGTTTTTTCTCGCCGGCTCCTCTTACATATCCAATAGAGTAAAAAGAGGTGAATATCCACAAACCTGAAGCAATAATAGCAAAAAAGACGCCAAATGGATCGGCTTTTAGCAAGAAGGGGATGCCGGGCGCAATCTGGAAAAGATTGAGTTCAACGGTATTTCCGCCAACGGCTGCCGGCAGCAGGGTCAGTACAAGTATGAATTTAATGGCAGATGCAAGGATTGTCCAGAATTCCCTGAGATTAGGTTTGCCCGAGCTGAGCAGTATCAGCGGAACTGCAAACAGCGAAACCAAAATGGCATATAAAGGTGCGTACATTAAATCCATCAATTCTGTGATTATAAAAATGTCATTAGGTTAAAAAGGGAAAAAGGTTAAAAATGATGCCACGATTGCGGCATTGGCAAATCCGATGACAAAGAGAGAAATCGCCAAAATCGTTGTGGGTGCCATCATGCTGCCCGAGACTTCACTATTTTGTACGAATATCTCAGCGTCTGACGGAACGGCCGCTTCCTCCGGTTTTTTCATATAAACCTTTTCCAAAATTCTGAAAAAGTATACGGCATTTAACAGTGAACTGATCAGAATCACACTCAGGAAAAGCCAGTTTTCGTTTTCAATGGTTCCGAGTGCCAGGTACCACTTGCTGAAAAAACCAGCAAGTGGGGGAAGGCCGACCATGGATATAGCTGCTGTTGAAAATGCGAGCATGGTACCCGGATATTTTTTTCTGTAGGTATCATCGAACTTGCTGATATCCGAATGGCCTTCTTTCAGCCGCAGGTTACCTGCAACAAGAAACAGGCAGGCTTTCATTACGGCATGGTTCAGAACGTGAAGCAATGCACCCGCATAGCCTAGCGGGTTGGCAAGGCTCAATCCCATAATGATGTAGCCGATTTGAGAGACACTGCTGTAGGCAAGCATCCGTTTCATTTCGGTTTGTCCGATGGCCATGATGGAGCCGTACAAAATGCCTGCACAGGCGAGAACACCTACGATGGTTGTTACCGGGATAACAGCATCGGCAAAATCTGCACCAAACAGGTAGAGCAGAATCCGGATCAATATGTAAGCTGCCACTTTGGTGCCAACGGGCGCAATCAGTGCCGTAGAAGTTGAGGATGCATTGGTGTAGGAATCGGGCAGCCAGCCATGAAGAGGGAACAGAGCGGCTTTTACGCCAATGCCGATAACCATTAATATCAAAGCGGTAACAACTGCCGAATTTGTATAAAAAGAGGGCAGCATTGCTGTCATATCAATTATATTCAGCGTACCGGTTATCGTGTACAGAAAGCCTACGCCAAGAAGATAAAATGAACCGCCCACTGTGCCGATGATCAGGTATCTGTAGGCAGAAAAAGGAGCCTGCTTCTGACCGATTGCAATCAGGGCATAACTTGACAGTGATGATATCTCAAGAAAAACATAGAGATTAAAAAGGTCGCCGGTAAGCAGCATCCCGTTAAAGCCGAGCATCATCAGCATGGAAAGTGAATAAAACGGCATTTTTTTTCCGGGGAATTCAGCATCACCAATATGCCTTGAATGGATAAGAACCAGGAAAGCCACGGTATTGATTACAAGAACAAAGAAGGAGGACAAACCGTCATAAACGAATTCGATACCGACGGGCGGCTCCCATCCGCCAAAAAAGTATCGCAGCGGTTCACTATTCAGGAAATGGAAAAAACCGTACAACGAAAAAATTGATGCGATACCGCTTCCTGCAACGGCGAGATGATAACTTATTTTTTCCCTCCAGATTCCCAATATTGGGATCAGGATGGCAAAACCTAAAAAAGTAACGGGAATTAAAGCAGGTATTTGGGATTCGATCATTGAATCTTGTCTAACAGTTCCTGTTCATCAAGGGTTTTATAGCGGTTGTAGATAGCAATCAGCAGGGCAAAAGCCACACCCTGGGTTGCCACTCCTACCACAATAGCCGTTAGCATAAGTGTGTGCGGGAGCGGATTGATATAGTTGGCTACAACGTCAACAGGGAAGGCGTCGGCTTTAACCGGAACGGTCGCATTCCACTTGGATGCAATACTGACAAAAAAGAGAATGACGGATGCCTGGAGAATTGATAATCCAATCAGTTTCTTTACGAGATTTTTTTTAAACAGAATTCCATACAGCCCGGTAGCAATCAAAAGAATGGTAAACCAGTAGGCATAATGCCCCGTAAAAAATTCAAGCATAGTCTTCACCTCTTGCCATATTGTCAAAAATCATTACCAATATTGCCATGACAGCAACCCCGATACCGACTTCGATAATGAGTATTCCGGTATTACGCAGCATTTCAGGTGAAAGCCCGGGAATTGGCAGTGCCTCATAGTCAAGAAAATAGGCTCCCATTAACAAGGATGTTAAACCGGTGCCAAAGTAAATCAGGACTCCGATGACTGCCATAGGTGTTGTCGCAAATTCACGAATTTGTAGTTCTGCAATGTTGCCGCCACCTGATAGCCGGATGAGAAGTACAGAAGCTGCTAATAATGCTCCGCCCTGAAATCCTCCGCCTGGACTGTAATGCCCGTGAAAAATCACATAGAGTCCGAACAGCATGATATAAGGACTCAATAGCCGTGAACCCAGAAGAACAATAGGGGATTGAAATTGTCTTCTCATTGTCGTTTTGATTTTCTTAAAATCAGTAATGTTATCAGGCCAGCGGTAAAAATGACAACCTGTTCTCCGAGAGTATCCACACTTCGATAATCACCTAAAATTACCGTAACCATGTTGGGAGTTTTGGTATCCTTATATGCATTTTGGATGTAATAATTTCCTGCTACTTCCGAATTTGTGATACTTTCTTCCGAATGCATGCGGTTATCGGGATCTCCCCGGTAAGGCAGGTCGAGTGATGCGAAAATCATCACAAAAACAAAGCCGGCCAATATTAAAAACTTAAGTGCTTTCAATCTTTTGATTTTTTTTGAGTTTGATAAATTGCAACAACAAACAGTATACCGGTTATTCCGGCTCCTACTACGGCTTCAGTAAAACCTACATCAACAGCTCCCATTGTCACAAATAAAAGGGCCATTGAAAAGCTGAATATAGTCAGCATAACTACGGCGACCAACAGATCCTTCACTTGCAAAGCCACGATAGCTGCGAGCAATAAAAAAATGTAAAGTACAAGTTCGAGTTCCCAGATCATTTCTCTTCCACGTTATGTTTGTCATCATCCAGCAGGGGTTCAAGCCCGCTTTTCATAGCCGCTCTTGCAATGGCATGTGAGCCAATCGGGTTAGCCAGGAAAATGAAAAGGATTATAAAAACAAGTTTGAGGCTGTTCAGCGTAAAACCTTCAAAAATTACAAGGCCGCCAATTACAAACATAACCCCCAAAGCATCGCTTTTACTGATTGCATGAGTGCGTGTATAGAAATCGGGAAGCCTGACTATGCCAATACTTCCAACAAGCATGAAAAAAATGCCAAGTAAAATCATCAGGCCGCTTAAAATGTACTGGATAGTCATTCAGTTATAATTTATCTGTTTCGCTGTCATTCTCACTGGAAACGTATTTAGCAATAGCCAGCACACCCAAAAATCCAAGTACGGCATATGCAAGTGTTATATCCAGGAACATGTCAATTCTTCCGTATATGTATCCTACCAGGCAGATTAAAACAATGGTTTTGGTGGCAATGGCATTTGCGCCAAGTATTCGGTCAAAAACAGTAGGCCCCTTAAGCACCCTGATCAGAGGTACGGCAATAATCACTGTTAAAAGAACCGATGCGTAGAGAAAAAATGTTTCCATTCTGTTTTTTTAGAATATGAAGCCGAACTTATTTTTTTTTGATAATAACATTAGTGACAATTTTCCGGTCACTTTTTTCAAAAAGCCCCAAAACTTTTTTAGGCATTTCATCATTAATAATACTTTCAAACGAATTATCAGAGAAGGCATGCACAATAAACTTGTCTCCTTTGATATCGATAGTGAGGGTACCCGGTGTGAGGGTGATTGAGTTGCCCAAAATCATTTTTGCATGGGCACTTGGCAAATCCGCATTGAATTCAACCACAGAGGGAAACACTTTTTTACCCGTTATAATTATCCATGCTACATGAAAACCCGATTTCAGTATCTGAATAAACATCCAAGGTATGTAAGTAGCAACTTTTAGAAACCTGAGATGCAGAAGGTCATCAATTTCATCTTCAAAAAAACGATGACTCTTTATCCTGTAATTTATTGCCAAAACTGTAATTACAGAAATAATGCCATAGCTGATATGGATTACATCATACAAGCCGCTCATGACCAGCCAAAAGATCATAAGGGAAACAAATGAAAGCCCGAGACTAATAAATGAGATTCTGCCCATATCTGCTAATTTAAAATTTGAAGCGGAAACATATTAAAAAAGATATAATTATTGCAATTTGAAACTGTATTAATTTTAAAAAACTTTTAAGTAATCAAATGCGGCGGTTTATCTTCAAACAGAATTTTGTATCTTTCCAAATTAATAAACCATGTAAACTCTACATAGCTATAGCATAGCAGCTATATTAAATTTATCTTTGTTGAATGGATTCAGTTACAACGCTTGTTAGCCTGATTATCGGGTTGCCTCTACTGGGTTTTTTAATGAACGGCATTTTTGGCCTGGTCTCACCCGCCTACAGGTCGAAAAAAGCGTTTATCGGCTTTATTGCAAATTTTGCCGTTTTTGTTCCTTTTCTGATCACATTAAGCCTCTTTTTGAATTTTACAGCCGGTTCCGAGGCTCTTGTAGCCAAGCTCTTTACCTGGATAGATACGGGAGCATTTTCTGTGGATATTGCATATCGTATTGATGAGCTGTCTCTTGTAATGACACTTGTTGTAACGGGAGTCGGGGCGCTGATTCATCTCTATTCGGTTGGATACATGGGGCACGATGAGGGTTACTGGAAATTCTTTGCCTACATGAACCTGTTCATTTTTGCTATGCTGAACCTGGTGCTTGGCAATAATATCCTTCTCCTGTTTCTTGGCTGGGAAGGGGTCGGGCTCTGTTCTTATCTGCTGATCGGATTTTGGTATGCGGATATGGCCAAATCGGATGCGGCAAAAAAGGCATTTATCTACAACAGGGTTGGTGACTTTGCTTTCCTGGTGGCCATATTCATGATTTTTGATACGGTTGGAAGCTTAAACTTCGATGCGATTTTGGGAAACCTGGAACAGTTTTCTTCCAATGATATTTTTTGGGTCGGTTTGCTGATGCTGATTGGCGCGACCGGCAAAAGCGCACAAATTCCGTTGTTTGTCTGGCTCCCCGACGCCATGGCAGGGCCCACTTCGGTATCTGCCCTTATTCATGCGGCCACAATGGTAACGTCGGGAATTTATCTTATTACACGGCTTTCTCCCTTGTATGTGGCTTCACCGGAATTGATGCTAATTGTGGCAGTAGTTGGTGCTCTCACCGCATTAGTGGCTGCAACAATTGCCCTTACGCAATATGACATAAAAAGAGTTCTTGCCTACTCAACTGTTTCACAGCTTGGGTTTATGTTCCTGGCACTTGGCTCCGGTGCTTTTACTGCCGCCATTTTCCATGTGGTAACCCATGCATTTTTTAAAGCGTGCCTGTTTCTCGGATCGGGATCTGTAATTCATGCCATGGAACATGTGGAGCACGGATTGCATGGGGAAGGCAAGGATGTCCATTTTGATCCCCAGGATATGCGCTTTATGGGCGGGCTCAAAGAATATATGCCTTCAACCTACAAAACATTTTTACTGGCAACCATTGCCATTGCCGGAATTCCTCCGCTGGCAGGTTTTTTCTCCAAAGATGAAATTTTAATGCATACCTTCAATGCAGGATTTGGTGAGTTTGCGGGATCGCTTTATATCATTTTGTGGGGTGTTGGCATGATTACCGCTTTCCTGACAGCGTTTTATATGTTCCGCCTGACAATCGGAACTTTTCACGGTTCATTTAAACTGCCGGATAAAATCAAGGAAGCAGCCGGTGCTGAAAACCATCTTCATGAAAGCCCTGCCACTATGACTATTCCGTTGTGGACGCTTGGTATTTTATCGGTTATTGGCGGGTTTATCGGTGTTCCCAATTTCGTTGCCGAAACGTTTACCGGAAGTGAGGCTCACATCAACCTGCTGCACGATTGGCTTTATGCCATTGCCGCTGATTACTCCGTTGTTCTTTCGCATGCGGCGGAATGGGGTTTAATGTCGATATCCATAGTGGTTGCCCTTGGAGGAACATGGGTATCCTATAAAATGTACGCCGGCGATCAGCTTGAAGAATCCGATGCAAGGCTTTCAGGCCGTTTTGGTGAGCTTTACACAGTTTGGAGTGAAAAATACAAACTCGATGAATTGTACCAGGCTGTAATCATAAATCCGACGGTTAGAATATCCGATAAAGTACTTGCAGTTTTCGATATGAAAATTGTTGACGGAACTGTAAACATGATAGCCGGCACAGTGCGTTTGTTTGGAAGCTTACTCCGGTATATTCAAACCGGCATTGTCTCAAACTATGCTTTGATCTTGTTGATCGGAGTTTTACTTGTATTAACCCTGATGCTTTTTTAAAAAGATTCTGAATCAGATATTTTTATGGATATACTTCTGAATATTGTTATTTATTTCCCGCTGGCCGGTATAGCCGGTATTCTTCTTTTAAAAAATGACGATGCAGCCAAGTGGGTAAGCCTTGTTGTAACATCCATTACTTTTTTCCTCTCGATTCCTCTTTTACTGGGCTTTGATATCAGTTTATCCCATGTTCCGCAATTTTTAACTGAAGGGGCACCTGCTCTTGAGGGTTTGGATATTAAATATCTTGTTGGGCTGGACGGCCTGAGTATCCTGCTTTTTATGCTGACTACACTGTTCGGGCCGATTGTTATTTTATCATCCTGGAAATCTATCAAAAAGCACCGTAAAGGATATTATTCCATGCTGCTTTTGCTCCAAACAGCTTCTCTTGGCGTTTTTGCAGCACTTGACCTCTTTGTATTTTATGTTTTCTTCGAACTTTCGCTGATTCCAATGTACTTTTTGATCGGAATCTGGGGAGGTGTTGACAGGATCCGTGCAACCATCAAGTTTTTTATCTATACCCTCACCGGTTCGCTGATCATGCTTGTGGCACTTATTTACCTTGGCTATCATGCAGGTGCAGTTCACGAATTGTACTCGTTCACCGCAGACTGGAGGTTTATTTCAGGCCCCGAATATACAATCGGGCTGGTCGAACAGACATACATGTTCCTGGCTTTTGCCCTTGCTTTCTGTATTAAGGTTCCTCTCTTTCCATTTCATACCTGGCTGCCCTACGCTCATACGGAAGCGCCAACGGCAGGCTCAGTTGTGCTGGCGGCAATTATGCTTAAAATGGGTACATACGGCCTGGTAAGAGTTTGTCTGCCGGTTTTTCCAAATGCCTTCATGGAATTTGCCCCCTGGTTCGCTGTTCTCGCTATTATCGGGATTATTTACGGAGCCCTTGTTGCAATGGTTCAGAAAGATGTGAAAAAGCTTGTAGCTTATTCTTCGGTAAGCCACCTCGGATTTGTTGTACTCGGGATTTTTGCTTTTAATACAATTGCAATGCAGGGTGCCATTATTCAAATGGTGAATCATGGCCTTTCGACCGGCGCCCTCTTTCTTATAGTGGGAATGATTTATGACCGGCGCCATACACGGTTGATTAAGGATTTCGGGGGAATTGCCAAAATTATGCCTGTTTTTGCTGTTATGTTTATGATTTCAACTTTGGCATCTATCGGTTTGCCTGGCCTGAACGGTTTTATAGGTGAATTCCTGATTCTGAATGGCAGTTTTGTTTCTGAGCTGTATGACAAAAAGGTTTATGCCGTACTTGCAGCAACCGGGGTGATACTTGCAGCTGTTTATATGCTCTGGATGTATCAAAGAGTGATGTTCGGCCCGGTGAAACATGAAGAAAACATGAATTTGAAAGATTTGTCGCTGCGGGAAGCCGGCCTGCTTATACCTCTTGTTATATTTATGGTTTGGATAGGAATACGGCCGGTTGACTTCACCGACTATTCCGAGGGGTGGGTAATCAATTTTATTGAAGGATCGGAACAAAAGGGAATGGCAGTGATTCGCGAGGTACGGGCAGAAGAATTGCCTGACTGGACTGCAAAACTTTATGATATTGATCAAGGCATTTCATCAGAACCGATAATCGCTCAAAAAGAAAACTAAATTTATATTTATGGCACCACTTGAGAAAAATGAAATAGAAAAAGAATTGAAATCTCTGGATAATTGGGAATTTGAGGATGATCTGATTAAAAAGGATTTTCAGTTTAAAGATTTTAAAACTGCATTAATGTTTATTGTAAGGGTAGGCTTTGAAGCCGAAGAACAAGTGCATCATCCGCAGCTCTTCAATGTCTATAATTCGGTCTCCATTTCTTTAAATACTCATGATGCCGGCGACAAGGTAACGGAAAAAGATATTAAACTGGCCAAGGCCATCGACTCTATTTACGATATTTTTTGATATATGGATTATTTAAGTGATTTATCAACATTTATACCCGGCTTGATTGTCGCCCTGGGTGGACTTGGGATTTTAATTGCCGAAGCGTTTAAGAAAACTGTTACATTCTCATACTCTTTTACAATTGGAATACTTGGTTTGGCATTTATTTTTGCCATTCGTGATTTATTTGTTCCGGCAGGAGAATCATTCAGCGGGATGGTTGCGTACGGCGGAGTTTCTGCATTTGGTTCGCTGGTTATACTGCTTGCAACTATTTTTTGTGTGGCGTTGTCAAAAGATTATCTCGACAGCATTGATCACCATGTAAATGAAATTTATGCCATGGTATTATTTGCCACAACCGGAATGCTCGGGCTGGCTTCCACCAATAGCCTGATCACGCTTTTTATCAGCCTTGAAACCATGTCGATTGCATTGTATGTGATTACCGGTTTGATTAAGGACGAAAAAACAGGGGCCGAGGCAGCACTGAAATATGCTCTGCTTGGCGGCTTTTCAACAGGATTTCTTCTGTACGGCATTGCCCTGATCTATGGTGCAACCGGATCCATGTATTTGCCTGAAATTGCAGCATCCGCTGAAGTTTCGCTGCTTTTTATTGCAGGGTCGGCCCTTTTGCTGGTTGGCTTTTTCTTCAAGATTTCAGCAGTACCTTTCCATATGTGGACGCCCGATGTTTACCAGGGTGCTCCCACTACCATGACAGCCTATATGGCAACAGCCTCAAAAGCGGCAACGTTTATTGCTTTTATCATAGTGGTTAGTAAAATGCTACCTGCAACCGGTACCGGAGAATGGCTGGGCATTATTGAAGTTATTGCCATCATAACAATGATTATAGGTAACCTGATTGCACTTGTACAGGATAATGTGAAGAGAATGCTTGCATATTCGAGCATAGCTCATGCCGGTTACCTCCTTGTGGGTCTGGCAGCCGGCACGGCAGAAGGGTATTCCGGAATGCTCTATTATCTGTTCGCTTACACGCTTATGAATGTGGGAGCCTTTGGTGTAATTGCCTATTATGAACATAACAGAAACCTGGATTTTACGCATATAAACAATTATGCCGGACTGGGATTCAGGCAACCGGTAATGGGCGTTTTATTGTCAATATTTCTTTTTTCACTTGCAGGTATCCCACCCTTTGTCGGTTTCCTGGGTAAATATTACGTATTTGCCGCAGCCGTTAATGCAGGGCTTATCACACTGGCTGTAATCGGTGTTCTTGCAAGTGCGGCAAGTGTATACTACTACTTAAGAGTTATGGTATATCTCTATTTTAAGGAAGCTCATAAAGAATATGAGATGAAGTCTCCCGGTTTGATATTCAAATATTCACTCATTATTCTCTGCATTGCTACAATTTATTATGGCGTAGAACCGGTTTTAAATTATAACGGCCTCCTTGATCTCATAAACAGCTTTTACCAGGGTACTTATACCGCTTCTGCACTGCCCTGAGCTCTCAGATAATATAATACAATCAAAAAATCGGATTGTAAGCGAAGCAGAAAAGTTTTATCTTCATAAATTCTGTTGTTCGTGAAAATATCACAGAACGACTGTTTTCAAATGAAAACAACCAAAGATAAAAAAGATGCAAAATCAATTCTACGAATTAACATACATTGTAAATCCTGTTCTTGAGGACGACAAGTTTAAAGAAATTGTCGACTACGTGAACGAACAGGTCACTTCAAACGGTGGCACGATTGACGAAGTAGACGAATGGGGCTTAAGAAAGTTTGCCTACGAGATCGATGGAAAAAACAACGGGTACTACGTAAACATGTATTTTGAGGCTCCCGCTGACCTGATTGAGAAACTCGAGCGCACATTGAGAATTCATGACGATATCATGCGCTATCTCACTTTGAAATACGATTCGAAAATGAAACAGTACCTTGAGTTGAAAAGAAAAGGCCAGGCACCCTCCATTTTTGATGAGGTTGAAGAGGCCGAAGAATCAGATGACGATAATTAACATATAAATATCCGGAGACATGATTAAAAATCCATCGCACCCGAAGAAGGGGCATCTTAAAACAAAAGAATGCAAGCTTACAAGAGCCGGTTTTAAGTACATCGATTACAAGGATGTAGAAACTCTGAACCGCTTTATCAATGACCAGGGAAAAATTTTACCGCGCCGTGTGACAGGTACAAGTGCAAAGCATCAGCGCCTGTTGGCCCGAGCTGTGAAGAGAGCCAGATTTATGGCTTTAATTCCTTATGTATCAGAAAATTTACGTTAAACAGCGATTGTAAAAAATGAAAGTTATACTAAAAGAAGATATGGATAACCTCGGTTCTGCGGGGGACCTCGTTGATGTGAAAGACGGATACGGGCGAAACTACTTGATCCCACAGTCTAAGGCGGTAATGGCTACCGAAGGTGCTATCAAGCATATGGAAAACATGCGGAGGCAGGCTGAACTGAGAGCCGAACTGACAGTTGAAAAAGCCAAAGAGCTTGCCAGGGAACTTGAAAGCGTCTCCATCACCATTTCTGCAACTGTCGGCGAGGATGAAAAAATTCACGGAACCGTTACTACACAACAGGTTGCAGATGCCCTTGAAGAAAGGGGCATTGTCATTGACAAACGGAAAATTTCTCTCGACCAGGATATTAAGACTCTGGGTGAGTATACAGCAACCGTTGACCTGTTGGGTGACCTTAACCCGAAAGTTAAAATCTGGGTTGTAAAAAATGACTGACAGTTTTAATTAGGTTCTGTCCTGTCATTCATTAAATTTACTGGAAAATCAAGGCGGGAATGACCCGGACGGGTGGTTTCCGCTTTTTTAATTTGCTACATTTCCGGAAATAAAATCAGAAAACTATCCCTGGTTTTTGTCAAATAAGCAGAATTATACGGTTAAAAAGTCCGGTTTGTTGGTTCATAATCGGCGTGCTATTTCTATTGTTTCCGGATTTTACAACAGCCCAGACCAACGGGAAACTCACAAAAGAATTCAGCCCGGTTGTCAACGACTCGCTCTATTTTCTGGACTTTCTTGTTGTTGAAGACTCCATTAGGGTAATTGGCCCAGGCGGAGAGATTGCTCGGGTTTATTGGAATTTTACGAGAGAAACCGGGCAATTAAATTTCTCACTTCCCGAATCCGTTCTTAAAGAAACACCTTCCATCAGGGTAGAATACATCCGGCTGCTCGATTTTTTGAATAAAGAATACAGGTTAAGGGAAGCAATAACTGTGGAAGGTTCTGCCGGTACGGATACCGCCGAAACGGTAACTGTAGCAAGAAAAACTACAGGGGTTGCCGATCTGTTCGGTGATGTTGACCTGAACAGAAGCGGCAGCCTTACAAGGGGTTTTACGGTTGGAAATCGCCAGGACCTTTCACTCGAAAGCGGTCTTCGGCTCGACCTGAACGGCCAAATTACAGAAGATATATCTATTACGGCAACTCTGACGGACAGATCTACCCCTATTCAGCCTGACGGCAGTACCCAGAATCTGAGGGAATTTGACCGGGTTTATATCCAAATGCAAAATGAACTTGGCCAGCTTGAACTGGGAGATGTGGATGTATCATTTACCGAAAGCGATTTCGCCATTTTGAACAGAAGGGTACAGGGGGGAGCTATTCATGCGAGGACAGGCGTTGGCAGCTACAGGGCTGCAATGTCGGTAGCAAGAGGTGAGTTCAGGATACAAAGGTTTAACGGGATAGAAGGGCTGCAAGGCCCATACAGGCTGGAAGGAGATAATAATGACGAATTTATAGTGATTATTGCGGGATCAGAACGTGTTTTTGTCAATGGCATTGAAGTACAAAGGGGAGTTGAAAATGCGTACACTATCGATTATTCACTTGGAGAAATCACATTTACAAATAATTTGCTGGTTACCGATGAAACAAGAATCGTTATTGAATACCAGTTTCTGAATCAGAACTTTACCCGTACTCTTATTGCTGCCGGGGGAAGCGAAGACCGCTTGGCAAACGGACGGCTTAAGGTTGCCGCGACTTTTTTAAGAGAATCGGATAACAGCAATCCCAATACGCAGATATCTCTAAGTGATAACGATATTGATCTGCTCAGAAGCTTGGGCGATGATGTAGAGGATACCTTTGTGAGTGGTGCAGATTCCGTGGGATTCCAGGAGAACCCGGATGATGTACTCTATGCCAGGGTTGATACTTTCCTGAACGGAGAACAATTCGAAATATTCAGGCACATCCCCGGAGATTCCGCATCTGTATTCAGAGTTCGCTTTACCAATTTCGGACAGGGTAACGGAAGTTACAGGCGGGTTGGGGGTACAGTGAACGGCCTTCTGTTCGAATGGGTAGGCCCGGGTGCAGGCAGTTATGAGCCTGTTATCGGGCTTGAAGCTCCACAGGAGCAGCAGCTGATGTCTATAAGGTCGGATTTTGATCTGTCCAAAAAAATAAAACTTTTCGGGGAATGGAGCTTTAGTGATTTTGACCGCAACCGGTTTTCAGACCTCGACAGCGGAGACAATATTGACCATGCTTTTCTTGCCGGTTTCAGAATTGATTCTTTAAAAAGCAGTATCGGATCATTTTCTGCTGAATTTTCACAGAGGTATACCGGTAAAAATTATGAATTTTTAGACCGTGTAAGAGATGTTGAATTCGACAGAATCTGGAATATTGAAGATCCAAACCGGGATGAAGAAGAGTGGATTTCGGAAGCCCGATTATCCTGGAAACTTTCCAAAAACAGCAGCATCACTGCCAGGGGTGCGTTAAACCGAAGGGATTTTTTCGATGGAGAAAGATTCGAAGTTCTGGTTAATTCAAATGAGGCCGAAGCTCCTTTTTTAAACATAAACTCGAACTGGGTAAACAGTGACGACAGGTTTGTAAGCCAAAAAGGAAAATGGTTCAAGCAAATCGGAAGCACGGGGTACCTGTTCAGAATCGGTGAAACTGAAATAACACCATTTTTAAATTGGGAAACGGAAAATCGCACACAACAGGCGGAAAATGATTCATTGTTAGCCGGTTCAATTGAGTTTTACGACCTGAATCCGGGGCTCAGGCTGGCAGCCGGATCTATTTCTATTAGCGCGGGAGGCGGCTACAGGTTTAATAAACGAGCACAAAACGGGCAGCTGATCAAGGAATCGGTGAGCAGGACACAGCGATTCGGGCTTACATTTCAACCCTCAGCCGTATTCAGAAGTGAAAATCAGTTGCAATTCAGGCAGAAAGATACGGAAGAGGCTTTCCTGGGAGAATCACAGTTACCGCGTTCACGAGGAGTACTAATGCGGTCTGTGAACAATTACCTGATTGCCAATGGCGGATTGGAAGGCGAGTTGCTTTACGAAGCCAATACGGAGAGAAGAGCCCTGCTGCAAGAAACATTTATTGAAGCAGGGCCGGAATTGGGCCAGTTTTTCTGGGATGATCTGAACGGAGATGGTGTTCAGCAACTGGATGAATTTTTTCCCGAGGTTAATCCCAATGAAGGAAGTTTTCTGAGGCAGTTCATTCCTGCTGATGAACTTTTGCCTGTAGTTGACCTGAAGGTTAGGTTTCGGAACAGAATTATTTTCAGTGACCTGTTTAAGCAAGGCGAGAATGCGTTACCAGGATTTATCCGGGGCCTGAGATTAAATTCCACAATCGAATTCAGAGAGACGAGCACGGAACCAAATCTAAAGAAAGTTTATTTGCTGAATCCGTCGGCGTTAAGAAATTCCGAGACGACGATCAGTGGGCAAAGGATTTTACGGCAGGAATTACGTTGGACGGATGATGATAACAATCTTGACTTGACAGCTCGCTTTAGCGGCAACGACATATTGTTTCAACGGTCGGCAGGCCTTGAGGAGAAAAAAGTTCGCCTTTTTGAAGTAGAAGGAAGTTATCAGATAAGTGACAGGGTGAGGATTCTCTCCGAATTCAGTTATTCTACGGATGAGAATTTGAGCAGCCGGTTTGTTAACAGGGGTTTCGACATTACCAGCCGCACGGCCAGGCCGGGTATCCGGGTATTTATAAACCGCTCGGCTGAAAATGAATCCGGTTTTATTTTTACAAGGAAGAAAGATAATTTTTTTAATAACTCCGGGGCCCGTTCTACCATATTCGGAATTACAAACACAACAAGGCTATTTCTTTTTAACGTGCTTCAAAACAATCTTCGACTGCAGGTTAAAAATTCGGAAGTGAGTGGTACTTCATCCAGTTTGGGTGAATTTGAGTTGACGGATGGTGCGGGCCAAGGCCTGACGTTAAACTGGAACTTGAGTAGCACGTACAGGTTCAGTTCTTTTCTGAGAGGTACTTTGCAGTATGATGGCCGGACTGTTCCGGGCAGTAATGTAATTCAAACAATGAGATTTGTAGTTAGTGCGGTTTTTTAACATTTTTAGAGGGTAATTTAATAACCGGACTTTGAAAAATGTGAATGAAGTGATTTTTTAAAAATTTTTTAAATCCTCTTTTGACATTTAAGATGAAATGATCTATCATTTTGAATCATAAAGTCCTAAACAAAAATAAACAACTCGGAGTAAAGGTATGATTTCATCTATCGCTCTATTTTTTCTTCAATCTGGAGCAGATGCCGGATTTTTTAATGTAATCGTCGAAAAATTTAATGAAGGCGGGGATTGGATGTGGCCCGTGCTTATCGCTTTGATACTCGGCCTCGCTATATTTCTCGAAAGGATCATAACGTTAAATCTTGCCGACATCAATACAAGAAAATTTATTGTTGACGTTCAGGAAGCTTTACAGGACGGAGGAATTCCGGCTGCACAGGAACTTTGTTCTCAAACAAGAGGCCCTGTCGCTTCGGTATTTCAAGCCGGCCTGATGCGGGCTGACGAAGGAATTGAAGCTGCTGAAAAAGCTATCACAACATATGGTTCCATTGAAATGGGGTTTCTTGAACGTGGGCTCGTTTGGCTTGCATTGTTCATAGCCATTGCACCGCTTCTCGGGTTCCTTGGTACTGTTGTCGGTATGATCGAAGCTTTTGATGCAATTGAAGCTGCAGCTGATATTTCGCCAAGCCTTGTAGCCGGTGGTATTAAAATTGCGCTTCTAACTACAGCCGGCGGCCTTCTTGCCGGTATTATTCTTCAGGTTGCCTACAATTACTGCGTGTCTAAAATTGACAGGCTGATTTCCGAAATGGAAGAAAGCTCTATCACATTGATCGATTCTATTGTGCTTCTGAAGCAGGGTAAACAGATCGTTCCTGAAGGTTCAGGAAGCGACACAGAAGAGTAAATAATAATAACCGGATAAAACTTTAATATAACCGGGAGGTTAATTTATTATGGCTCAAACAATTGCAATTGGTCTTGCGCTCGGCCTGATATTAATTGGGGTAATTGGCATGATTTTCGGCGGCGTGCGAGGCGTGGCAATGGGAAAATCTGAATTTAAAAAAGTAGGAATGATGGCAGTGCCATTTGTAGTATTCGGTATTGCATATGGCATAACCGGTGGAATGGAAAGGGCCGGAATCGCTACCATGATTGTTATGATTGCAATCATGGTTGTATCTATCTTTCTTACAGGAATGCGCGGAACTTTTAAAATCTGATAATAATGATTGGAAAAAGAAGCAGAGAAGATGCAGAAATACCGATGTCGTCATTAGCCGATATCGCATTCCTTCTGCTCATTTTCTTTTTGGTCGTAACAACCATAGATGTGGATACAGGTATTGGGCTGGTTCTTCCACCAATACCAGAGGATATTGAACCACCACCAGTAAGAGAGCGCAATCTCTTAAAAATTCTTGTGAATGCACAGGGAATGGTTCTCCTGGATGACGAACCGGTTTCGGTTAATGATGTGCGGCAACGTGTTAAAGATTTTGTTGCCAATCCTAATAATGACCCGAATCTGTCTGAATCACCGAATGATGCTATTGTGTCGATCAAAACCGACCGGCGGACACCTTACAGCGTATATATTGATATGCTTGATGAAGTGATGGGCGCCTATGCTGAACTCCGGACCGATGCTTCCATGAGCAGATTCGGTGTGCCATATTCTCAATTGGAGGATAATACGGAACAGAAGGAGGAGATACAGGATCTCTATCCCAAGAAAATTTCAATAGCAGAACCAGATGAGGGCTAATCATGGCACATTTTGAAAAAAAATCATCTAAAACCGAAACCAAGGTGCCGATGTCGGCTATGCCCGACATCGTATTCATGTTGTTAATATTTTTTATGGTAACAACTGTGCTTCGTGAAGTTGAACTCCAGGTTCAGATTGATTTCACAAATGCGGAAAATATTGAAAAAATAGAGCAGAAGAGGCTTGTAACTTATGTTTACATTGGCCCTGAAAGGCTTGGCCCTAACCGGTTGGGTGATACAAAAGTACAAATTGATGATTCTCTTGTAGACGATATCAATGCTATACGGAACATCATGTACGACAAGATTCTTGAAGAACCCAGGCTGATTGTTTCCCTCCGGGTGGATAAAGATTCGGAGTTTGGCATTATCACGGATGTGCAACAAGAACTGCGCCATGCAAATACTCTCAGAATTAACTATTCCACCAAACGGGAAATGTGAGATAAACTGCATAATTTAAATTTTAAAGGCATTTCGCACTAGTTTTGTGTCAAGCATGAAATGTCGTAAGAAACCCGCAAAGTTTCTTTTCTGAAATGGCATTACGTTAGATAAATAGAAGCAACTCCGAGATAAAACTTTGCGGGTTTACAGTTGACATGACACTAATGTCATGTCTCATCCGCATTTCAAGCTTGACAAGACACCAGGTGTGAGTGCCTTTTTTTTTATCAAATGAAAAATAAAAACGAATTCCAAACTATTCACGAAACCGGTTATGAATCTCTGTTAGATATATTCAGAGAGCGATCAGGAAAAAAACGTGAATCTACCATCAAAGGGATCGGTGATGATGCATCCGTAATTAAAACTGCAAACGGGAAAGCTCTTTTGCAATCTTCCAACCTTCTACTTGAAGGCGTGCATTTCGATCTCACGTACACCCCGCTGCATCATTTGGGTTACAAGTGCGTTACAACAGCAGTGAGTAATGTGTGTGCGATGAATTCCATTCCGGGCGAAATCTTGCTGGATATCGCAGTGCCCAACAAAATTTCCGTACAAATGATTGACCAGTTTTACAGCGGTGTGCAGAGCGCCTGCCGGGATTATGAAATCGAGCTGATAGGAGGCGATACTACTGCTTCTCAACAACTTTTTGTTCTTGCCGCCACCGTAAATGGTTATATCGAAGCCGATGAAGTTGTTTACAGAAATGGAGCCAATGAAAACGATCTGCTGTGTGTGACGGGGGATCTCGGTGGCGCAATCGCTGGCCTAAGGGTTTTGATGAGAGAAAAAAAAGCATGGGAAGAGAGTGGCGAGGATCATTTTCAGCCTGATTTAAGTGAGTACCAGGAGGCCATCCAAAAACAACTTGTGCCACGCGCCAGGCTGGATGTAATTCGTGCATTGACTGAACAAGATATTACCATCTCGTCAATGATAGATATTTCAAAAGGTTTGATTAGTGAGGCGAAAAAAATCTGTGAATCTTCCGGAATAGGGATGGAGATTTTTTCTCCTGCGGTTCCCATATCACTGAACACCAGGAAAATTGCAGATGAGATGCAGGAAGATGTAGATAAATATGCATTTTACGGAGGAGAGGATTTTGAGCTGATGTTTACCACAGATAAAAAAAATGCTGAAAAGTTTGAAAAAGATTTCAGTGAAGTAACGGTGATAGGCAAGACCATTGCCCCTGGTGAGGGGATTTTAATCAAGAGCGGAACCGACGAAACGATACAAATTGAGACTGCTGTTCAGGGATCAAATAAGTAGCAAAAATAACCGTTAGAGACCAACATTCTGCCTTAAGTGTTTTTAATAAGGGAACGCACGTTTCAGTAAAAAACATTATCTTGGGTGCTTATGTTTTAATTGAAAATTTTATAGATGCCAAAGCGAAGTAATAAATCAAAACCGAATTTTCCATCTCAGGAACAGAAGAATGACAAGAAAAAACCGAAATTTCCTGTCTGGATTTATGTCGTACTCTTCCTGGTACTAATTGCCTTTCAATTTTACATGGTTCCGGGTGAAAATACCAACAGGCTTAAGTACAGTGAATTTCTGGAATATGTTGAGAATGGATATGTTGATGAAATCACCATTGTTAATAGCCGTGAAATCCGGGGCAGGTATTCGGAAAAAGCATTCCAGGAAGGCGTTATTGAACGTCAGCCACAGTCTGATGTAGCCTGGCAGATTACCGGTGAACAGGAGAACGACCGGTTTACTACAACGATGTTAGAGGGTGACGAAATCAGGGCTGTTTTGGATGAGAATAACGTAGTATATGATGTTAGGATTGAGGAAGACTGGTTCAGCGGAATCCTCATCTGGCTGATCCCCATCGCTCTTCTTGTAGCATTCTGGGTGTTTATATTCCGCCGGATGAACCCCGGCCAACAGGTGCTCAGTATTGGCAAAAACAAAGCATCACTTTACGACAAACAGTCGGAAAACAAGGTTTCTTTTAAAGATGTTGCCGGACTTGAGGAGGCAAAAGAAGAAGTTGAAGAGGTTGTTGAGTTTCTTAAAAATCCCAAAAAATTCACCAAACTTGGCGGGTCCCTGCCTAAAGGGGTTCTGTTGGTTGGCCCACCCGGAACGGGCAAAACGCTTTTGGCGAGGGCAACGGCCGGTGAGGCGGATACTCCATTTTTCTCATTAAGCGGTTCCGACTTTGTTGAAATGTTTGTGGGAGTTGGTGCAGCCCGTGTAAGAGACCTGTTTAAACAGGCAAAGGAAAAAGCTCCGTGTATTGTTTTTATTGATGAAATTGATTCTATTGGCCGCAGCCGTGGAAGAGGAATGATGATGGGCTCGAATGACGAACGCGAAAATACCCTGAACCAGCTTTTGAACGAAATGGATGGGTTTGATTCGGATAAAGGGGTCATTATTATGGCGGCTACAAACCGTCCCGATGTGCTTGATTCCGCTTTGTTACGCCCAGGGCGTTTCGACCGGCAGATACTTGTGGATAAGCCGGATCTGAACGGAAGAGTGAAAGTGCTTGAAGTACACGCAAGAAAATTAAAACTGAGCCAGGATATCGATCTGAAGCTCTTAGCCTCTCAAACACCGGGCTTTGCAGGCGCAGAACTTGCGAATTTATGCAATGAAGCTGCACTGCTTGCCGCAAGAAGAGGAAAAAATACAGTGGAGATGGTTGATTTCCAGGATGCCATCGAGCGGGTTGTTGCGGGCCTTGAAAAGAAAAACAAATTGATCAGCCCGAGAGAGCGTAAGATTGTTGCCTATCATGAGTCTGGCCATGCTATTGTCGGATGGTACCTCGAACATACGGACCCGGTTCTGAAAGTAAGCATCGTGCCGCGGGGACTGGCAGCACTTGGTTATACGCTGCAAACTCCGCTTGAAGACCGTTTTCTCATGACAACAGAAGAACTTGACGATAAAATCTGTGCCTTGCTCGGCGGGCGTGTGGCTGAAGAGATCATTTTTGGTAGAATTTCAACCGGAGCCCAAAACGACCTTGAGCGAATCACCAACATGGCTTTTGCCATGGTAGCTGAATTCGGGATGAGTGAAGAGCTGGGTTATGTATCCCTCAAAGACTCGTCAAGCCCGGATAACAGCTTTGGTTTCAACAAGAAATATTCGCAAAAAACTGCCGAGAGAATAGACCAGGCTGTACAGAAAATTATAAAGAAGAATTACAAGCGCACTTTTGACCTTCTGATAAAACACAAGGATAAGCTTGAAGAAATGGCCCATACACTTCTCGAGAGGGAAGTTCTTTCCCCGCATGACTTACGAGACCTTCTGGGCGACCGCCCTCATGGCAACTATCCGGAAGGCATTTTTGATGATGATAAATCTGTTCAATCAGGGAATGGCTCTATGTTAAAGCCTTCTAAAGAAAAAGACGGTTCTGAAACAAACCGGTAGAAAGTGTAATCCTGAACAAGTGTCGCGTCAATTTTAATAGTACGGTTGTTGGAAAAAAGTCATCGGATGAGTTTTTTCGAAAAAACAAGCATATTTGTATGCTTGCGAAGATTCAAGGGTTAACTCATCCGTCAAAGGCCGGACACGGTCCGATGACTTACCTCACAATCTTCAACCTCGCTGCTACCAGGCTTTCAGCCTGCTTTTTGCTCTATCGGAGTCCGGCGGCGAGGGTACAGTTTTTTAACCACTGAATCGTGTTAAGTCAATGTTCAAATGTGGATTGAAATCTGACAGGTTTTGATTGACACGACACTACTGTTAAGTCAAACATGAAATGGCGGATAAACCCGCAATGTTTCTTTTCAAAAAAAGCGATGAGAAAGGCACTACTAAAAGGTAATTGAGAAAAACATTGCGGGTTTCCTTTAAACACTACCCGAAGTTTTATTCTTGACATGACATAAGGCCACCTGAGAATTTGCATACTCCCTCATAATTTTGGTGGATAACTTGTTAGTAATTTGCTTTATAGAGAGGTCTTAACATTGAGGTAACATAAAATTCAAGGTTATATAACGTTCGCATAACAGTGCTGAAATGTATCTGATGTAGTTTGTGATCAACAATCAATCAGAATGAAAAATCAGCACAAAGTGAAACATATAATCTTAATTTTAGCAACTGTTTTATTACAGGTTACAAGCGCAAACCTGTACGCAATGCAGTCTGATTCTAAAGGTCAGACAGGTTCCATTAGCGGTACAATTATTGATGAAAGTAACGGTGAGCCTTTAATAGGTGCAACCGTCATCATTGAAGAGACCGGCCAGGGGGATGCTTCAGATCTTGACGGCCGGTTTACAATTAAAAATATTGTACCCGGGATTTATACACTCAAAGCCAGTTTCATATCCCATGCTACCGTAATCATAGAAGATGTTGAAGTAGTTGAGGGCGAAGTTTTGAAACTTGATATTATCTTAAAACCTAAAACCGAGGAACTGGAAGAAGTTGTTGTAACTGCAAGATCCATTCTAAATAATGAAGCCTCACTCTTGGGTGAAAGGCAAAAATCTCTTGCGTTTTCTGATGCCATTTCTGCCGAGTTTATTTCTCAGACCGGAAGCGGAGATGCAGGTGCTGCTGTAAAACGAATTACAGGAGCTACTGTTGAGGATGGCAAATACGTTATTATTCGCGGGCTTGGCGGCAGATATACAAACTCTCAATTGAACG
>CAYPZI010000003.1:33148-73650 GCA_964415185.1 uncultured Balneolaceae bacterium | reverse complement strand
GATTCACCTACTGCTTTTAAACCGGCAAAATGGATTACAGCTTCGATTTCATTTGAAGCAAATAAATTATTCAGCCCTTCCTGATCCAGTAAATCCAGTTTTTTGAATTCCGGTTTTTTTCCGGCTAATTTTTCAACCCGGTGAAGTGCCTCTATTTTACTGTTGCTTAAATTGTCGATTACGAGAACATCATAATCTGCTTTCAATAATTCCAGAACTGTGTGACTCCCTATATAGCCCGCTCCGCCAGTTACCAGTATTTTTTTCATTTTTTGCTTTGATTTAAATGAGAAGCAAAGTTGAGCAAAAATGAAATGAGATTCAAAATATTATTTCGATATTAGAAAAAAATATATTGCAGAATTGATCGGTGTTTGTATTTGCAACTTCTCTACACCGGATAGCCGGGTATAAATATTTTGAAAGTGGTTCCTTTATTAAGCATACTCTCTACAGAAACTTTGGCGCCATGCAATTGTAATATCTTTTGCGCGATCGACAATCCCAGGCCGGCACCGGATCCGGAACTGCGGCTTTTATCAACCTGGTAAAACCGGTCAAATACATGGGGGATATCTTTTTCCGGTATTCCTTTACCACTATCTTTAATCTCTACGACGACATCTTTGCCATCTTTAGCAGAAACGATTGATACACTGCCGCCGGGTTCCGTGTGCTTTATGGCATTGTCAATCAAATTAGATAAGGCACGCTCCATGAGGCCCAGGTCGGCATACACGAGTGCAGAGGGTTCTTTAGGAAATCCAGCCTCAAGATGTATGTTTTTTTCTTCGGCAATAGGCTTGAATTGCAGAACGAGATCCTGAACCAGTTCGGCCATTGATACATACTCGAGTTCAGGCTTTACATCTTCGGCATCAAGTTTTGATAGTTCAAACAAGTCTCCTATAAGCCTGTTCAGCTTTTGAGTGTTTTTAAGAACAATATTAAAGTACTTTTCATATTCTTCCTTACTGATTTTATGCCCTTTAAGCTGAATCGTTTCAAGATAGCCCTGGATAGATGATAGCGGGCTTCTCAGGTCATGCGAAATGTTAGCAACGAGTTCCCGTCTCAGACGGTCTGTTTTCTTAAGCTCTTCCATATTCTGTACGATGGTGTCGGCCATCTGATTAAAGCAATAGGAGAGGTCACTTAATTCATCATTTCCGCGTCTTGGAATTCGTCTGTGTAACTGTCCTCTTTCAAACGCCGTAACAGTTTGTTTAATCGTCTGTAATCGTTGTGTAAGCATTTTAAACAGGAAAAGGCCAATTACCAATGTAATCAGGAGAATGATGCCAAGCAGCCAGATACTGTTGTTTATAATGTAACTGTCAGAAACAAGGGCTGCTGCCTGGTCATATTGTTGACCTTCGAGAATTATGTATAGATAACATCCGGATGCATCAGCAATACTGATAGGAGCGGCACTGAACGGTTTCATTTTATCAGGCTGCAACGGATCTTGCCCCAAAATCGGCAAAGGATCTCCACTTAAGTATTTATCGATAGGTGTTATGTCAACAATTTTTTGGGCTGGTTCTGATTTATTTTCAAATGCACCGGGATAAAACCCCTTGATGACTCCCTGCCTGTTCAATAAGTAAATATCAAATTGCGGATTTGTGCCGCTCAGGTGCTCAATTTTGTCCTTTATGCCGGCATGATCAATGCTGTCTACAAGCAAAGGCCTGAATTCCTGCGCAAGCGTTCTGGCAAGATTGGCATTGCTTTTCTGGGTGGCTTCTTTTACAAAATTCAATGAGGCCTCTGTACTGGTATAGGCAACAATGAAACCAAAGACGATTAACAACAGAGAAAATATACCGGCAAGTTTTAGATAGAAACTACGCATGTTCTTTTATTTCTTTTAAGTCCGAAAATCTGTATCCCATACCCCAGACGGTTCTGATATATTTGGGTTGGGAGGGATCATCTTCAATTTTACTTCTCAGCCTGTTTATATGAGAATTAACGGTGTGGCTGTAACCATCGTACTGATATCCCCAAACAAGATTCAGAAGTTGCTGACGGCTGTAAGCTTTTCCCGGGTTGGAAGCAAATAATAATAGCAATTCAAATTCTTTGGTAGTCAGATCAATAGCTTCATCTCTCAGCTGTACTTTTCTTTTATCCGGAAAGATTTCAAGGTCATCAATTGCAATTCTTGCAGGCATTTCATCCCGGTTTTCATTATCCACTTCGATTCTTCTAAAAATTGCTTTAACTCTTGCCACTAACTCTCTGACAGAAAATGGCTTGGTCAAATAATCATCAGCACCCAACTCAAGGCCTAAAACCTTGTCTACTTCTTCAGCCTTTGCAGTCAGCATCAGGATAGGGATCTGCCGGCTTTCTTTCCGGATGCGTTTGCACACTTCAAATCCGTCAAGTTTCGGAAGCATAACATCCAAAATAACAATATCGGGATTCTCCTCACTAAATTTTTCAAGAGCGGCAACTCCGTTATCAGCGTGAATTACTTTATAACCCTGATCTGAAAGATTAATTTTTACAAGATTTGCCAAATCGTGATTGTCTTCTACTATGAGAACTTTTTCTGAGTGATCATTAGCCATATCGAGGTGTTTTTTTAAATCTTAATTTCAGTTATTCATTAGTTAGAATCATCACATATCAGTAACATTTTTAATAATGTCAAAATTGCTCAAAATCATTAATCACCTGTTCACAAAACGTACTCATTCTGGAAACAGTATCTTTCAATTCTGCTACATCGGCCTGTTTTTCAATTTGTTCCTTTGACATTTCATATAAATCCATTAATCCATCCAGGTTTAACATAAGTGCAGCCGGTTTGATTTTATGGCCGGCTTTTCGAAGATTTTCCATGTCCCTGTTCAACAGATGTTCTGAGAAATTTTTTTTGAATTCAGAAAATGATGAAATAGAAGCTTCTGCAAACTCACGAATATATTTTTCTTCACCATACATCATTTCAGAGATCATCTCTTTATCTATTTTTTGAAATTTCTGAGTCATGTTGTTAACTATTCGTTCGCTGGTTCAGTAATATTGTGCGGGGTTGGGATTCCTTCACTATCGAGATGCACAAATACAATCTTATCAATCCTGATAATTGTTTTAAGTGTGAATTTATGCCTTACTTCACATTTTACAGTAATGGAGGTCTTTCCAAAACGGACGGTTTCCATTCCAATTTCTATGATATCTCCGAGCTTTGCAGAACTAACAAAATCGATTTCCGACATAAATTTGGTTGCAATATTGCTTTTACCGAGCTGGCAAATCACATAAATAGCAGCCTCTTCGTCAATCCAGCTTAAAACTGAACCTCCAAAAAGAGTTCCATGCGCATTTAAATCCTGTGGTTTTATCAATTTTCTGCTGAAGAAGCGCATCCCCGGCAGATTATTGTCAGTTTTTGACATGAAATCAGTCGATTATTTTTATTCTGTGCTTAGAAAGATTATTAAATAAAATAAGAAATGAATATGTTTAATATGAGTTTAATAGAAGATTCTTTTTTTATTAGAAAATTGATATTATTTGTAACAATCACTAAAAATAATTATCTCTATTAATACTGCAAGGATATATTAAATTATCATTTAAAAATGGCTACAAGATCTATAGCGTTTACAAATCAAAAGGGTGGGGTAGGTAAGACAACTACAACTATTAATGTCGGTGCCGGGCTCAGCAGAATGGGTTTCAGGGTACTGTTGATTGATATGGACCCGCAGGCTAACCTTACCTATTCACTAAAAATGCATTCTCAGAAACTGAATACGAATATCTATCATGTTTTGAGAGGAGAGGCCGATATCAAGGATGTAATTATCGGCCACGAAAAATTTGAAATTCTTCCTTCATCAATAGAGTTATCCGGTGCTGAAATGGAATTGGTTAATGAACCTGCTCGTGAATGCCTTCTTAGAGATGCTCTAGTACATGTTCAGCAGGATTATGATTTTATACTCGTAGATTGCCCGCCTAACCTTGGCTTACTTACTCTAAATGCTTTTACCGCTGTGAATGAAATTGTGATTGTATTGCAGTCCGAATACCTGGCTTTACACGGGTTGTCAAAGTTGATGGACCTGATTAAAGTGGTACAAAAACGGCTCAATAAAAATTTGAAAGTGGAGGGAATAGTTTGTACGCTGTATGATCATCGTAAAAACCTTAACCGTGAAGTTGTCGGACATATCCGGGATTACTTTGGTGCCAAAGTGTATGGAACAGTGATCCGTGATAATGTGGCACTTGCAGAGGCTCCAAGCCATCATAAAACCATATTTGAATATGACGGCAGCAGCAACGGCGCACAGGATTATTTTGCATTAGCTAAAGAAATACGGAACGGATACTGATTATGTCGAATAGAAAAAGTTTAGGGCATTCGCCTTTAGGATACAATGTAATAGGAAATTCAAACTTTGATTTTATTCCCGACTACAATTCTGTTATTGAAACGGATGATACAGAAAGATCATCACGTCAATTAGAGAGCAATTCTAAAGCTGATGAGAAAAATAATCATGTAAAACCTCAGAAGAAAATAGTAAGCTACTATATTGAAGAGAATGTTACAAACCGGCTTAGAGATTTTGCCGACGACCATAAATCCAGCTATTCGGCAGCTGCCACGGAAGCTATTTTTGAGTATGTGACACGTAAAGGGTATTGAGATACAATCAACCGGTAAATTTGGCTAATTCAGGTATTTACCTATTCAATAAATAGTTCTGATTCTTCAATTTTCTCTCTTGCTTTTCTTGCAAGGTTGTAATCTCCATAGCGCTCCAATATAAGCTCGTATAATGAGAGTATTGCATCTTTGTTAACGTTCATCCTGCTTGTCTCTATCTCTAACAATTTCATAATTACCACGCCTGATAATCCAGTGTCATCATGATATCTTGCCATATTGGTAAAATAGTCAATGACTTCGGCTCTCTTACTGAAATTAGTTTGTTCAAGAATTTTTATAGGCATTTGTTGATTCACTGACCACATCGGATGAACCGGGGTGACCTCCTGAATCACTTTTGAAAGAATTTTGTCATTGATTTCTACTTCTTCGAAGCCATCAGAGTTTAAGAACCTGCTGTATTGCTCCTGGTTTTGATGCCATCTTGTAGCCATACCGGTGTATGCCAAAAGTAAAACCGACCTTTTTTGCTTATCGGTTTCTTTAGGGATAAGCTTTTCAAGTTCATACAGGCCATTTTTTATATCCTTCTTCATTTGCTCAAAGTAACTGCCAATTCCACTATATTTTCTGTTCGCCTCCTGATGCTTTTCCTGTTCATTTCTGATGATTCCAAACTGAGATAGTGAAAATCTGCCATCAGTCATCGATGGACCCCTGACCCAAAGGGTATCCGATTCATTTTGAAAGCTCAGATATCCTCTGTATAGAAAAACCGACAAACCACTGAAATTTTTATATGTTGCTTTATAAGGCCAATCGGCGTTCGGATCATACTTCAAATGAACAGCACCGCTATCATTTACAATGAGACCTTCATAATGACCATCCGAATTTAGTACATAGTTATCATCTCCGGGCAATACGCCGGGGCCATTTGTTAGCCCGCGGATCATATAACGAATGGTATCCCGCTCACTCTCTATCAGTGCACTTATGCTCCCGTCGGGATGATAATCGAATTGGAGACCATTCTCATAGCTGTACTGATTAAAATTGCCATAGACCCGGATCCAATTCAGATATTCCTCTCTGTCGAAATATCGTCCGGATTTATATGGTTCAGGCTCAAGAAAAATGTTGAACTCCATCTTCTCCTGGTTGGCTATTAAAAGGGGAAAAGTGATGGATTTATGCATCACACCGAAAATCTTGATTTCATAAAGCCCAGGTTCGGGTAACGGAATTTCGAAGTGGCCAGATTTGTCGGTTTTAATAGTAGTATCAGAAAACTTCTGGATATCTTTATAGGATGAGAGTTTCAGATGAGCAACCGGAAGTGTAGTATTATCGATACTCAAGATTTTACCGGAAATATGTTGAGCCGGCAAGTCCCAAAAAGTGAGAAGTAAAAAGAAAAATTGTATCAAAATAATTTTCCAAACCATATAACTAAAAAAGTAGTTATAAAGAATGAAAAATAAAAAAGATATCCTTTCTAAATGCTAAATTTTCATGCAACCCACTTTGCCGGAATTGAATCCGGATAGTCCGGCTCGTCTGTTTATAAAATCAGAATTGAATTAATTAATTTGTAGGAAACCAGACGAAACGGCCGTTTTTATCTATATACCCGGTCTTCTCAGTAAAATCATCATCCATTTCATTTGGAATACGAATCGTTACCTTTGCCAGACCGTTAATGAAAGGTTCAACCTCATCAAACTCGGGACTCCGGATCTGATTCCCGGACTTATCGATGAATGTCCACTTACCATTTAAAAATACGGCGGCGCGATCTTCCCGGAAGGGCAAAGCTTCATCAAACTGTTCGTCAATCACAAACGAACCGTTTTTATCGATGTAGCCGAATTGATTTGAATTTCTTCTTGCAGGTGCCAGTCCGTTTCCAAAATCACCGGCACTGATATACTGGGGCGATAATTTTACATTTTCGCTCCTGTCGATGTAACCCCACTTATCGCTTATTTTCACTGCAGCCAATTTTTCGGAAAAGGGACGGGCTTCAGAATATTTGAAATCAATTACAGTGTTACCATCTCTGTTGATATAACCGAAATTGTCATCATTTCGTACGAGCGCAAGTCCATCACGGAATTCATTTTCATCAATAAAATCAAAATCATCGGGAAGGTTGGGATTTTCCAGTTTGATTCCCTCGCCATTAATGTAAAAATAGTCCCGGAAATCTATACTTCTCACAAAAGCCCTGCCATCTGAAAATGAGTGCGCGCTTCTGTATTTCGGATTTATGATAAAACTACCCGATTTATTGATATATCCCCAGCGCCCGTCAAACTGAACAGCAGCTTTACCTTCGGAGAAATTACCGGTGCTTGAAAAATTCCCTTCAATAACAACGTCTCCGTTTTTGTTGATGTATTTTCTCCTGTTAGATTCTCTTACCGCTGCAAGTCCGTCAAAAAAGAAAGAAGCATTTTGGAATGACGGTTCAATCACTACCTTACCGTCTTTGTTTATGTAGCCCCATTCCCCTTCAATCTGAACAGGGTAGAGTTCCACACGGTTATCATTATTTTTCCCTCCAATCGAATCGACCATTTCACAAGAAGTTAAAACTAAAAAAGAAGCGATTATCAGAAATATTGAATTTTTCATTTTTAATAAAATTTATTTGGATGGAAACCAGACATATTCACCTTTACGATTAATGTACCCGAACCGGGTGTTGTCACCGCTGCCAAGAACTACCCTGGCAATACCGTTTTTGAATGTTTCGGCTTGTGAATGTGGTTCAGTTATTGTGATCAGGTTTGAATTTCTGTTGATATAAAACCAGTTATTATTAAGTCTTACAGGTGCCAGGTCTTCCGAAAATGATTTTACCTGCGAAAATTGGGGTTCAATTACCTTTTTTTCGGATTTATCAATAAACCCAAAAAAATCTCCTTCACGGATCCATGCTCTTCCCTGCGAAAAGTTTCCTGCGTCACTGTATTTAGGTGTGATCACAACAGTTCCTTCACTGTTGATATATCCCCATCCTTCAGATGTTTCGACCGGGGCAAGCCCTTCTGTAAATTCTTTGGCAGATGCAATCTGGAAGGTAGGTTTAATCACCTCATTCCCTGATCTGTCGATGTATACCCAGCCTTCAAATGTTTCAACCGCAGCCAGCCCCCCTGAAAATAATCGGGCATTACTATATTTGGGCTCAACCAGAAATGTACCGTCTGTTTTGATATACCCCCACAGACCATCTAAGCGTACGGCTGCTGCTCCTTCTGAAAATGAGGCAGCGAAATCAAATTTTTCTTCAATAGCTTGTTCACCTTGTTTATTGATATATCCGAAAAGCTGGCCGGCTCTTTGAACAGGGGCCAGGCCATTCTCAAAGCTGCCGGCACTGTTAAATTGCTGTTCTACAGTAATTGTTCCTGATGCAGCATCCACATATCCCCATAAACTTCCGATTCTAACGGGAGCCATTCCTCCAGATGCATCTCTTGCTTCATCAAAAGATGCCCCGGTAACAACTTTACCTGAACTGTCGATAAAACCCCATGATCCATTTACTAAAACAGGGTGTATGCTTTGAATGGATTCATCGTTATTATCTTTACCTGTGATATTATCTACGAGATCACATCCCGCAGTCATCAATAAAACTATAAGAACAGGAAGTACGGAAGGCCAAAATTTGAAATTAATTTCCATCATTTTTTATTTGATTAATGTCATTTTGCGTGAAAGTGTAGCCGATGGCGTAATGATTCGATAAATGTAGATTCCGCTTGGCAGGGAAGAGGCGTCAAAATTTATATTCTGCTCTCCGGCCGGTAAAGTTTGATTCAACAGTGTTCGAACCTTTCTGCCCGTTATGTCATAAATATTTAATTCGACAGGAGATGTCTCCGGAAGGGTAAATGAAATAACCGTTGAAGGATTGAATGGATTCGGATAATTTTGATTCAGTTTGAACTTCCGTGCAATCGTTCCGTTTGTTTCAGTGCTCGTTGCAACGGATTCAGGTATAAAATCCAGTTCACTGAATGAACCGTTCAGGATGTTATCACTTTCGGGCAATTCAAACCAACGTTCAAGAATTGTTGAGTAAATGGAACGGTAGTCTGTACTGAATACAGGGTCACCTGACCTGTCGAGATTCACGAGATCTGACTGTTCGCCATATTCGCCTCCGTTTACAGGCCCGAATATCATAACAGGGGCTGAAGAGCCGTGATCCGTTCCACTGGATGAATTTTCATTCAGGGTACGCCCGAATTCGGAAAATGTCATAGTGAGAGCCCGGTTTTGCTGGTTGTCTGCCGACAAATCGGAGTAAAAAGCCTGAACGGAATTTGCGATATCAGCCAAATTATTTGCATGGCTCCCTTCTGCGCCGCCCTGGTTATTATGGCTGTCGAATCCGCCTTTTGAAACAAGAAATATTTTTGTATTTAAACCTCCCCGGATCAGCCTGGCTACAACCGACAAGCTTCTGGCAAGCGAACTATTTGGGTAATCAATTAGGTTTATAGAACTGTCGGCCGCAGTTTGAATGGATTCGAGATACCTGAACGATGAATTTGCAATTTTACGGGCAAATGAAAGAGACCTGCCGAATTCATTGTCAGGTGTACTGCTTTCGTTGTAAAAGCCACCTTGTTCCAGGAATTTGTTGAATTGGTTTGCACCACCGAATGTAACACCGAGGTTACCCAATTCGCTTTGGAAAAGTACAGGTGAACCCCCGATTCTGACTCCGAGAGGAAACTCGGGAGGGTTTTCAATAAAATCCGGATTATCTTCAATCAGGTAACGGCCGGCCCATCCGCTGTTCATGTTTTCTGATGATCCGCTGCCGGTAGTCCAGATATTTGTAGCCCTTGCATGAGAACGGTTTGTATTGGAATATCCCACATTATGAACCACCGCCATATTTCCTTCACCCCAAAGAGGTTCAAGGCTGCTCATAGCCGGGTGCATGCCGGTATCATCGCTCAGCAGGATTGCGTTTTGTTTTGGAATTCTTATAGTGGGACGTTTTTGATGGTAAATATCATTAGATACCGGAATTATTGTGTTTAATCCGTCATTTCCACCACCAAGCTGTATCAATACGAGGACCCGGTCGTTATTGGCTGCAATTAACCTGTTAAAAAATTTAGACCTGGCAAAAGTATTTACAGGTATACCGTTTAACATCATCCCGGAACTCAATGCAGCAAATCCGAGAGTACTCAGGAAACTGCGGCGACTCCAGCAAACATGATCCTTTTGATGCTCATTAGGCTGATCGAGACTGGCTCCGGGCCTGTTATGTGATAAACTTGATTGATCTTCTTTTTTCTTCATAGGTAAGTAGTTTTAACAGGTTCAAATAAGTTGATATGCCGGTAATTGATGCAGATAGGATATATATTGACGAAGGTTTTCAGCAAACGATTCATTGAAAAAGAGGTTGCCGTTACTGTCGGTGCTTGCTGTCCATTCGTACCAGGGTATATTGCCAAGCAACACTTTCGTAAGATTAATTTTGTAATCCGGAAATGAGGATACATCCGGGGCCAGGTCGGGATTACCGGCAAAATCATCCTCAACCTCGCGGACGCCAACCTGTTCGAGCGGCAGGGCAATCAGATGATTTGCCAAATCCTCTGCAAGTGCAAAGGGATCGGAGGGATTGGATATCTTTTCAGCAATATTAATGGGATCAAAAGTACTATTTGAAACAGATACACCATTGATCAAGTTGTTCAGGTTGTCCCACCTTGAGGGTAAAAGGTTAGTGTTCAGCCAGGCAAAGTGTCCCGGCACCCCATCTGAACCCGGCGGATTGTAACCATCCCAACCGAAAACGGTTTCGGGCCTTAAAAGCTCTTCATTAGAATTCTGCATCTGTATCCTGATAAACTCCTTGATGTCTGCCGCAGGCGTAATTTCAAGCTCTCTCAGGTAACTGATAAACGATTCAACAGGGCTTTTAATCCTGGCTCCCATAAATCGTTCTTCATAAAAATGGGCGCTGCTTAACAGCTTTTTGACAACAGGGGCGATCTCAAAATTTTCCTGGATCATGAAACCGGCAAGTTCTTCAATGAAAGCAGTATCCGGTTCGGCACTTATGAAAAAGACATACAGCTTTTTGCAGAGAAAAAAGGCTGTTTCCTGTTCCCGCTCTTCAAATATCAGGTCAATCACCTGGTCCATATCAAATGTGCCGGTACGCCCGAATATGGTTTTACTGCCTGAATCGTGCCTTGAAGAATCGAAGAAACCACTGAGAGTCTGATCATTAACTCTCCAGCCGGTTACAGCCCTGGCTATTTCCTTGATATCTTCTTCGGTATAATTGTCATTGCCATTCTTGTCTTTTACACCCATTGTAAAAAGTTCAAGTAATTCTCTTGCGAAATCCTCATTTGGCTGGCCGGCCCGGTTGTTAAAATTGTTCAGATAGTAGAGCATGGCTGAGTTCTTGCTCATTGCCCTTAGAAACTCCTTGTAATTGGAGAAACTGTTTTGATAAATCAGTTTCCAGTATTTATACATGTGATTTGCATAACTTCCGGGCGCTTTCTCAGGTAGTGCATTCATATTGCTATAGGAAACTGCAAAAAGATTGGCCCAAAAAAGTATCATGCGTTCGAGCAGCCCCCCGTTGTACATACCATCCATCCAGCGAAACTGGATATCATAGACATCAAGTACACTGCCTGAGAGGCCAGATTTAAACCACTGTGGGTCATCCGGCAGAGGCTTGGTTGAGGCAGTGTCTACAAGATTTTCAACTGCTGAAGCCGCATCCGGAAAACTTCTGATGAAATTCAGGTTATTGACCTTCAGGCCAAAATGGGTTCGCCTTGTAAGGTGAGAGGCTTCCTTTTTTGTCCAGGGACCGGTATATGTGGTTATCGGTGCAGCTGTTGAAATTTTCCCGGCTGTATCCGATGCAAGTGTTCGTAACAATGTTTTACTCATATAATCCCATTTCTTAATGATTCACCGTTCAGATTCAAGAGAAATGCATGGTGAAAGTGTTACAATTAGAATCATTAATTTCAATTAGATAGCGCATAAATTAATGTCAAAAGATGCACAACTCCCTCAACTGACGAGTTGAGCTGTCGCCGGAACCAGTGCCTGTCGCGATCACTCGTCTGTCGAATTCAAAAGGGCAATGGAGCCCGGGCGTGGCGTGGGATAATGCCGGTTGGATTCAGCCGTTTCACTCGTCAGACGACCGGAGAGTTATATGCCTGTTGATTAATCTTGCTCTCAGTCGTCAGACGAGGGTCACTGCCCTCGACTGACGAGCAGATCTGATGCCGGAACCAGTGCCTGCTACGATCACTCGTCTGTCGAATTTAAAAGGGCAATGAGCCCGAGGGTGGCGTGGGTTGGATTTCTACCCGTATCACTCGTCAGACGACTTGATAGCTGGCTGACCCCCGGCTGGAATTCTGCCCTCAGTCGTCAGACGAGGGTCGGCGCCAAAAATCAGTTTCCAAAGTGGTTGATTTCTCATTATTATCCATAAAAAAGTGAATGCTGTACCTTTACAGGAGCAACCGGCTTGATTGGCTTGCCGAACGATTGAATGAGTCGCTGAATTCTCAGAAATTTTCTCACCCTCTTCAAGGGCACAGAGTCATCATTCCAAACCGGGATAACATGCGATGGCTTCAGTTTCAGTTGGCTTCGCTAAATGAGATTACTGCAAATATTGACTATCAATTGCCTGCCGAATGGATGTGGAATGAAATCAGAAAACTGTATCCCGTTTTGCCTGAAACACTTGCTACGGATTTAGATCCTCTCAGATGGCCGGTTATGGATCTGATCAGCGAGGACAAAATCACCGAATCTGCAACCGTTCTTCGAAATTACATCGATGTTTCAGATACTGAAAGACGTTTGATACGCTGCTGGCAGTTGAGTGGACTGATTGCTTCTGTTTTTGATAAATACCTGGTTCACAGGCCCGGGATGATAACTGCCTGGGATAATGACCGGCTAATATCGGATCATCATCATGAAAGATGGCAAAAAGATTTGTGGAAAAATTTGAAACAACATTGGGATACTATATACGATGACGTATCCGGCTACAGCAGAACCGACCTGCAACAAGAACTTCTGCTAAAAATTAAAAGTGGAGAAACTGAAAGTGATACAATTACTCCGCTTAATATTTTCCATCCCGGTAAACTTCCCGAACCTCTTGTCAGGTTAATTGCTGCATACTCTGAAAAGTACCCAGTCCATTTGTTCACCTGCCGGTTAACTGACCCACTTGAAAATGAGTTACCAGAAAACGTCTACCTGGAGGAGATGCTGAAAGAAGAGATATATGCCGACAAATCATGGAATCACTTTCTTTCCGGCAATGCCTCTTTAAAAGTTGAATCTCATTTTGAAAGGAATGAAAACGATACTTTTTTAAATACAGTTCAGAATTGCCTTTTCCTACAGGATATTCAGGGAAAACGGATTGAGCCTGATGATACGCTTCATGTTCATTCCTGCCATTCGCCTCTTCGTGAAGTTGAGATCCTTCACGAATTTCTTCTTGAGTACTTTGAAAAATCCGGAGATATCAGGCCGGATGAAATCGCCGTCGTCTCACCGTCAATGGATGAATATGTTCCTTTCATTCATGCCGTATTTGGAAATAGTGACGGCTCCGTACCACGAATTCCATATTCTTTGGCGGCTGATGTACATGGACAAAAGGATTTGCTGGCAAATGTTTTCAAGAGAATGATTGAGATGATTGATGGCCGGTGGCATGCAGCGGATATACTGGAAGTCCTTCATAACAAACCCGTGATGGATAAATTTGAATTCAATGAATCGGATATTGCCGAAATAAGGAACTGGATTATCGGGAATAATGTAACCTGGGGAATCGACCACACTCATAGGAAAGAGTATAAACAACCTGGAAATACCACAAATACCTTCACTGCTGCTTTAAACAGGTTATGGACAGGAAGTATATTTGATTTAAGTGATTTTCAGTTCATAAATGAAACCCCTCCGTTTTATGGTTTGGATTCATCTGATTCAAATGAACTATTGGGGAAGTTTTCAGAATTCATTCACAGGCTTAAGGATATTTATTTACAGACCCATTCGGTTTTTACGGTTTCAGAATGGTGTGAAAAGGCATTGACCTGGATGGATGCGATTTTTCCGTCTGATAGCGGTGACTATCCGTTTTATGAATTGGCCGAATCGATACAGTCTGTTTCTGAAGAGAGCAAACTGGCCGGTTATCAAAACCGCATCCCTTTTGATATATTCAGAAGCCGGCTTAAATCGAAAATAGAAACCGGTTACTCTTCATCAATATCATTTACCGGTGGTGTTCTGTTCAGTCCCATGGTGCCCTTAAGAAATCTGCCCCATAAAGTGGTGGCCATGATCGGGCTGAATGAAGAAAACTTTCCCAGAAATATTACCGCACCCGAGTTTGATCTGATTCAATATTCACCATTACCTCGCGATACAACGGTAAAAGATGAGGACCGGCATCTTTTTATACAATATGTTATGGCTGCCACTCAAAAATTATTCATCAGTTATATCGGAAGAAGTGCCGAAGACAATGAGGAGATTCCTCCTTCGGTGATTCTTGAAAAATGGATGGACATTATTCAGGACCGGACAGGCGTCTCCAAAAAAAAATTGATCAGCGAACATTCCTTGCATGGCTTTACCGGAAAAGCACTTGATGCAGAAAAAACGTATTCCGAAACGTATTCAAAAGTGGCTTTGTCTATACTTGAAGGAACCGGCAAAAACGGGCTTTATACTGATAATAAATTATCAGAATCTGATGGTAAAAAAGAAGTTACGGTGTCTGACCTCGAATCATTTTTCAGGCATCCTTTAAAATTCTTTTTGCAGAAAAATTTTGGAGCCTATTTATCAGATTTTGACGATAACCTCGGTAAGGAATATTTTACCGATGACGGCCTTTTGAATTACAGATTAGCAGCTCCTTCCATTAACTGGTTTGAACACGGCACCGATCCTGCACTCGTAAAAAAATTATTTATTCAAAGCGGTGCTGCCCCCGATGGGTTTCCGGGAGACTTATTTACAGATTCGGTAATCATCAATTCTCAAAATGTACTGGAAGCAATCCATGAAAAATCAGGATCTGATCAAAAAAATTCTATTGGAATCACAACTGAATTAGGGAATATTCAATTAAACGGAATGATCGATACTTATTTAAAAGATGGATATGTTGATTTCTTCCTTTCTTCCAAAAACGGAAAGAGCCTGATAGTAGCCTGGATCAGGTACCTTTTGCTTCTGTATGAATATGGTGTTACCCGGATTGAAAACCATATTTTGTTTAATGCAAAAAAAGATGAAAACGACTGGATCAGCTTTAAAGAGGTAGAGGATGCAGCTTCGGTACTGTCAAAATTTGTCCGTATCTATCAAAAAGGGATTCATAAACCGTTTTATTTTGCACCGGTCACCGCTTTTGATTTTACGGAGGCTTTGAACGGAGATGACTTTAATAGAGCTGTCAGAAAGGCAGAAACCAAATGGTTTGGGAATCAATATGTGTTTCCTGAAAGTGATGATCCTGTGTACAGCCTTTGGTTTGGAAGGAAGAATCCGCTGGAGCAAACTGAATTCCTTGAGAATGCGAAAATGGTTTTTAACGATTTAATTCTTCACCTGGAATGAGTGATATGAAAATCTTTGATTTTTTCAGTTTTCAGCCCGCTTCCAGGGTATTGATTGAAGCCAGTGCCGGTACCGGTAAAACCTATACCATAGCCGGCTTATTTGCCCGGTTTGTGGCAGAAGGGCGGTGCAAAGCCGATCAAATCCTGGTTGTAACTTTTACAAAGGCAGCCACAAGGGAACTGAAAGCAAGAATTTATGACCGTCTGAGTGATTGTTTCAGATTACTGACTACGGCTGATTCTTCAACTACAGATAGTTTCGGCAAAGAATTTCTGAATACATTCAAAGATGACAAAAAAGCTTTGAAGCGTCTGCGTGAGGCTATTGCAAATTTTGATGATGTATCTATTTCAACGATTCACGGTTTTTGTCAGTCTGCACTGAACGAACAGGTGCTGGCTTCAGGAGTTCCGGCAGAATTGGAAGTAGAAGAGAGCGACAGGTTATTGAAAGAAATTTGTGAAGATTACTGGAGAAATTTCATTTCCGACAGAGATAAAAACGATACTAATCAGTTATTCTATGAACTCTTCAGAAAAATCGCAAAAAATCCTGATGAGCTGATAAAACTTGCAGGAAACGTTATTTCCAAACCCTATGCATTACTGGAGCCCCCGCAAGATGAATTGTGTGAGCCCGGCATATGGGCAGAAAGCGTCATAGATCTAAAAAAAGAGATGAAACCTGTGTGGCAGCAAGAACAGGATGAGATCTGTAATGAACTGGCATCCAGTAACCTTTCCCGGTTCACGGAAAATTCTTTAGGTAAATGGAGAATTGAGATGGATCATCTTTTGCTTAAAAATGACCTTGATTCGTTAAAATCCAAAAACCTGGAAAAATTTACAGCTTCTTATCACGACAATCCGGAAAACTACACAAGGAAAGGGCGGGAGTCTGAATTAAGCAGGCCGTTTTACAAACTATGTGACAGATTAAAAGATCTGACTGACTCACTTGATGAAGCTAAAACGGCTTTGCAGCTTCAGATGATTCACTCAGTTGTGAATCTCCATGAAGAGAAAAGACAAACAAGTACCACTCTCACTTATGATGACTTGCTCATCTCTATGACAAATAGCCTGAAAGGGCGTAACGGTTCTTATTTTTCAAAGAAACTGAGAGCCGGATTTCCTGTTGCCCTTGTTGACGAATTTCAGGATACCGACCCTGTTCAATACGAAATTTTCAGTTCGATCTATCCTAAAGATTGCCCCGGTTGTTCAATGATTATGATCGGAGATCCCAAGCAGGCTATCTATGAATTCAGGGGAGCTGATATCTATGCATACTTACAGGCAAGAAATGATTCCGCCCCGGATGCACGCTACACCCTCAATAAAAATTATCGAAGTAACGCGGGTGTAATACAATCTGTAAATACACTTTTTTCCAGTGAAGATGACGTTTTTTTACTGGATGATTTTTCTTTTCAGCCTGTGGATCATGGCCATATTGACGAACAGCTAGTAAAAAACAGCATTCCCGTAAAACCGATGCAAGTCATTATCAACAGGGAAGATGAAGGTACATATCAAAATAAAGAAGATCTTAAGAGATCAATTTACAGGGATATAGCCCAAAGGATTGCGTCTATGATAAAAGATAATAATAAGGTTAATTTTAAAATTGGAAAAAATCCGTTAAATGCAGGTGACATTGCGATACTCGTAAACAGTCACAGGGAAGGGGACAGTATCAGGGAAGAATTAAAACGGCTGAATATCCGGTCGGTTAAAATCAGCCGCCAAAATGTATTTGATTCGATCGAAGCATACAGAATTCAATTACTGCTTGAAAGTGTTTCGGAAACAGGAAAAAGAGAGAGCATTAAAAAATATTTGCTATCCGGTTTCAAAGGGCTGAACATCTCTGAGTTTCCGGATAAAGAGAATGAAGAAAAGCTGAATGAATATCGCAATGAGCTTGAAATATTCAGGCAGAGAATGGAAAAGGACGGGTTCTACCCTGCATTTCGCTGGCTTCTCTTTGAAAGGAAGGGGCTTAACATGATTTCGGAACTGGAAGATGCTGACCGGGTGATCAGTAACCTTTATCAAATTGCCGAATTGTGCAGCCGCGCCGAGACAGAGCATTCCTTCCAAATTGAAGGCCTTTTGAAATGGCTTACTGAAAAACGATGGGAAAAGAAGCTGAAACGCGATGAAGACCAACTGCGAATAGAAAACGACTCGGAATTGGTTAAAATTACTACAATCCATAGCAGCAAGGGACTCAGCTACCCGGTTGTTTTTGCGCCATTTTTGTGGAATACAATTCAAGCGGATACGAAACCTCCGATCAGTTGGCATAGAAAAGAAAATGGTGAATACAGGCAGGTTATGGACTTCTCGTTTCATAATACACCGGCGAAAAATGAAGCCGAAATGAAATCTCTGATCGAGAAAACCGCCGAAGAGGTGCGTAAAACCTACGTGACTTTAACCCGTGCACGCTATGCCAATTTTTTGTATTGGGGCACTGCACAGGATTCCTGTTTTAGTGGACTCGGGGCCATCTTGTGCGGCAGAAAAACACTGAATCCATATTTTTTAGAGGGAAAAAATATGAAGAGGGGAACGGGTGATTTGCAACCTGAATTTTTTTCGGAAAAACTTGAGGAATTGGCAAATCTGAGTCCGGATATTTTTGAGCTATTGGCACTGAACGACCAAAAATCTGAAACTGTCGATTGGAAACCCGGTAAAACCGGCCGGATGAAAGCCATTCCGTTTACTGCTTCCGACAAACTTGTGCCCGGGAAAAAGATGTTCAGCTTCTCATCAGTTGCCATGCACGCAGAAGGTTCGGTTTATGAGCCCGATTATGATGAGGCTGTGCCGACGGTTTTGATCAGGGAACCGGAGAAGATAATCCAAACCCCAAACCTGTTTAATTTCCCGAAAGGAGCTGAAGCCGGGACTATTATTCACAAGGTTTTTGAATCCCGGGCCTTTGGCAAATGCGATAATGATATGTTGCAAGAAAAAATCGTAAAGCTGCTTGAAAGAAACCGGATTGATGCTAAGTGGACAAATTGCCTGCTGAAAATGACGGAAGACCTGAGCTGTACACCACTGCCGGTACCTGGCGGAAAATCCCTCCGGCTGGATCGTTTAGGCGAAAAAGATCAACTATCAGAGATGGAGTTTCAATTAAAAAGCAGGGAACCCCGTTTTGATGAAGTTTTGAAGCTGATTAGAAATGGACAAACTTTTAAAAACCAGGGCCAACCATCAGTTAAATCTTTTATGAAAGGATTTATTGATCTTGTTGTGATGCAGAATGATAAATTCTATATAATTGATTACAAATCAAATTATATGGGTGATCAATATGATGATTATAATCAAGATTTACTGGCAGAAGAGATCAGGGATAAATCTTATGATATTCAGTATCACTTTTATGCATTAGCGCTTTCAAAATACCTGGAAAGCCGGATGTCAGGATATAAATATTCCACTCATTTCGGTGGTGTTTTTTATCTTTTCGTGCGAGGAATCCACCCGGAAAAGGAAACAGGAATTTTCTATCACAAGCCCGAAAAAGAGATAATCAGAAAGTTAGATAAAAAGTTGTGCCCCGGAACGAAGTCAACAGAGAGTCGGAATCCTTAACGTGTATTTCTCAACAGGAAATTTCGTTGAGATAAATAATTAGAGTTCAATTAACTTGTATTTAAATCCAAACTGAAACATCTTTAAGATGAAACCCGGAAAATTATTTAAAACCAATTAATAGAAACTATCGTGGCTATACATAAACTTGCAGGAAAAAGGGCGCCTCACACTATTCTCGAAAACATTCCCGGGCTGGTTGCACGCTATTACAGAAATCAGCCCAATCCGGATAAAAAAGAACATTCAATACAGTTCGGCACCTCCGGACATCGGGGTACCTCGCTTGACAATACCTTCAATGAAGATCATATCATGGCCATTAGCCAAGCCGTAGCTGATTATCGGATTCAGAACAAGATTAATGGCCCATTGTTTATCGGAATGGATACTCACGCGTTATCCGAGCCGGCCCTGATTACCGCTGTTGAAGTGCTGGCGGCAAATGATATTTCGATCCGTTACCAGCAAAATTTCGGGTATACGCCCACTCCGGTTATTTCTCACGCTATTCTGGTTTATAATCGATCGGATGTTGATGATAAAGCTGACGGGATCGTTATAACTCCGTCCCACAATCCACCATCAGACGGAGGCTTTAAATACAATTCAACAGACGGCGGGCCTGCAAATACATCTGTTACTAATGAAATACAGGATAATGCAAATCAATACCTGCGTGACGGTTTGAAAGGCATTAAAAGAATTACATTTCAAAATGCAATTTTCAAAGAAACTACGCAGGGTTATGATTTTATTGAACCCTATGTCAGCGATCTGAAGAATGTAGTAGATTTGGAGGCGGTTAAAAATTCAGGCCTTATAATCGGTGCCGATCCAATGGGCGGCTCAGGTATTGCATACTGGGAACCGATTGCCAATAAATACAACCTGGACATAAATATTGTAAATCCAAGGGTTGATCCCACCTTCAGTTTTATGACGGTCGACAAGGACGGCAAGATCCGGATGGATTGTTCTTCTCCGTATGCAATGGCAAGCCTGATTGACCTGAAAGACCGTTATGACATTGCATTTGGCAATGACCCGGATTTTGACCGTCACGGAATTGTTACTAAAAGTGCAGGTTTGATGAATCCGAATCATTATTTGGCTGTAGCTATACAATATTTATTCCAAAACAGGCCGAACTGGCCTGCCGATATCAAGATAGGGAAGACCCTGGTTTCGAGCAGCATGATCGACCGTGTGGCGAAATCTCTCGGACAAACACTGGCAGAGGTCCCGGTTGGGTTCAAATGGTTTGTCGACGGGCTTTTAGATGGATCGTATGGATTTGGCGGCGAAGAGAGTGCAGGAGCTTCCTTTCTCAGAACGGACGGATCGGTATGGACTACCGATAAAGACGGCATTATCCTGAACCTTCTCGCTGCTGAAATTACGGCTAAAACCGGAAGTGATCCCTCAGAGCATTATAGCGAACTTGAAAAAGAGTTTGGAAGTCCCGTATATGAGCGTCTTGATGCCCCTGCAACCCCTGATCAAAAAAAGAAACTGGCCAATCTGACTCCTGACCAGGTGAAAGCAGAACAAATGGCAGGGGAGCCGATTATTCAAAAACTGACACATGCACCTGGAAACCAGGCACCTGTCGGCGGATTAAAGGTTGTAACTGAAAACGGATGGTTTGCTGCCCGTCCCTCCGGCACCGAAGATATTTACAAGATCTATACGGAAAGTTTTAAAGGCAATGAACATTTAGAACAGATTCAAAATGAGGCTCAATCTATCGTCAAAGAGGTTTTGGGAGGTTAATTTTTGATTGATAAAAGTGCCGTTAACATCAGAGACCAACTTTTTAATCTCGGAAGTTCTTATGAAAGCGAATTACTTGCTTATCTTGAAAGGCGATACGGGGAACTGAGTGAAGATTTGGTTATTGCGGTTGTTTTTGTAAGCCTTTTCAGAAAAGCGGGACATGTATGTTTGCCTCTTGAGCTGCCGTGTCAGGAGTGGGTCAAAGAGCTCGAGTTGGATCGTTTGGATATTGGCATTCTTCCCAATCAAATAGATATTTCTGCAATAGAAAATTCCGGAATTACCGGCCGGCCCGGTGAAACGAAACCGCTGATCCTGGATAAGAAAAAAAGGCTTTATTTTCATAAGATGTGGTCATTCGAAACAATTGTAGCGGAGAAGATAGGGGTGATCTCTTCAAAATCAGTTAACCCCCCTGTTAATCAAAATATTCATAAAATAATAGATAACCTGTTTCAGAATGAAAAAGATAATAATGAGCCTGACTTTCAAAAAATAGCAGCCATCGCATCGCTTTTTAAAAAAATAATAGTATTGTCAGGTGGGCCCGGTACCGGTAAAACCACAACAATTGCAAAATTATTGGCTCTTCAATTCTTTTTACACGGTGCTAATCTCAGAGTAATCCTTGCTGCACCTACCGGTAAGGCCGCAGCCCGTTTGAGCGAAGCATTATCTGAAGCAAAACAGAATATTCCCGTTGCTGAAGACATTCGGGAGTTAATTCCTGTTGAGGCAGTAACCCTGCACAGGTTGTTGTATCCATACAGGAAACGGGGGATCTTTCCCGAGACAAAAGAACCATTGCCTTATGACCTGATTGTCGTAGATGAAGCCTCAATGATGGATCTTACTTTAACACACAATTTATTGGCGAACATGCATGAAGATGCATCTCTGATTCTTGTAGGGGACAAAAATCAGCTTGCATCAGTAGAAGCGGGAGCAGTGCTCGGAGATATCTGTATTAAGAAACGGAATGGCTTTTCAACAGAGTTTTTAAAAACAATATCAAATTATTTTCCGGAAGCCGTAAGTGGTGTTGCGCAAGTCAATGGATCAATACTAAATGATTCAGTCATTTATCTTGAAAAAAACTACAGGTTCGGAAGTAAAAGCGGTATTGGAAATCTTGCTGTGAATGTAAATCAGGGAGATGGTGAAGAGGCATGGAACGTGATTGCAGGTGATGAACACAAAGATGTCCGGGCCGGCATGGAGTTGGATAGTAGTGCTGATTTTACAAAAATATTTGAGGAGATTTTTCAGTCATACAGTAAATCATCCAAAACCGATTCACCTGAAGAAGCGCTTTCGGTTTGGCTGCAATCAGTCTGGATGACAGCATATCGGTATAAAAATCCCGGTGTGGTTCAATTAAACAGAGAATTTGAAAGGTACATGGTTTTGCAAAAGAAGGTATCTGTGAATCAGGAACTGTTTGAAGGGAAACCGATTTTAATTACAAAAAATGATTATTCTACAGATCTCTTCAACGGAGATCTCGGTGTTATAAAAAAAATTGAAGGCATTTATAAAGCTTGCTTCAAAAGTGAAGATGGGTCAATAAAGTTTGTAAGTATTCCTCAAATAGTTAACTACGAACCGGCCTGGTTCTGGACGGTTCATAAAAGCCAGGGCTCACAGTTTGATACTGTACATCTTATTTTACCCGAAGGAGACTCACCAATACTGTCTAAAGAATTGGTTTATACAGCCATTACCAGGGCAAAAAACAGGTTTATTTATCATGGAAAAAAAGAGACTCTGATCAAAGCCGTGTCAAAATCGGTACATCGGTTTTCAGGCCTTTCGCATAAATTGAAAAGCTTTGAATTGCGGGAACAATAATTATTCTGCTTCGTTAAAATGCTTGATTTGCGTTCATACGCAAATTAATTTGTACCCCGAAAAGCCAACGTAGCAGAGAGGCCCGGTTGATCCCGGGTTTCTCTAATTTTTGACCTGTATATAAAAATTTAAAGGGAATCCGGTTGCAGTTCAATTAATTTACCATTTTCAATCCGAACTGTACGGTGAGGATGATTTTTAATCACTTCATAGTCATGGGTTACCATCAGTACTGCCATCCCCCTGTTATTGATCATTTCCAGAAGTTCCATGATGTTATTGCTGGCTTCAGGATCCAGATTTCCGGTGGGTTCGTCGGCAAGAAGAAGTTTAGGTTCATTTGCAAGGGCACGTGCAATAACCACTCTTTGCTGCTCACCTCCAGAAAGATCGTCCGGCATTGCTTTTCTTTTGTGGCTTAGGCCTACCAGCCCCAAAACCTCAAGAACTCTCTTTTTGATAAATTTTTTCTTTTTACCGGTTACTTCAAGTGCAAATGCAATATTTTCGAAAACAGTTCTGTCCGGCAAAAGCTGAAAATCCTGGAAAACCACTCCGAGTCGCCTGCGTAAATAGGGAACCTTTGTTCCCGGCAAGCGGTCCATCTCAAAATCGGCTACACGTACCCGGCCATAGTCTGGCTTGATATCGTGGTAAAGCAGTTTGAGAAAAGAGCTTTTACCTGCACCGGTTCTTCCTGTCAGATAACAAAATTCCCCGATGTCAAGGGTAAAAGAAATACCGTCAAGTACATTTTTATTATCGTAGGCAACAGTTACATCATTTAACTCAATTACGGCATTTTCACTCATTTTAACACCACTGTAATTCTAAGGCTTCGGTTTTTTGCCGGTTTAAGTTGAAATCCGTCATATGCTGCCAAAATCTTAAAATCGGTATCTCCGATAATTTCTTTCATCTGTGTCAAAGTATAGATTTTTTGTTTGTGTGACTCTCGAAATATGTTTTTGGATCGATTTTTTTCATCAACTTCTTTGATCAAAAAATCATTTGTATGGATTTTTAATTTATGATTATACCGGCTTGTGCGGCTGTAGCGAAACCTGGAACCGTCCGAGCCTTTTTCTTTGTGTAAATACCGGATGGATTTTACTGAATTTCTCGGAGTAGTAAAATCAAAAATAAAGATTCCTTCCGGTTTGAGTACCTTTTTAACCTGCCCCATCAATGTCAGGATTTGTTCTTTTTGATGGAGATAATTGATACTGTCAAAGGCCATGATCACGGCATCAAATTTACCATCAAGATCAATCGAGAGGAAATCCATGACCTCAAAGCTGATTTTGGAATGATGCTTTTTTGCTTTTTCCCTTGCTTTCCTGATCATACTTTCTGAAGCATCTGTGGCTGTGATTTCATAGCATTCAAGTTCTTCAAGTGAAAGCGCCATAGACCCGGTACCGCAAGCCAGTTCGAGAAGATGAACAGGTTCCGGATGATGAACCATCAGGATCTCATCAATAAAATCAGCCCATAGCTCGTAATTTACATCATCCATCAGGCTGTCGTACACTTCGGCAAGTGCCGAATATATTTCGGTTTCGGTCTGAAGTGATTCAGTCATTCGAGATTTTGTGATTCTTTCGGTTATTAGCCAGTGTAATTGCCAGCTTAATTGCAGCTTTGACAGATCCGCTGCCGGCCAGGTTTAAACCGGCGATATCAAACGCAGTGCCATGATCAGGAGACGTTCTGATAACCGGCAAGCCTGCTGTATAATTAACACCCTTTCCAAAACTGAGGGTTTTAAACGGAATCAATCCCTGGTCATGATAAAAGGCGAATATGGCATCAAATTCCTTGTATCTGCTGCTTCCGAAGAAGCTGTCTGCGGGAAAGGGCCCTTTGGCATTAATATTTTTAAAGCTGGCTTTCTGCAATGCCGGGGTTATCACGTCCAGTTCTTCACGGCCGATAACGCCTCCATCGCCGGCATGAGGATTTAAGCCTAATACAGCTATTGAGGGTTCCTTAATCAGAAAATCATTTTTCAGGGACGATCCCAGAATTTCCAGCTTGTTTAAAATTAAAGTTTCATTTATGAGGCCGCTTACTTTCGATAAGGGAATGTGAATTGTACCGAGAGCTACCTTTAGGTTGTCATTAACCAACATCATCAGGAAATCTTTATTTCCTGAATTGGCGGCTAAAAATTCAGTATGACCCGGAAAGTCAAAACCGCCAAGCTGTATAGCTTCCTTTGAAATGGGTGCTGTAACCATTGCATCGGCATTACCTGCCAGGCAGAAGTCAAGTGCCTCACTCACAGCTACCATACTTGCCTTGCCTGCATCAGCAGTTAACGAACCGGGTTCTATGTCAATCAGGCGATCATTGACAACATTTAGAATATTTAAATTTCCCGCTTCCGATTCATTTAAAGTGGATATTTCCTTTAATTCCGTATTTACCTGCAATTTCTCTTTATAAAATTCAAACACAGAGACATGCCCCAACGCAATAAAAGACACCTTATTTGTTTTGAGATCGTTAAATGATTTCAGTATAATCTCCGGGCCGATCCCGTTATAATCGCCCATTGTTAATAGTATTCGAAGACTCATTTTCTAAAAGTATAAGAAGTGCAGATGTAGTTCAAACCGATTTTAGAAAGAATGAAGGATATGATTTGAAAATTCAATTTTGTGCTATAAGTTTAAAATCACCAAAACCTGACGTGGCTTCGAATACCAATGTTCTTTTGTCGTAATACCAAATCTCTCTTGCAGGCGAATTACCCGGTAATTTCCGTTCAATATTATTAGGCGGTCCATAGAGTATATACGATTTACCCTGGTCGGTTTCAAATCCCGGATTTTGTGGTGAGGAAAACTCCTGGTAGGCATAATCGATGCGATCATAATACTCTACCATAAGTTCATTATACTCTGAATCAGGCGAAGGATCCCTTTGCTTCCAGAACTCGGTAAATTTTCTCTCCTTTTCTTTTGCATTGCCTGCCTTAAGCTCTTCGATGCGTTCTTCGTTAACAATAAACTTCAACATATTAATGGCAACATCCAGATTTAACAAGCTTACCGGAATATCAGGCCACAATGAACCTATTTTTGTGGATGCAATTGTTGAATCATTTTCAGCATTCTTAAGGTCTATTTTAAAACCGCTATTCGGAAATCTGCTGTTTGGAATTGTTACTACAGAGAGAGGAAAACCGCCATCTTCCGTTTTATCAATGGTCATTGAAATACCTGAAATGCTGGGGTGAAGGTTAAAAGCCGTTCCATAAAATTTATCTTCTTTATTAATTTCAGTTGAATAAAACAGGTCTTCCTCAGGTTTTTGTTCTTCACCCGGCAACAATTTGTAGATTTCCACCCGGTAGTGGTCGGTGGCTGAAGAGTCAGGATGGAGAATCATTAAATTGAAGTCTTTTCCGTATAAAATATTATCACCATAATTCAGAATTTCAGCTTGATATTCATTTTCCCTGTCAATAAAGTCGCCTGTTGCCATCATAAAGCCTTTTTCACTCCCTTCATAAACGGGCAATTCGATATCAACTAACCTGGACGTCAATTCTGCTTTCGATTCGCCACGAGTTAAAATCAGTTTATAAGTGTATAGGCCCGGTTCAAGGTTTACGGAGATGGCACCCTGAGCATATTGATTCCGTGACCTGGTGTCTTCAAACGTTTTTGCATACGCCGTATCTTGCCAGCTGCTTCTGAGAAAAGGCTCGATCTTCTTAATCTCTTTTTCAGATTTATCGGCATGAGTACCTTTATATAGTTCAAGGCCCATACTTATATTTGAAAAAAAACCGGGGTTTGAGTCCGGTAAGTCCATATCAGGCTGAACTTTGATGAACGGGATAAAATCATATTCCATTCTGAAGATAATAGAGAAGTCAAATTCACCATTCTCTTTAGGAAATGCGATTTCATCCGTATATATATTAGGCTGAGCCGCTCGCTGAAGAAGTGACTGATAAGTTACATTTTTTTGAGCATACAGAGTGGAAACCGGAATGGACAACGCTATCAGCAGGGTAGCAAAAAAAGATTTCATGGAATGAAGTTTGTAACAGTTTTAAAATATGTTTAATAACTTTCTCAGGAATATAGAGATTTCATTATTTTAGAACGCTTTTAAATTTACACTATTATCCCGGGATTTAATCCTATTATCAAATAAATAAAAATAAAAATAAAAAATGTCTGACAACTGGCTGAATCAATTAATCGAAGAAATAAAACATGAAACGGATAATATCAAGAAAGGAGGCGGATCAAAAAGAATAGAAAAAGAACATAAAAAGGGCAAAATGACTGCCCGTGAACGTATTGATTTTTTGATAGACCCGGATACCGGGTTTATGGAACTTGGCCTCTGGGCCGGTTATAATTTGTATGAAGATGAAGGCGGATGTCCCGCCGGCGGAGTGATAGCCGGTACCGGTTATATTAGTGGACGAAAGTGTATGATTATTGCCAACGACGCTACCGTAAAGGCGGGAGCGTGGTTTCCCATTACAGCAAAGAAAAATCTCAGGGCACAGGAAATTGCCATTGAAAATCGTCTGCCACTGATTTACCTGGTTGATTCGGCCGGTGTTTATTTGCCGATGCAGGATCAAATTTTTCCCGATAAAGAGCATTTCGGCCGGATTTTTCGAAATAATGCCGTAATCAGTGCTAAAGGCATTCCACAGGTTGCTGCAATTATGGGCAGTTGTGTGGCCGGCGGCGCATATTTGCCTATCATGAGTGATGAAGCCCTGATTGTTGACGGTACCGGAAGTGTATTTCTTGCAGGCAGCTATCTTGTAAAGGCTGCTATTGGTGAAGATGTTGATAACGAAACACTCGGCGGAGCAACAACTCACACGGAAATAAGCGGGGTAACGGATTACAAAATGAAAGATGACAGCGAGTGCCTTCAAACCATCCAAAAAATTGTAGATAAATTTGGCCCGTTTCAAAAAGCCGGATTCGATCGGAAAGAGGCAATAGTACCTGCTATTGATGCATCAAAAATGACAGAATTATTTCCGGTTGACAGAAATCGGCCTTATGATATGTACAAAATATTGGAAGGCATAACAGATGCCAATTCGTTTACCGAGTTTAAAAAAGGATACGGACAAACACTAATTACCGGATATGCACGTATTGACGGATGGAGTGTCGGTATTGTAGCAAACCAAAGAAAGGTGGTAAAAAGCAAGCAGGGTGAAATGCAGATAGGCGGTGTAATCTACTCTGACAGTGCAGATAAGGCAGCACGTTTTATCATGAACTGTAATCAGAAAAAAATCCCTATTATCTTTTTCCAGGATGTGACCGGATTTATGATCGGTAAAAGGAGTGAGCACGGAGGCATTATCAAAGACGGTGCAAAAATGGTAAATGCCGTTGCCAATTCAACGGTTCCCAAAATCACAATCATAGTGGGCAACAGCTATGGAGCGGGAAACTATGCTATGTGTGGGAGGGCGTATGACCCGCGATTCATTTATGCATGGCCAACGGCACAAATCGCCGTTATGGGGGGCACCCAGGCTGCAAAAGTATTAACTCAGATTCAGGTCTCATCGTTAGAAAAACAAGGGAAAGAGATCAGTGATGAGGAAAAAGATGAAATACTTGATCGAATAAAATCCCGGTATGATGAACAAACGGATGTAAAATACGCCGCCGCCAGGTTATGGGTGGATGAAATAATCACACCTGCTAATACCAGGAAAAGAATATCGGATGCGATTGATAGCGCAAATCATAATCCTGAGATTCCGGAATTTAAAACCGGAGTTATACAGGTCTAATTTTTTTTTAAATTAAAACTGTCGGCCTGATCTGATAATCAGCTGAAAATATTTACATTTTTTAATTCACTTTTGGTTTAAGTTCATTCAACAAATTACTTAATTCATTTTTAAATATTAAAACAGAACTCAAGCTTATGAGAATGATTCAAAAATTGGCGCTTTCTTTGACAGTACTTTTTTTTACTGCTTTTAGTGCCGAAAGCCAGCAGCTTCCCTCAACTGCTCTCACAAACGTCATGATACACAAAGCAAACGGAGAGGTTATAAATAGCGGGGCAATTGTCTGGAGAAACGGAGTAATTGAGGTCGTTGGAAGTAATGTGAACATTCCATTCGATGCTCATACAATTGACGGAGGTGATAGCCTTCATGTTTATCCCGGTTTTATCGACGGATATTCAACCTGGGGGAGCCCTGACAGGGAGCGCCCGGAAAGTGTTGACGATCCCGGAAATCCCGGTTATGACAGAGCAGGAATTCAGCCTCAGCGGTTGCCCTCCGACTTGATGAAAACGGATGACAAAAATCTTGCGGAGGCTCTTAAGTTTGGCTTTACAACAGCACAACTTGGCTTAGATGGGGAAATGCTTCCCGGCAAAACTGAAATCTTTTTTATACAGGGAGAAGAAACGGATGAAAACCTGTTAAAAGAAAATACCGGAACAACATTTCAATTTGAAGGGGCAAGAGGAGGATTTTCAAGCAGGGCTTACCCCAATACTACAATGGGAGTAATGGCTCGCTTTAGGCAATTGATGTATGATGCCGAAGCTCTTCAGCAACATATTAATTATTTTGCCTCGGCAAATGGTTCTTATCCTGCACCGAAAAGAGACGAAGTATTAGAATCATTGTTTCCGGTTTTAAATAATGATTTACCTGTATTATTTCAGGCCGATACACCTGAGGATCTTGAAAGATTTATGCATCTGAAAGAAGAATTCGGTTTTACACCGATTTTGGTATCCGGCAAGCAATTGTGGCAAAAAGCCGGTTTTTTAAAAGAAAATAATATCCCTGTGTTGGCATCTGTTGAATTTCCGGAAATGCCCGACTGGTATAAAAAGCAAAAGGAAGCAGAAGAAAAAGACGGCATGGAAGAAGAGGATAAAGACAATGAGAAAGAAGATAAAGACACTGAAGATGAACCTGCATCTGATGAAGAAAAGCAATTCCGGGAGAAGCAGCTCAAGTCTTATCTCGACAGGGTGAAAAATATAAAAACCTTAAAAGAAGCAGGTGTAAAAGTAGGGTTTGCCGGAATGGGCATGAAACCGGATGAATTTGCCAAACACCTGAAGGTTTTGCTGGATGAAGGTGAATTTACTACAGAAGAGTTAATCAGATTTATGAGCGCGGATACGGCTGAAATCCTGGGAATTAATTCTGTTACCGGTGAAATTGAAACCGGAAAAACGGCGAGCTTCACCGTATTAAAGAAACCTTTCAGTGACAAAAAGCCGGAAGTACTAATGACAATTTCTAACGGACAAATTCATGAATTTTAAGAAAATGCATTTTTCAAATCTAAAGTACCTGCTGTTTGTAAGCTTATTTTTCTTGTTTCAAGGTTTGATAATGGCTCAGCCCAAAGGTGATGTCCTGATCAGAAACGGAACGGTTATAACTGTAACAAGTGATGATCTCGCAAACACAGATGTACTTATAAGAAACGGTATCATTACGGAAATTGGTCAAGATTTGAATGCACCGCCTAATGTGGATGTCATTGATGCAACCGGTAAATATGTAATGCCGGGCATTATCGATGCGCATTCCCACCTGAACTCAATAGGTGTGAACGAAGCAACCAATCCGGTAACCGCCGAAGTTACCATGTATGAGTCTATCGACCCGAATGATATTTCAATCTACAGGGCCCTGGCCGGTGGCGTTACAAGCATCAACCTGATGCATGGTTCAGCCAACGTTATTGGAGGGCGCAATGCCACATTGAAACTTCGGTATGGCCAAAGCCAGGATAACATGAAATTTAAAGATGCGCCCCAGACAATCAAGTTTGCTTTGGGTGAGAATCCGACTCGGGTTCATGGGCAGGGCAGCGGAGTAACACCCCGGACAAGGATGGGAGTTGAGCAGGTAATTCGCGATCAATTTGACGCAGCTCTCGATTACCGCAGAAACAGGCAAAATTATCTGGATGCCAAAGAGCAATATGACAGAAGACCGAGGGGCACCCCGCCGGTTCCGGTTACAAAAAACCTGCGGCTGGAAGTACTTGCCGACATTATTGACGGTAAAATCCTGGTACACACTCACTCATACCGTGCCGATGAAATCGTGATGTTAAACAGGGTGTTTTCAGATTACGGAATTAAGAATTTTACCATGCAGCATGCGAATGAAGCCTTTAAGGTAGCTCCGGAGCTGGCAAAGAATAATGCTTATGCATCCGTATTTGCAGACTGGTGGTCCTATAAATTCGAAGTCTACTATTCAACGGCTTACAATGCTTCGATTCTGAACGCCAATGGAGTGCTTACAAGTATCAATTCCGATAGCGGTGAGCTTATCAGGCATTTAAATCATGAGGCTGCCAAGACTATGAGATATGGCCAAACCTCGGAAAATGATGCACTCCGGATGATTACAATCAATCCTGCAACCCAGCTCGGTATTCAGGATAAGGTTGGAAGTATTGAAACAGGAAAGCATGGTGATATAGGTATCTGGAATTCCCACCCTTTAAGTATATACAGTATTAACGAAATTACCCTGGTTGACGGGGTGGTATATTTCGACAGGGAAAATGATCCCGATGATATGAGGCTTGACAGGGAAATTGATCCCGAACTCAGTTTCACTAATTCATCGCAATTGATTTATGAGGGGACAAGCGGGCGTAACATAGATGCCTGTATGCAAGACGTTTTCTATTTACTTGAAAATGAAGATTCAAATGAAACATCCATGCAGACTCATTCGCATCACTCACACTAAAAGATTTTCGATATGATTTATTACAAAAATATACTGACAGCTTTTTTAATCACTTTATTCTTTTTTCAGGTTTCGAATGCCCAGATAACAGAAAAACCGGAATTTGGAAAGTTTGCAATCACCAATGTAACTATTCATACGCTGGGTTCTGCCGGATTGATTGAAAATGGCGTGGTACTAATCGAAAACAATGACATCACATTTGTCGGGGAAAGAGCTGAAATATCCGGTGAATTTGAAGTAATTGACGGGGCAGGAAAACATGTTTACCCCGGATTTATTGATTCAAAAACCTATTTGGGCCTGAGAGAAATTGGAGCCGTACCGGTTACGAACGATAGTCAGGAACTGGGCTCATTCAATCCGGAAATGCTGGCTTTTACTGCAATAAATCCTCATTCGGCTTCTATTCCCGTAGCGAGGGTAGAAGGCGTTACCAATGTGATTTCCCTGCCCGCTTCAGGACGCATATCAGGAAAAGCGGTATTGATTGATCTTTGGGGATATACCCCGGATTCAATGGCCGTTAAAAAAACAGCCGGTCTACATCTCAACTGGCCCAGCGCCTCTTCTTTCGGCAGTTTTGACAGAAGGAGTGAAAAAGAGATAAAGGAGCAGTACGAAAAAAATATTAAAGAGTTGAACGACTTCTGGAGCAAGGCTGAATCTTACCATAAAATGATGAGTGAATACAATCTCAATCCTTCTAACAAAGAGAAACCGGATAAAAATCAGAAGCTGGATGCAATGAGGGACATTTTGAACGGGGATGTGCCGGTTATTGTAAGCGTAGAACGGGAAAAAGATATTCTGAATGCAATTGATTGGATTCAGAAAAAACAGGATGTTTCCTTTGTATTGTCGGGCGTATCGGAAGGCTGGAGGGTTGCAGACAAAATAGCCGAAGCTAATGTCCCGGTAATTGTAAATACATTATATACGCCAAGGAGGCCCTATGATAATTACCAGCGTCCCTATCAAAACCCAGGCCTGTTAGCTGATGCAGGAGTTAAAATTCTTTTTGGTACCGGAGAAACAGAAAATGTCAGAAATGTGGTATTTAATGCCGGTTTTGCCGCAGCTTACGGTATGGACAGGGTAGAGGCATTTAAGGCACTTACCATTAATCCTGCAGAAGTTTGGGGAGTTGATGACAGGCTCGGCTCAATTGAGGAAGGCAAACAGGCCAATCTGTTTATTGCCAACGGAGATCCATTTGAACCGAAAACACAAATAGAACATGTTTTTATCAACGGTTACAAAATCCCGATGGTTAGCCGGCATACGCAGTTATATGAAGAGTTTTTAAATCGTGATACGGTTAACAGGTAAATATGAACGAATTTTTTTAGACTCGATTATGGCTCTGTCTGCCTTGGGCTTACAGCCTGATCTGCTTATAATTTCCTCGCTCACCCAGGGGGCTGCCTTGGGCTGCGTTGTTTCAGGCTTTCAGCCTGGTTTTTACTTTTACAGGCATACTTCTGTAAATCCGGTTCCACAGGTAATACAGAAGCGTTCCTGAAATTAATCCGGCAAGGGCATCTGTGGCGTAGTGAATGGATATGTATACCATGGACAATCCGATACCGAATATGCAAGTCAAAATTAGTATATTCATTTTTCGTTTTAGAGGCTGAAGCAAAAGGAACACACCTACACTTTGCCCTACATGTGAACTGGGAAATGCAGCACCGTCAGGAGCTCCGACTGTAAATAAAAAATCTACAAAGCCCGGCAGAATTCCTTCATTCTGAAATAGGGTAGAGCGATACTCCAGAGGGCCGAATACCGGAAATAAGAGGTAGAAAGATACGTAAGAAAGAAAAATTGCCAGGTAAACAAAAGCAAAACGTTCAATATCATAAAAGCGCCTCCTCCAAATCCACAAAATCGAACCGATGAGCAGGGGATAATAAGTCATATAGAAAAAGTGAAAGAGTTCAACCCAGAAAAGAGATGGCATTGATTTATGCCAGCTTATATGTGGATTTCCAAATACTATTTGATCCCAATCCTTTACAACTGCATCATAATTGACTCCTTCGCCGTATACCTGATGAAGAAACGGCTCTATTTCCCAGTGTACAACGGCAATCAGGATTACAGGATAGGCAAAGCGGAATAGACCGCTTATTCCATATCTGTGATGATGATTTGAGAGAAAGACGATTGTGGCAATAAACAGTAAATGACCGATTGAAATGTAGAAATAGGTAATTTCTTTTTGTATAAATACCGCTGAGAATATTGCCGATAGCAACAGCCAGCCTACGGCTAATTTGTCAAACCTGTTCAGGTTTCTTAAAGTAAAAGAATTGTTTTTCATATGATAAAAGCCATCATAAAAATGATCATCCCGATTGATGTTCTGATCCTGTTTTTTTAAAAGAGACAAAATGTAAGTTAATCGCGGTAATATTTAAAATTCAAAACCGGATTCATTTCAATAGTGTGCAGAATGAATAGATTGATTATGCACAAAAAATATAATATGTTTATAAGTAACTGCTAAGAAACAAATTTTTGTATGCCAAGAACAAAAAGTTTTAATCCGGAGGAAGTGCAGGAGAAGGCTATGTATCTTTTCTGGAAGAACGGGTACAAGGCTACATCTCTAAGGATGTTGGAAAAAGAGATGGGAATCAATCAATTCTCAATATATTCTACATTTCAGAATAAAATTAACCTGTTTATTCAATCCCTTCGGTTGTACAGGCAAATAGTAAGGAAAAACTTTCTCAGTATTTTAATAGATTCAAATGGAGACCTTCATGATATCGAGGCATTTATGAACAGATTTGTTGCCTCTGTGAAGTCTGATAAAAACCCGGCCGGTTGCCTGGTGGCAAATACGGCTGCAGAGTTCGGAAATTCGAATAAAAGGGTGAAAGAGGAACTGCTCGATTACTACCAAATGCTGGAGGATTTGTTTTCTGCCGTTCTTCAAAAGGCAAAATCCAAAGGAGAGTTTTCAAAAAACAGGTCTATTGGTGATACAGCAAAATATCTTGTAACAGCTACACAGGGTATGGCAGTTACCGCTAAAATCATGAGCAAAAAAGATATGTCCATCTACATCAGAAACATAATTGATTATTTAATGAAACCTTGAAATGAATATGGCCGGATTGTGTAATCAAATTATAAAATCTAAGCGATCACTTTGAAAAAGACTATTTGTTTTTTTATCATACAAATGAAATAAAATTCAAACCTAACACAAATCAATTATGACAACACAGACAAAAACTAAATTTGAGCCTGTTACTCTTGAAACAGCCGAAGAGCCTGCAAAAAGTACATTGGCAGGAGCAAAAAAGAATCTCGGGTTCGTTCCCAACATGTATGAATTCATGGCTGTAAACCCATCGCTGTTAACTGCGTATACGTCCAGTTACAATGCATTCAGAGAGCAGTCGGGGTTTACACCGCAAGAGCAGGAAGTGGTACTTCTTTCTGCCAGTTATGTAAATGAGTGTGATTACTGCATGGCTGCTCACAGCTTTGTGGCTGATAAAATGTCGAACGTACCCACAGAGATTACAGATGCTATCCGTGATGGCAGGGAAATTCCCGACAAGAAGCTTGCTGCTTTAAGTAAATTTACTAAAGAAGTTGTTAAAGAAAGGGGATATGTTAGTGAAGAGGCCATCCAGGAATTCTTGAACGCAGGTTTTGAAAAGAAACATGTGTTCGGAGTAATCACCGGCGTAGGTGTAAAAACTATGAGCAATTATATGAACCACATTGCTGAAACACCGGTAGATGACGTATTTAGTGAAAGAAAATGGGAGAAAAACTAAGTCTCGTTTAAGTGACTAATTAAATTAAGGCCGTATCTGAAATATTCAGGTACGGCTTTTTAATTTAAGAAGATATTGAAGCCATATTTTCCGATGTAAATCAGTCCGTGCATGAATGTAAGATAGCCGATATCATCCGGTTTCAGGACTTGCCGCAGATTTATTTAACCATTATTTATGCCATCTTCACTCATCACTGAACTTTTTTGCAATTTTTACGCTCTCTGTAAAATGCTCAAATCCCGCTCTTCTGACGGGGCTTCCTTCAAAGACGGATTTAAACTGTTCCTTATCCATATTTAGAAAATCGTCATAACCAGATGTCAGTGCTACTTTTCGTGGTCTGAGATCTTTAAAAGTACCATACAGCGCATTCCTGTTCCAGGGGCACACATCCTGGCAAATATCACATCCGAAAATCCAGTTTTCCATCGAATCATGAAATTGATCATTAATTTTATCTTTCAGTTCAATGGTGAGATAACTGATGCACCTGTTGCTGTCGATTCGCCAGGGTTCGTAAATGGCATCGGTGGGACATGCCTCAATGCATTTTGTACAGGTTCCGCAGTGATCGGTTGCTTCTGAGCCGTAAGTGAGAGTTAAATCACAGATTATTTCGCCTATCAGAAAAAAGGAACCGAATTTTTTATTCAGAAGATTGCTGTTTTTCCCAAGCCAGCCAAGCCCGCTTTTTTCGGCCCATGCCTTGTCAAGCACCGGTGCAGAGTCCACAAAGCATCTGCCATGTATGTCACCTGCAATTTCTTTTGCATACGAAAAAAGCTGTTTCAGCTTCTTTTTAAAAACTTTATGGTAATCCCTGCCCCTGGCATATTTTGCGATTTTTGGCCGGTTGTTATTATGATCCCGGCAAAGATTTTCTCTGAAATGGTAACTTGCAATGACGCTGATTACACTTTTTGCACCAGGCACAAGTTTTTTAGGATTCACTCTCTTGTCAAAGTTGTTTTCCATCCAATGCATGGTTCCATGCCTGTTTTCTTTTAGCCAGGATTCGAGGCGCCTGGCTTCCTTTTCAAGGAACTCTGCTTTCGCAAAACCACATGCATCAAAGCCAAGTTCAAGGGCTTTTGATCTCAGCTTTGATGTGATTTCTGCAGAATTCATTAAAAAAACTTTACTCTTCTTTTATGTCTATCAATTCTACTTTAAATATCAAAACAGAACCGGGTTCTATAATACTTCCACCGGGAGGGGTGGCGCCGTAGGCAAGGTCAGACGGAATAAAAAATTCGTATGTAGCTCCCTCGCGCATTAACTGGAGGCCTTCCGTCCATCCTTTGATCACTCTGTTCAGAGGAAAACTTGTGGTTTCACCCCGCTCATAAGAACTGTCGAATACCCGACCGTCAACAAGTTTGCCTTCATAATGAACTTCCACTTCGTCCTCAGCATCCGGGAGATCTCCGGTGCCTTCTTCGATCACACGATATTGTAAACCGGATTCGGTAACATTTACGCCTTCACGCTGAGCATTTTCCTGCAAAAATTCTTCACCGGATTCTACGTTCTTTTTCGAGGTTTCTTCACGTTCAGCAGTCTGTTTCTCCTGGAGTTCCTGCTGAAAAACCTGAAGAGCAACCTGCATCTCAAATTCATTCATTTTCGCTTCGTCTTCATTCAGGGCGGTACTAAAACCGGCAAGGTAATCGTTGTAATTAATCTCGTCAACTCCCTGATTGGCAAAGTTTTGCCCGGTTATATAACCTAAGCTGTAACTAAGTGAATCGAGTTTGGTTGACAGGTCGGCTTCACTGTCAGGGGTGATTTCATTGCTGCAAGATGCTAATGAAAGTGCTGCCAATAATAAATAAACCGCTAAATTCTTAATATTCATTCTATATATGTAATTAATCTTCAAATTATATTTAACTTTATAAGGTATCATTTTTGCGTTTGCCAGAAAACCACATATTTAAATGATTCAAATCCGACAGGATCTTTTTATATTAAAGGCTTGTCAAGTGCAAACGCATTTTCAAAACAAAATTTTAACAGACTTATAAATTTTTGAAATTCACAGAATTAAATTTAACGCCCTCCATTCAGGACGGGTTACGAGACGTAAACTTTATTGAACCAACTCCGATCCAGGAGAAAGCCATTCCGCATGTTCTTGATGGCAAAGATCTAATTGGTACGGCACAAACCGGTACCGGGAAAACAGGTGCCTTTGTGATCCCACTCATGGAAAAAATCCTGCAGGGAGACAGAGACGGAATTAAAGCCCTGATTCTTTCGCCAACAAGGGAACTTGCCAGGCAGATAGATGAAGAGATATTCGCAATCGGATATCATTCCGGAATTACTTCGGCAACGGTGATCGGAGGCAGTGATTTTTCCGAACAGGCAAAGGCACTGAAAGCCGGTGTTGATATTATTGTTGCCACTCCCGGCCGATTGATTGATCAAAAAAAGGTGCTGAATATTGATTTCTCAAAAATCAGTTTCCTGGTACTTGATGAGGCCGACAGAATGCTTGATATGGGATTTCTTCCCGATATGAAAAAAATTATTGGTTGGCTGCCATCACAAAGACAGACATTATTGTTCTCAGCCACGATGCCTTCAGAAATCAGAAAATTGTCGTCCGAGATCATGAATAATCCGGTTAATGTTGAAACCGAAAGGCAGAAACCAACCGAGAGTGTGGAACAAAGGGCCTACTACCTGAGAAGCAATCAAAAAATTCCCCTTATCAAAAAAATCTTTAAAGAGATTGAATGGGATTCCTGCATTATCTTCACCTCAACTAAAAAAGGAACCGATGAACTACAACGGCTTTTAAAACATGAGGGCATAAAAGCTGCAAGTATCCACGGTGACAGGTCGCAAGAGGAGAGAAATAAAGCACTTCAGGATTTTAAAAACGGTACATATCCTGTTATAGTGGCAACAGACGTGCTTGCCAGGGGGATTGATATAAAAGGGGTATCAATGATTGTAAATTATGATGTTCCCAAGACATCAGATGATTATATCCATAGAATAGGGAGATCCGGCAGGTATGACCAAACCGGGATTGCAGTTACTTTTATTACCAGGCGGGACAACCGGCTTTTTGAAAGCATTGAAAGGATAAAGGGAAATAAAATCATCAAATTTACCGTACCCGGAAAATTTGATGACCACTCTGAATTTTCCTGGGAGAAGGGATTTTCAGTAACCGGTGCAAGTAAAAAAGAAGAGGAGCAAAAAAACAAAAAATCAAGGCAGGATAGTAGTAAAGAAAAGAGAAAATCAGAAAAAAGGAAAGACAGCAGGTCTGATAAACCTAAAAGAGAACAGAAACTTCCACCAAGGCCTGGTTCAAAACAAAATAAGGAGAAAACAGACGATTCAAATAAAACGAAGCATAAATCATCAAGTAAAAAAAATAAAAAACAGCTCAAAGAAGAAAGACGGACTGAAAGTATGCATGAAAAAAATAAACCGGAAGTAAAGCAGGTAAAGATGCCTCCGGTTATTGAAAAGGCAACTTCCAGAAACAAAAAAATCAGGAAGCCTGCAAAAGGTTTTTGGGGTGTAATCAAATCATTTTTACCGAAATTTCGAAACAACGGGTAAATGAATTCGATCAGTTCCATCCTGATATGGATGGGTATTTCAGTTTTAATTTTGATCTGGTTGCCAATGCTGGCCTTCAGAAGATTGTTTGACAGGGATCCTGCAAGATATAAAACCGGGAAATTATTCAGGCGGCTGGGATTAGCCATATCAAAAATTAATCCTAACTGGAATATTGAAATTCAGGGTGAAACCAATATAGACGACCGAAAACCATATATCGTGGTTTGTAATCACATGTCGAATGCAGATATCCCTTTGATTTCAAATTTGCCCTGGGAAATGAAATGGGTTGCCAAACAAGAACTCTTCAAGGTTCCGGTTATCGGCTGGATGATGAAGTTAGCCGGTGATATATCTGTTGACAGGCAGGCTAAAAACAGAAGAGCCGTCACTTTAAAAAAATGTATTTATTATTTAAACAATAACTGCTCCGTTATTTTTTTTCCTGAAGGAACACGCTCGAGAAACGGAAAGCTGAACAAGTTTAATAACGGGGCTTTCGATTTGGCAATCAGAAAAAAAATTGATCTGCTTCCTCTCGCAATTGATGGTACAATAGATTGCTTGCCTAAACAATCCTGGCGATTTAAACCGGATGTACATATAAGATTGAAAGTATTTCCGCCCGTTTCAGTTTTTGATTATAATAAACATAATGTCTCCGAATTAACAAATTCCGTTCGCAATCAAATAAGAAAACAATTGTCGGAATGGAGAGGGGTAGCGGAAGGTCAGGTTGACAATTTGGCCCGGGATTGAGATTTCAGAGTCGCGTGTCATTGGATTACTCGAGCAACAGGTACTTTAGAGGATTCACCGCTTTTAGTCCCGAATGCATTCGGTGACAGATAGTGATAAGTGCTTTTCTCCACTCTTAACTTCGAATATCGCATATCGAATATCTGAAATCGGATATCAAAATTGTGGCATTCACCTAAAAACTTACCCGTAATCTCGATCACGTTTATTGATAGGCGATCTCAGATATGCGATATACGATCTCTGATCTTATGATAACTTTCCTGAGTTCGACAATTTTTAATCTAAAAATATGTTGATCAAATCCCTGATCCGCTGTTTCGCACGCTGGTAATCAGCCGGATCTGCTTTCCGGCCAGCAAGCGCAAAACAGCCGAGTATCTGAACCGATATCACTTTTTTGACCTGGACCCTCAGCATGTCTATCGCTACATGGATCGCTTGTATAGCGAGCATAAACAAGCAGGTACAGCAGATTAGCTTCGAGCATACATGCGCGGTGCTGGGCGGGGCCATTCACGTTGTATTTTATGATGTAACGACCCTTTACTTTGAGATCGATCGCGGGGATGATCTGCGAAAAGTCCGGGGGAACCCGTTTGATCGTCAGGAGGGGAATCAGCGGCTGACCAAACGCATGAAAATGGTAAGTTGACCAAAAGCAGCCTCAACAAACGGGGATACAATAAGTTCCTGAGCCTTCAGGGAGAAGTTTACGTTCATATAGGTATTGTATATTATAGAAAAACAATGAGAAATGGCTAAATTATTTAATTTGTGATTATTTTTCAGGGTGTCCCAGTGTCGTATCAAGAATAAAACTTCGGGTGAGACCTGACAAATGAGAGTTGACTTAACACCAGTGTCGAACTCAGGTGTTAAGTGCTTTTCTCCACTCTTAACTTCGAATATCGCATATCGCATATCTGAAATCGGATATCAAAATTGTGGCATTCACCTAAAAACTTACCCGTAAT
>CAYPZI010000003.1:0-33048 GCA_964415185.1 uncultured Balneolaceae bacterium | reverse complement strand
ATTGATAGGCGATCTCAGATATGCGATATACGATCTCTGATCTTATGATAACTTTAGGACTGTCATCTTGCCTTCGACAGCGCTCGGGGCATAATTGGATGATGCGTAGCCATTATTCTTCCGATGCATCTGATGAACGGGCACCGGTTTCATTCTCTGATTTGCCGGGTGTTTGTACGGAATTCTCTTGTGAGCCGGTCCGGTTGCGTTTAAGCAGAAGCCAGCTTCCCACAGCTCCCAATATCGATACAATAAGTGCGACAGAAGCATAGAAAGACGAATTGAAACCAGCTTCTATATTGATTATATATTGCAGTTGCGCAACCCTGATTATGAAAAGAATGAGCACATAAATACTTAATACAACATATAGATGATTTCGCCCAACCGTACCGGCAAGCATGCCACCGAAAAATGAAGTAAATGCCGTAATTAAAACCAGAAAAATGGGCCAAAACAGACCCGGATAAGCACTATAACCGAGAAATATAATATCAAGTTTAAGATAGATAGATATAACAAGCCTGATAAAAGCTTCAAGAGCAATCACGGTTGACAAGCCGCCTATAATGCCATATATAGCTTTTTTCATACCCTTTTAAATATCTCTTATTTACTTACTTGCTATAAATCCCCTCAGGCGCAGCGCCTCGGTAGCATATTGGGAAGTTGCATATTCTTCGGTAATAACCGAAATCATCTCTTCTGCTTTATCGTTGTTTTCAGCCTCCAGATAGGCTTCGGCAGCCCGGAGATAATTTTCCGGTGTGGTAACTTCATTTTTATCCCGGTTTGCGGCTTCCTCAAATTTACCAGCAGCTTCTTCGAATCTTTCCAGTTCCATTAATAAGACCGCATGAAATGTAATAGGAGCCACTCCGAGTATGCCATCCGGAGGATTGAATTCATTCAGGTAATTTAAAGCAGAATCATAATTGCCCAATTCAAATTCAACCACTCCTGCGTAATAATTAGCAAGGTTTCCGGGTTTTGTATTTGGATAATTTTTTGCAATCTGAGAAAATCCTACTGAGAAGTCTTCTTCATCACCATAAAGTGCTTTCTCAAGATCTCCTTCAGAATAGTACCTTTCGGCGATTCCCATCAGGTTTTGTGCTTCATCTTCTTGTTGAGCACTGTAGACAAAATAGCCTATAATCAATCCAACAACAGCAATTAAACCAACAGAACCGCTAATAATCGCTGCTTTATTATTTTGATAGAAATGCATAAACCTCGAGCTATACTCAATCAGGAGGTCCTGTTCCATTTCTTCTTTTGAAAGTTTTTTACTCATCAGAAATTTAAATTTTTATGAAAGAATTCAGATCAGCAAATTATCACTGTTTCAACAATTTACCAAGCTTAAAGTTGATCCGGAGACCTATTTCAGTATAATAACCTTCAAAAAATTAGAATTACAATTATTTCATTTGCACATATATGTTACATAAGGCTCTGGATTTTTTTATTATTGGGTTATGAAAAAATTTGTTTTAAAACACAGACAGCAGCAGTCTCCTTTATCGGCAGAGAATATAGACTATAAAATTGACTATGAAGATCTTTTAAATCAAAGCCAGTTTAAAGCTGTAACTGAAACCGAGGGACCTGTATTGGTAATAGCCGGAGCGGGGACCGGCAAAACCAGAACGTTGGTTTATCGTGTTGCAAGGTTAATTGAATCAGGTGTAAAACCTGGTGAAATCCTTTTGCTGACCTTTACAAGGAAAGCAGCTTATGAAATGCTCAACCGGGCTTCTAATCTCCTGGATGAAAGATGCAGCAGGGTGGAAGGAGGAACGTTTCATTTTTACTGCAGCAAGCTTTTGCATATCTACCATGATGCGATTGGATACCCGGCTAATTTTACAATTATCGACGCTGCTGATGCGAGAGACACAATCCAGTTTTTGCGCTCTCGCCTCGATATTCAATCCCTTAAAGTCAGGTTTCCCAACAAAAATACCCTCTACTCAATTTTCAGCAGTTCCCTGAACAAAAAAACTACTATTGAAAAAATTGTCGCAGACGAATACCCTCAATTTTATCAACATCTTGAATTAATTGAGAAACTATTTGTCAACTACAAGGAGTACAAAAAGTTAAATCATGTTATGGATTTTGATGATTTACTCACTGAAACCAGGGATTTGTTGGTTTACAATCCCGATATATGCAAAAAAGTAGCGGCCGGTAACCGGTATGTAATGGTAGATGAATACCAGGATACAAATTCACTTCAGGCTGAATTGTCGGAGCTGTTCAGTTCATATCATAATAATTTAATGGCAGTAGGTGATGATGCCCAAAGCATCTATTCATTTCGGGGCGCAGACCATAAAAACATTCTTCAATTTCCTGAAAGATTTAAAAATTCCAAAATCATCCGGCTCGAAAAAAACTACAGGTCTACACAGGCAATATTAAATCTGGCCAATCAAATTATAAAACAGGCTTCCGAGAAATTTGACAAAGAACTATTTACGGATAATGAAAGTGGTGTATTACCCGGTATTGTAAAAGCTTCAAATAACAATGATCAAAGCAGGTTCCTTACTCAAATGATATTGAACATGAGGGAACAGGGAATAGAACTGAAAAATATCGCCGTTTTATTCAGAAACGGAAGAGATTCATTCGACCTTGAAATTGCCCTAAACAATATGAACATACCTTATGTTAAGTATGGCGGGCAGAAGTTCACAGAGGCTGCACACATTAAAGATGTATTAGCTCATTTACGGGTGTTTGTCAATCCCCTTGATACAATAGCATGGAATCGTGTTTTGATGCTGATAGATGGGATTGGTCCTAAAACAGCGGCCGATCTTTTTAAGTGGATTCGTAATTCAGAGAAGCCATATACTTTTCATACTGCCGGCGTAGCTAATGAAAAGTACCTCTCGCAATTAAAAGCACTGGCTGCGCTTTTTAAAAAGATGCAGAATGCCGGAGGTAATGTGAGAGAAATTCTTGAAAAAGTTGTTGAGTATTATCAAAAATTCTGTGAAAAGCGTTACGACGATTACCCAAAAAGGCTGAAAGATCTGCAAATATTTATTGATATATCCGGCACATATTCCTCCATTCAAAAAATGCTCGAGGAGTTAGCTCTTGAACCTATTGAGTCAACAGCATTTCAGACGGAAGAATCCCAAAAAGATGAAAATCCATTGATATTGAGCACCATACATTCTGCCAAGGGACTGGAGTGGCACACGGTTTTTATTATCCAATGTCTTGACGGGATTATCCCTTCAGGTTATTCGGTAGAAAGCAAGGAAAAGCTGGATGAAGAGCTGAGGCTTTTATATGTGGCTGCAACGCGTGCCAGGGAACAGCTTTTCTTTACATACCCGGCTGTCAGCCAAAATGGATATCACGATTATTTTACAAATCCATCCAGGTTTTTGGAAAATATCAACAAGCAGTACACTGAAACCTGGCTTTTGGTAGAAGAGGAGAGCCGGGAAAATCAAAAAGAAATAGAGGGATGAAAACAGAATTCGGATTTACTCTTCGAGTTTGTTTAAAAGGCGGTTTTGCCGGATGATTTCGTAAATCATCCATCCCAGAGGCAGGGGAGGAAATATGACTGAAATAATAATGATCGTATTTTTTCTGGCATGCTGAAAGTCATCGCTGCAGATACCTGCCAAACCTGAAATCCATAAAATGGAAATGACAAAAACAATTAAAGAGACAATTAGCGACCCGACAAAACCAAAAGTATTATAAAAAGTCTCAAGCATAGTATGAATAAAAAAATCGTTACCTTTATCTGTCAAAGTTCAATATAAACCAAATATCAAATAAATAAAATGTTGCCGACCATATCTATAGTTGGAAGGCCCAATGTCGGAAAGTCAACGTTATTCAACCGCCTGATTGGGAGTCGCAAGGCAATAGTTCATGACGAATATGGAGTTACCAGGGACAGGCACTACGGAGAGAGTTTTTGGAACGGCAGAAATTTTATGGTTATCGATACCGGAGGTTACCTGCCTGACGAGTCAAATGTGATTGCCACTGCTATTCGTGAGCAGGCAGAGATTGCGATTCGTGAATCGGATGTGATATTATTTGTAGCAGATGCAACCCATGGTATAAACACACTGGATGCTTCTATTGCTGAAATTTTAAGAAAGCAAACGGTTCCGGTGATAGTTGTTGCAAATAAATCTGACAATGAGGATTTAAAACTTCAAGCTTCCGAATTTTACGGCCTTGGTTTCAATGATGTTTTCCCTGTTTCTTCATTAAGCGGAACCGGAACAGGTGATTTGTTGGACAGGGTTGTAGAATTGCTTCCTGAAACCGAAGAAGTACAAGAAGATCAAAATCCAAAAATTGCTTTTTTAGGCAGGCCAAATGTCGGTAAAAGCAGTTTAATGAATGCCATACTCAAGAGTGATCGTTGTATAGTTACGGATGTTCCCGGTACAACTCGTGATGCAATAAACAGCAATATTGAATTTGAAGGAAAAATATATACAATTGTTGATACGGCGGGCCTAAGAAAAAAAGCAAAAGTAAAAGAGAATATCGAATTTTATAGTACGGTCAGAACCGACAGAGCCTTGCAGGAATGTGATGTTGCCGTTCTGCTGCTTGATGCGAATATGGGATTTGATGTTCAGGATAAACGAATATTGAGGGAAGCCGAACGCTTTAACAAAGGAATCATAATTGCATTAAACAAATGGGATCTTGTTAAGGAAAAAGAAACGAATATTTTCAAAGAATTTGAGGATTATATCTATTCAAGAACTCCTACACTGAGCTATGTGCCTATCATCTCAATCTCTGCAGTAACCGGCCAAAGAGTTGATAAAGTTCTGAAGTTAGCTCAAAAAATTTTGGATGAACGGAAAAAGAAAATTCCTACTTCCGAACTAAATAATTCTATAAACCAAATTCTGAAAGAGAAGCCGCTGCCTGTAAAAAGAGGTAAACAATTAAAAATCCAATACGCTACGCAAGTAAAATCAAATCCCCCCGTATTTAAATTCTTTATGAATAATCCACAGGAACTTCCGGCCAATTACAGAAGGTTTATAGAAAATAAGTTGCGAGAAAAGTACGGATTCAATGGCGTACCCATAACAATGGTGTTTCGTCAAAAGTAATTTGAAAATCATTGATAAAACTTTGAACAGAAGTCGCAGAAAAGTTATTTTTAGTATCCTTAATTAAATCAAATATCAAAACCTGATGCACGATAATTTAGAAAACCCGGTAGTTAATGCATTAAGTGATAATTACAGAAGAGAACGCAAACTCTCTTTCCTGGAAAAACTTTACCTGCCGGAGATATTTAAAGCACTCTGGTATTCATTGAAACAGTTTTTTGCCCCAAAATTCACTATGAATTATCCCGAAGAAAAGTGGAGTCCGCCTGACATTTTCAGGGGCAGGCCGGTACTTGTAGAAGACAACGGGAAAGAGCGCTGTGTGGCATGTGGACTCTGTGCACGGGCCTGTCCGCCGCTCGCAATCAGTATGCAGGCAAATGAAAATATCGAAGACCCTAAAGAAAGGTACCCCAATTTTTTTGAAATAAATATGCTTCGGTGTATCTATTGCGGTTATTGTGAAGAGGTTTGTCCGGAAGAGGCGATAGTGATGAGCAAGGATTATGATATCGTATTTGAATCCAGGGATGAGGCTGTATATGACAAGGAAAGATTGCTTGTTCCTAAAGAAGATCTTAAAGATAGACTGGATTATCTCAAAGATTATAGAAACAGGCAATTCGGACAATTCTGGGATTTCCAGGAAGAAAACAATATACATTCGGTAAGAGACAGAGACCGGGACTGGAATACCGGTTTATCCCTGGTGGATATGCTGGAGCAACAGAAAAAAGCAGATGAGGCCAAAGCTGCAGCTCCCTGGAAGCGTTAATAGAAAATCCCGAGAATGGTATTATGACAAATTCGGATATTACCCAGGAGAAAGTCGATCAATTACTCGAAGATGCCGGCTTTCTGCAAGATGAAGCTGAAGCACTTAAATACGTTATTGATACTATTCCGTATGAAAAAGATGTTCCTGAAAAAAGATCAGTTAAAGAAAATTTGATGCTTCTGGATTATATCCAGGTATATTACTACAGGAAGATAGTTGAAGAGCTTTTAAAAAATAAAAATATTGTAAGGGCAACCGGCTATGAAGAGTTTTGCAATTCGTTTGATCCGGATACCGATAAAGACATTTTTAAAATTCTGGAAAAAATATCAGCGCACAGGGCAGCACTGATAAATACATTAAAAAACCGGTCTGTTTTTGACTGGGAAAAACCTGTTTTAATAGAGGGGAGGGGAAAAATTACTTTATTTGAATACATCAAGGGTATGATTTCCAATGACAGAAAAGTTTTGAAGGAAATTGCTGATTTGGTTATGGTTTTTCAGAATGACCGGGAGGTGCAGCGTGAATTGGACAGAAAGGAGTCGCAATCTGATTAATATTAAAACAGAGGATACTTAAAGTGTGGAGTCAGATTCTCGTTATTGTATGCACAATAATTTCAATTCTCTATCTCACATTTAAGCTGAATAAATCAGGGGCAACATATTTTCTGACCTTGCTTTCGCTGTCAGGGCTTTTGTTTTTATATCTTGATTTTGATGCCACGACGAACATTGTATCCGCATACGGTTCACATGCACGTATAATTTCGTTTTGCGGTTTACTTTCAATCGAAATGATTCTGCTTCGCAATAGTATCCGGGGACAAAACGGATTTCCCTATTTTTTTGTCTTTTTTCCCTTTTTCGCTTACATCCTTTTTCCACTGGGAGTGACAAATGAGAGTGTCAGTTTTCTGATTGCCATGTTGCTCGGCACAGCTGCGGTAATTGTATCATTTTTAATTCTGATTTTGCTAAATAAAAATAAAAGATACGTTTTTGCATTTTTATCGGGTTTGGTTCTCCTGGCCATATCATTTATCTATAAAATTTTAAGTGTTTATTACATATCTGAAATCGGGTGGGTTATCGATGTACCTTTAAGCCTGGGAATGATACCTGTAGTAATTGGATTTACTGAGTTGTACAACGACCTAACATTAAAAACTAACTGAACAAATTATGAAAATTGAAAAGGGAATGAATGCCCCCGACTTTACACTTAAAAACAGCGAAGGGAAAGAGGTTACACTTTCCAAAACCCATAAAACTAAGAATGTAGTACTTTTGTTTTTTCCACTTGCTTTTACAAGTGTCTGTACGGATGAGTTGTGCAGAACGAGAGATAATATGAAAATTTATGAATCCCTGGATGCCGAGGTTTTTGGAATCAGTGTGGACAGTTTTTTTACGTTGAAAGAATTTAAAAAATCTCAAAACCTCAATTTTCAGTTGCTAAGCGATTTCAACAAAAAGGCAGCTGAAAAATATGGATGTCTTTACGATGAATTTTTTGGAATGAAAGGGGTTGCAAAAAGATCGGCCTTTGTAATTGGGAAGGGCGGAAAAATCAGGTATGCCGAAGTATTGGAGGATGCCGGAAAATTACCGGACTTTAAAAAGTTGGTGAAATCATTATCCGACTAACTAATCAGGGGGCGGTGGGTAGGCGCCCATGATATATATAATATAACTTTACATAATATATATTATACGCTATTTATTCATAAGCATAAATGTGACCGGCAGATTGTATCTTACTTTAACAGGCATTCCTCGTTGTAAACCCGGGATGAATTTAGCCTTTTTAACTACTCTGAGAGCTTCTTCGTCACATCCGCCGCCAATTCCCCTGATCACTCTCGGGTTCAAGACATTCCCATTTTCATCAACAACAAATTCCACAATGACCCTTCCTTCAATTTTTGCTCTCCTGGCCAGTTCAGGATACTTAATTTCTTCCATTATTGAAGCAATTCCCCCAATGAGTTTGGGCATCTCCTCAACAATTACAAAGATTTCATCATCCTCTTCTTCTTGTTCACTTGTTTCTGCCTTTTTCGGTGGAACCTGCGACAAAATCGGCTGGTCATAGATATTTAATTCCGAATCAATATTTATATCAATGTCTGTAATAATTTCATCATTCGGAACTTCAACCGGCACAGGCGGCCTCGGTGGCGGCGGCGGTAAAGACTCCTGCCTCGTTCTCTCAATCTCTTCTACCTGCACAATTTCTTCCGATTTTACGTATTCGATTTCTTTTTCTTCTGGATAAAAATCGATCTTGAACAGTGCGATCATGAAAAGCAGTGACAATATCATTCCCATTTCAAAATGGATATAATAATATTTTTTCAGATTGCTGCTGTGCGAAATTAAATTTTTTAACCTACTCATGACACCTCCTCAATTTTAAACTTTGATTTGTGACCGGCTGATTACACAAACCAGCCGGACTTTAGATAGAACGATACTGGATTTCACTCCCGTACCGTTGTTTGGTGTCATTTGCTACTTTTTGTCGATGCCAAACTAAATGTAATCGGTACACTGTATCTCACTTTAACGGGTACTCCTCGTTGCAATCCCGGTATAAATTTAGCTTTTTTAATGGCTCTGACGGCTTCTTCATCACATCCGCCGCCAATTCCCCTTATTACTTCAGGGTTTACGACATTTCCCTGTTCATCAATCACAAATTGAACAACTACCCTTCCTTCAATTCCTGCCCTTAAAGCCATCTCCGGGTATTCTATTTCTTTCATAACCGAAGCTATACCACCTATGAGTTCGGGCATTTGCTCAACTACTACAAATATTTCATTTTCACCCTCTTCAGCTTTCTCAGGCCCTTGTGGTTTCGGCGGTGGCGGTATGTGCAGCTTATCAGACAAATTCAGTTCCGAATCAAAATTCAGTTTCTCCTGAACAATGATTTCATCATTTGGAACTTCAACCGGCACGGGTGGCCTGGGTGGCGGCGGCGGTGGTGTATCTTGCCTGGTCATTTCAATTTCTTCTATCTGGACAACTTCCTGCTTTACCTCGTATTCAATTTCTTCCTCTGCCGGATAAAAATCGATTTTTACCATGAAAAGTGTAAAAAGTAATGACAATATCAGTCCGATTTCAAAGAGAATGGGATAAAGTTTTCTGAGTGACTGGCTTTTTTGAATTTTTATTACAGGTAACATAATAACACCTCCTCTGCTTATCGAGAGACATTTTTTTATTTGCCTTATCTAAATTTAATCTATTCTACAATAACATTAAATATTTTTTATAAATTAATTAATACGTATATTACAAATATGCTTAATTCATAAAAGACTATTCTGTCTTATATAATAAAAAAATTAGATATCACGTCTCGATTTCAATATCAAACAATCCATGTTTATCGGATGATAATTTTATCTTGTCCAAAACGGAATCTGTATTTAACGGCTTATTTAAATAATAGTGGCTATCATCTCTAAGCAGATTGTGCACAATTCTTGTCGTGTCAATAACAATCAAAGTAATGTGCTTGTATCCTTTGTATTTGGTATTTAAAACCGGTTTCAGATTTTCTGCACTCAACAAATCGATCCTGAAATCCTCATATGCCTTTTCCGGTTTATACCATCCTTCCGATGTATTTTCAAACCATCTTCGTTTGGTTGTTATATGAAATAAAAGGTCTGGCTTCATTACTCTAATTTTTAAATGCTACATGAATTAATGCATCCCCTTTGTGGATTACGGGATTGTTATTTAAACCGATTACCCGCCCCTCTTGCTTTGATTGGATTTTAAAGGTCTCCATTCCAAATGGGTCGGTTATTCTTCCTACAAGTTGACGTTTTTTTATATGGTCTCCCAATTGCACCCTCGGCCTGAATAATCCCGCATATTTTGCCCTGATCCATGTGCTTTTACTGTAAATCTCTGTCATAATTCCAGGCTCCGGAGAATCCCCAATCATATCAAGATAATGCAACATCCTGAGTGTGCCGTCTATTGCTTCCTGTATACCGAATTCATCATATCTCAATGATTCGCCGGTTTCAAAAACCAAAATATGCTTTCCTTTTTTAAAAGCTGCTTTTCTGAATGATTTTTCTATTAAACCGGAATGCAGAATCACCGGCGGGTTAAAAGCTTTGGCAAGTTCAATATTTTTTTCAATGTTGAATGTGCATCGAAGCTGCGGATAGTTTGCCCTGCTCGCCCCGCCTGTGTGAAAATCAATTCCATAATCTATTTGAGGAATTATTTCACTCATCAAAATATAAGCGACAAAGTTTGCAAGCGATCCGGTTTTATTTCCGGGAAAACTTCTGTTTATATCCTTGCCGTCAGGCACACCCCTCACATTCTGTATAAATCCATAAATATTCACAAGGGGAATGGCAATAATGGTTCCTCTTTGCAGCTCATTTAAGTGATTGGACAAAAGGCGTCGAATAATTTCGATTCCGTTAATTTCATCCCCGTGCAATCCTCCTGTCAAAAGTATTACAGGCCCCGGTTTTTCGGCGCGTATTACCCTTACCGGTAAATCAATTTCAGTATGAGTGGGAAGCCTTGCAATTGTAAGATTGAGATTTACCGAATGGCCCTGGCCAATTTCAGTATTGTTGATCATTATTATATGCTCAGGCATTCGAACTGATTTTCTTCCGTTTTTTCCGGGATCGCTGCATAGTAACTCTTTTCTCAACAAAGTCTATAATTTCACCTGCAATATTCTTTTCGGTTACTTTCTCTATGCCTTCAATTCCCGGAGAAGAATTTACTTCAAGTACAAGCGGGCCTCTTTTAGACTGTAACAGGTCTACCCCTGCAACTGAAAGGCCCATAGCTTTTGCTGCTGTTAGGGCGGCTTTTTTTTCTTTTGAACTTAGCTTTATAATCGTACCGCTTCCCCCCTGATGCAAATTGGATCTGAATTCCCCATCTTTGCCTTGTCGTTTCATAGCTCCAACCACTTTATTGTCTACTATAAAAGCCCTTATATCAGCTCCCCCGGCCTCTTCGATGAATTCCTGGACAATTATTCTCGCTTTCATACTGTGAAATGCATCTATGATCGACTCGGCCGCCTTGCGTGTAGGCGCCAGTACAACTCCGTACCCCTGGGTGCCTTCAAGCAGTTTCACAATTAATGGCGCGCCACCCACACTTTCAATTATTTTTTTAACTTCCTTTGAATAGTTGGTAAATACCGTTTTTGGCAATCCTATTCCGGACCTGGCAAGTATTTGAAGGCTTCGCAATTTATCGCGCGATCTTACCAGAGCCTGAGACTCAACCGAAGTAAATATATTCATCATTTCAAATTGCCTGACAACCGCGGTTCCGTAAAATGTAACAGATGCACCTATCCTCGGGATTACTGCGTCTATACCCGTTATCTCTTCACCCTGATAGTAAACACTTGGACGGTCTTGCTCAATGACGATATCACATTTCAAATGATCAAGTACCAAACAGTTGTGTCCCCTGTTTTCAATTTCTTCTGTTAATCGGCTTGTTGAATAAATCGATTTATTTCTGGATAAAATTAAAATTCTTAACCTATTACTGCTCATTTAGTTACTGTTATTATTTAAAAATTTTCCTGATACATCTACTAAAAACCTGTTTTGAAGGAACCGGCGTCCAAGCAGAACAGGGTATTTCATTTTCGAACGGTCGGCCAATGTTAATTCTATTTTATAAGATTTGCCGGCAATTTTCATTACGGTCTTAATGGCGATTCTTTGTTCTACCTGTCCATTTGAACTTTTTACATTCCGGATATTCTTAACCTGCGTTTGTTGGGGTATTTTTTCATATTCGGGATGATCGGGATCAAGCAGAAAAAATTTTACCATTTTTACACCATCTTCGCTATATGTCTCGACATGGTGGCAATGCAAACTTGACGTATAGGCACCAGTATCAATTTTAGCCTCAATATCAGACATATTCCATTCCGGAAAGCTGACATACTCTATCCGTCCGATCAATTTTTTTGCAAATGACTTACTTTTTTTCATCTGTCTGAAGATAAGAATAAATATTCTTTTCAATGAAGAGGATTCACTATTTTTACGCTCCTAACATTCAACAAATTTTCGATTAATGAAACGCACCTACTTAATACTTGCATTATTTTCTTTTATAGCTACAACTCAGGTTTTGAATATCGCTTCCCGGAATGATGACCCTTCGCTTATGGCCACCTTGTGGGTTCAGAATTCTGCAGAATATGAAGCCATTACGCTTCAAACTTACAAACAGGCTGAAGCCAACCTTGCCGAAGCACTTGTAGATTCAAGCTGGACTGCTTCTGTTGAGCAGCATTCCGGATTTTCAAAATTACCGCCTGCAATTGTTTTAGACATAGACGAAACGGTTCTGGACAATTCTTACTACCAAGCCAGGTTGATCCTCGATAACAATTCATTTTCCGAAGAATCATGGGCCGATTGGGTATATGAAAGCAATGCAACAGCTATCAAGGGTGCTGTCAAGTTTACAAAAATGGCTGATTCACTTGGTATCAGGGTTTTTTATGTTTCCAACAGGGATGCTAACCTCATGGCTGATACCATTGATAATCTCAAAATGCATGGTTTTCCAATGCACGACAGGATCCGTACGGTTTTATTGAAGGGAGAAAGAGCTACATGGACGAGTTCCAAAATAAATCGCAGGAAATGGGTAGCGGCCCGCTATCGAATACTCATGATGGTCGGCGATGATTTAAATGATTTTTTGCCCGCAAAAGAACACTCGCCTTTAGTAAGAAAGCAGATGATAGAAAATTATGAGAGTTTTATAGGTACACGATGGTTTGTTCTGCCTAATCCCGTTTACGGTTCCTGGGAGCGAACACTTTCCCTTACAGAAAAAGAAGAATCTCAAGCCACAAGTGCATCAGGTATTTATCGGTTTCTGAATCCTCTCAGATAATAATAATGTTATTTCGGTTCATTTTTTTGGAGGATAGTGTCGATCAATTTTGTTTTGTGAGGGTTTGCATACGAACCATAACTAAGTACAACATACCTTTTTTCGCCTTCGGGAGTTTCGATCACATAAACAGATGACTCATCTCCAGGGTTGGTTCCTGCTTCAAATTCATAGCAAGCCATAATTTTCATTTTATCACAATCCGCAAGATATTTATCAACTACTTTTTCATCGTTATTACCTGTGAACAGATTTTTTATTCCGCTTTCTTTCAGGCTTTCAATTGCTTCTGCCAAATCTCTGTACATAATTTTTACCTCCAAAATTTTGATTTTGCTATAAAAACAAAATAGTCAGTTCAATCATTTGTTGAAACAGAAATTATGTATCATTACCATTTCGTATAAAAATTTACCTATAACAAAAATTAAGTTCTGAAATGAATTTAGATTCCGTTAACCGTCCGATTGCCATAGTTGATGAAGATATATGCAGGCGAAATATAGAAATTATGGTCCGGAAAGCGTCGAAGGCAGGAGTGAAATTCAGGCCACACTTTAAAACACATCAATCGGCAGAAATTGGAAATTGGTTCAGAGATCATGATTCGGATGGAATTACGGTTTCGACACCTGAAATGGCTGCTTACTTTATGAATGACGGCTGGAAAAATATAACCATCGCCTTTCCTTTTTATCATTCACAAATCAATCAAATCAATGGGCTGCTGGCTAAATCCGCTGATCTCCGGCTCTTTGTAAACAACCTTGATTGTGTTTCCTTTCTCGACTCCAAATTGAATCGACCTGTGAAGATTTATATAGAAATCGATGCCGGGTACAATCGTACAGGCGTCCCTTCTGATGACTTTACAGCACTTGATATGCTTGTAAAAAAAATTGGGAAAAGTAAAAAATGTACATTTCACGGGTTTTATGTTCATGATGGACGAACTTACCGGGCAGGAAGTGGCAATGAAATCAAAAATATCATAAAGCCGTCTTTTGAAGCGCTTAAAAAGCTAAAAGAAGATTTCGCTGGTGCTGAACTTTCTGTCGGTGATACCCCGTCTTGCAGTACTCTGGATACATTCTCGCCGGCCACAGAAATTTCACCTGGAAATTTTGTTTTTTACGACCTTATGCAGGTTAATATTGGAAGTTGCAGCCTGAAAGATGTTGCATATTTTTTAATCTGCCCCATAGCCGAGTCAAACCACTCACCTTCAAGAGTTGTAATACATGGAGGTGCTGTGCATTTTTCCAAAGATTACATAACTGTGGGAAATACTCCCTCCTTTGGCCTTGCTTTTAGCCGTGAATCAATGAGCAGTAATCTAGTGCAGACAAACGGCCATCACATAAGGGCTTTATCTCAGGAGCACGGAACAATCCCGATTTCGAATCAGCAGGATTTTGATAGCCTGAAAAGCCGGGATCAAGTTTTGGTCTGCCCTGTTCATTCGTGTTTATCTGCCAACCTTTTCAGGAACTATGTAACAACAAATGGCAGGATCATAAATAAGAGAGTACTATCTTGAATAATTCGATAACTGTGCAAGAAAAATTTTCAAAATTTTGGAAACCGCTGACAATTGTGAGTGGTATTTTGGCAATTTCCTGCTTTGCCCTCTATTTCAAATCGGGTAATATACTTACAGGAGGCTATCTGCAGCTTAGTTCTTTTATATTTTTTATTGTTTTTTTGATCGGGTCGGTCAAATTATATGAAGGCAAGACCAGGATTGAGTGTTTTGCCAATGAGATGAATCTGAATGTCAAATTTTTCAGAAAAGACCGGAAAGTAGCTGAAGGCGAAATCGATCTTTCAAAAATTGAAAAAGTTGAAATTTCAGAATTGCCAAACAAAACCATCTATAATGATATAGTTCGATCAGATAGATGTATCAGGTTGAAAAACAAATCAGGCCAGTGGTTCTATTTTAATGAGATATCGGAGCAAGTGGTGCCGCTTGATATACGTAATGCAAAAAAAATGTATGACTTTCTTGTACACTGGCTCCGTTAAAAAAGAAGTAAATTTTTTCTTTTAAACCTTCAGGGATATATTCAAGGCTAATCCAAATTAATTGACATGATTTTTCAAATTTGCGGATGAATGATAAATGAACCATGGTTTATTCCGAAGCATGTCGGCTGGATTGAAGTTGTATGCGGTGGTATGTTCAGCGGTAAAACAGAAGAGCTGATCAGAAGAGCCCGAAGAGCACAGATAGCCGGACAAAAAGTATTAATTGTTAAACCCGTAACGGATACCCGTTACAGTGAATCTGAGGTTGTATCACACAATGAGACATCGCTGCCAGGCATCAGGGTGAACACTGCCGACCAGATTGTATTACTAACATCAGATGCCCGGGTTGTTTGTATTGATGAGGCACAATTTTTTGATAACAGGCTAATTGATGTTGCCAATACGCTGGCCAATGATGGAAAACGGGTTATTATTGCCGGCCTCGATATGGATTACCTGGGAAAACCTTTCGAACCGATGCCGCAACTACTCGCAATTGCCGAATATGTCACGAAATTACACGCTATTTGCGCTGAAAGCGGAATGATGGCCAGTTATTCCCAGCGAATTGTTGACAGCTCAGATAGAGTACTTGTTGGTGAAAACGAATCCTATGAGCCGAGGGCCCGTCACTGTTTTCGCCCTCCATCGGATGTTAAGAAAGGAAAGCCAGTAGAAAGCTTTTTAACTGAGCAGGCTGCTGATACTATAAACGAACAAAAAAAGGAGAATTAATGGACATACTTCGCGGAGTGATTGGTATGGCAGTCATTCTTATCATTGTGATAGCTTTCAGTAAAAACCGGAAAGCAATCAATTGGAAACTGGTTACAGGGGGATTGGGCTTACAATTAATCCTCGCCATCTTTATTCTTAAAGGTTCGCAAATGGCCGACACGTTCGCCCCTCTTGGCTGGCCCAAATTATTTTTTAGCTGGATTTCATCGTTTTTTGTTATCGTACTGGACTTTACAACCGAAGGAGCTGAATTTATTTTCGGTGACCTTGCGAAGAGCCCCGGAATGGAAGGAAGCCTGGGCCATTTTTTTGCGTTCCAGGTTTTACCGACTATTATCTTTTTTGCCTCGCTCACCACTATTCTTTATCACTACGGCATTCTTCAGAGAGTTGTGAAGTATATCGCAGTATTTGTACAAAAAATACTGGGCACTTCGGGGGCAGAATCACTTTCTGTAATTTCAAATATCTTTGTAGGTCAGACAGAAGCTCCCCTGGTTGTAAAGCCGTATATCAAAAATATGACGCAATCTGAACTTCTTGCAGTGATGACCGGTGGTATGGCTACCATAGCCGGCGGTGTAATGGCAGCGTATGTTCAGATGCTTGGAAATTCATATTCTCTTGCACAGGGAGTTACACTTGATGTCGGGCGGCAAATGTTTGCCGAGCAGCTTCTGGGCGCAAGCCTGATGGCTGCTCCTGCCGCTTTGGTTATTGCAAAAATACTCTACCCGGAAACGGAAGAGCCCGAAACAATGGGAAAAGAAGAGGATATTAAGATTTCAATTGAAAAAAAAGATGCAAATGGAATTGATGCAGCGGCGAGCGGCGCAGCAGTAGGTTTAAAATTAGCTGCAAATGTTGGTGCTATGTTACTGGCATTCATTGCATTATTGGCAATGGGAAATTATTTCCTCTCCTATTTTGGCGATTTAACAGGTATAAACAGTATGCTGCCCGATTCAGAACTGAGAATCGAAACAATTCTCGGATGGTTACTCGCACCCGTAGCTTTTATCGTTGGTGTGCCCTGGGCAGATGCAGTTAACATGGGATCGCTGATTGGGACAAAAGTAGTTCTCAATGAATTTGTTGCATATTTGCAGCTCTCGGAAATGGTGTCACAAGCAACTCTCACACCAAAAACAATAACAATGGCAACTTTTGCTCTATGTGGATTTGCAAACTTTGCATCTATTGCCATTCAAATCGGTGGTATAGGCGGAATTGCACCAAACAGAAAATCAGACCTGGCCCGGTTCGGACTGATCGCTGTATTTGCAGGAACCATGGCAAATCTGATGACAGCTACAATCGCAGGAATGCTTTTTTGAATGATAATTGACACATTTTTTGTATTATTGACTCTTGTTAGCAATCTTTGGTAACTATTCACTATTCAAAATTTCTACAGGCTTGAACCGATCCATTTATATCTTCCCACTCATTTTTTTGATTCTGCTATTGTCTTCAGAATCCCATGCTCAAAATGTGTCTGCCAAGGATACTTTAATTGCAGTAATTGATGGCGATAAATTTTATCTGAGTGATTTGAAATCATTTTATGAAATGCAATCTGTAGCGCCCTCCTATTCTGATCAGGAACTCAGAGACTTTCTACCGCTTTTTGTTAATTATCAGTTAAAACTTAAGGAAGGAATAAAAAATGATTTACATCATTCACCGGAATTGAAAGACGAACTGAACCTGTTTGCAAGAGAGGCTGCCTATTCATATTGGATTGATCATAAATTACGCGACAGTTTGTTTCAACAGTACAAAGAGCGTTTTGAATATGAAATCAAATCTTTTCACATTCTTCAAAATTTACCCCAAAACCCGGCACCTTCCGATACACTTTATGCTTATGATACCCTTATAAGCGCGAAGAAAGAATTTTCTGACGGTGTTTCCCTCGATAATTTAAATCAAAAATATTCCACTTTTTTGAAAGACAGGTATGCGGGCGGGCAATTGCCATGGATTACTGCCGGCAGTGTTGTAAAACCGTTTGAAGATACGATCTACAATCTTGAACCGGGTGAAATCTCAACTCCTGTGAGAACACGGTTCGGATATCATTTGATCTATGTGCAGGATAAAAGGCCCCGTACTCCGGAACGTTTTATTAGCCATATTTTTGTAAGAAAAGGAAATTCAGGTGAAGGTGAGGAAAAAATAAAACAGGCCTTGCAGGCCCTCAATAATGGTGAAAGCTGGAATTCTGTGGTTCTTTCATTTACCGAGGACGGAATGTCGAGAAACCGTTCCGGAAACATAGGCTGGACAGGCTATGGTTCACAATATGATGAGTCGTTTATTGATGCCGTATTTACCCTTGATACAACTTCAACCTATTCGGAGCCCATTCTAACCGGGTATGGATATCATATTTTCCGTGTTGATTCTGTCAGAAATTTCAGCTCCGAAAGTGAAAAAGAGATGTACCTTGAGGAAAAGTTTAAGAATACGTCAACTTACAAAATCGATAAGCCGGCTGTTCTCAATTTTATCAGTCAAGTTGGAAATCTTGAAATAAATATTTCCGGGATAAATGCATTAAACCGGTTTTTTGCAGCATCTGGTGAAACGGATTTGGAAAATATTACACTTCCCGACTCGCTGGAAAACAGGATTTTATTTCAATTTGATGGTAACTCCTTTGATTCTCGTTTATATTTTGATTGGCTCTTAGAAAACCATCCAAACGCTGACGCTGAAAAGGTTCCAACTGCATGGTTTGAGGAATTCCAAAAATCTGTTCTGGAATCACATCTTGTTTCGTTTACGGTAAAACAAAATCCCGGGTTTAACAAGCAAATCAATCATTTTCGGGATGGGCTGATTGTATTTAAATTAAGCAACGATTATATATGGAACAGGTCAAATACAGATTCAACTTCTGCGGGTAATGATTTTGAAAAAAGAGAGCAGGAATACCTTGAACAGTTGCGAAAAAAGTATAAAGTCAGTGTTTATCATGAATAATATATAAACAACATGTTGAATAGCAACTGTTTAAAAATTTTACTTATTATTTTTGTGGTCTATTTACCCTTAAGCGGATGTGGGAAAAGTTCCGGCTCTTTACCTGAAAATGTGTTGGCAAAAGTTGGTTCAGAAGAATTAACCATTGAAAAAGCAATGAGTGAAGTTCCCTCCTTTCTTTTGAAGCAGGATTCAGCAAGGGTTTTGGAAAAGTACAGAGACCAATGGGCTGAGAACAAAATAATCGAAAATGAGGCGTATAAAAACAGGGTTCATCTTAGTGAAGAGTACGAACTGAGGCTTGAGTCTTTTAAAAAAGAGCTCTTAAAAGATTTATATAAAGAAATGCTTATTGCTCAATTTGGTGATCAGTTTCGTGTTAGCAGGGATGAAGCCCAAAATTATTATCAGGCCAATAAAGAACAGTTTGTACTTAATGAAAAGCATGTACGTTACAGGCACCTCTCAACAAGAACCCGGACTGAAGCTGATGAAGCACGGCGGGCTCTGCTGAATGGTGAAAGCTGGGAGAATGTTGCCAATAAATACAGCCTTAACCCTGAAATTCAATTAAAAAATGCCCAACGATTTTATCCCATATCCATGGCGGGAGGTGATATCGAAATGCTGAACCGTTACCTGAAAGTTATAGGCCTCTCAGAAATATCTCCAATTGCAAGAAGCGGAAATGCCTTTCACTTTGTTCAGTTGTTAGAAGAAAAAGCGGAAGGTGATCATCCTGATTTGGATTGGCTGGTTGAACAAATTGAAGAATGGCTTTATCTCGAAAAAACCCGGAAGTTTATTAGTTCCCACATCAGAAATCTATATCTTGAAGCAGAAGCAAATAATGAAATTGAAAAAACATACGTTGAGGAAGTAATCGAAAATTACAACAACCAAAAATCTAATGAATAAGAAAAACCGCATCACCAATAAAATTTTATTTTTTCTGACACTGCTATTTACAATTACTTCCCTTCATTTATCTGCCCAAACAGTTGCAGATAAAGTAGTTGCAATTGTAAATGACAGGATTATCCTAAAGTCGGAAGTAGACAGGGAAATTGCTGATTTTTTAAGGCAACAGGAGCTATCAGGCCAAGATATCCCCTTTTCTAAAGAACTGTGGTTCGATGCTCTTGAATCCATAATTGATGATGAAGTTTTGCTTGAAAAGGCAAAGAGGGATTCTGTTATTGTCACAGACGAACAGGTAAACAGGCGTATGGATCAAAGAATTCAACAGCTCATCCGGCAGGCCGGCAGTGAGAGATCTCTTGAAGAGACATTTGGCAAGAGCATTATTCAACTCAAGGCAGATTTCAGAGAGCAGTTCCGGGAACAAATGGTTACGGAGCAGGTCAGAATCACAAAAAGCCGTGAAATCAATATTACTCGCCCCGAAGTTGAAGAATTTTTTAACAGGATTCCCGGTGATTCTATTCCCATGATTCCTGAAATGGTTGCGCTTTCTCAAATTGTTGCTATACCGGATCCCCTTGAAGATGCGAAACAGCAAGCTTTTGAACTGGCTTCACAACTGAGGGATTCGGTTACCGTGCACGGGAAGAATTTCGAGGAGATGGCAAGAAAGTACAGTGATGGGCCTTCTGCTCCGGGTGGCGGTTTGTTACCTTTGATGCCCATCAGTGATCTTGTCTCGCCCTATTCTGCTGCTGCAACAGCTCTTGAACCCGGTGAAATTTCCCAGGTAGTTGAAACACGTTTCGGATTTCATGTGATACGGCTAAACCGGCGAATCGGTGATAATATTGAAACCAATCACATTCTTATTGAAATTGACAATGAGGAACTTGACGAACAAGCTGCAATTGACAAGCTGAATGCAATCAGGGACAGTGTGCTGAATCACGATAAAAGTTTCAGGGAAATGGCCGTCAAATATTCCGAGGATGATTTCACAAAATCAACGGGCGGGCGGCTTTTCAATCCGCAAACGAATGAAAGGCTTCTTCCTATCAGTGCCCTCGACCCTTCTATGTACAGAATAGTGTTACTACTTGAAGACGAAGGCCAAATTTCAGAACCGCGATCTTTTAACCCACAAACAAGAAACCAGTCTGTTGCCTTCAGGATTGTGAGGCTGGATCAACATATTTCCGAGCACAAGGCTAATTTGAAGGATGATTATGAACGTATCAAAAACTTTGCCTTAAGTGAAAAACAGGCACGGGTTATGGAAGAATGGATGAAAGAGTTGCGAAGCCAGGTTTACATTGAATATAAAATTGACAAACCTGAGCTATTAACTCAAACAAAAACAAATTAAGCGGTAACAAGAATGCAGGCAATTCCCAAAAAAGCAGATGAAGCGGCGGCTTTTTTTACTCAATCATTTCAAAAAATTAAAGATGAAATATCCAAATCGGTTATAGGACAGCATGAAGTTGTTGATAACTTGTTAATATCACTGTTTTCCAGGGGGCATTGTGTACTTGTAGGTGTACCCGGCCTCGCAAAAACACTTCTCATACGAACTGTTGCACAGACTTTAAACCTGTCGTTCAACCGTATCCAGTTTACTCCCGATTTAATGCCGGGTGATATCACCGGAACAGAAGTGATTGAAAACAATACCGATACCGGAAGGAAATCATTCCGGTTCATTCACGGGCCGATTTTTGCAAATATCATTCTCGCAGATGAGATCAACAGAACACCTCCAAAGACACAGGCCGCTCTTCTGGAAGGCATGCAGGAACACCATGTAACGGCTGCAGGACAAACATTTAAGCTTGATGAACCCTTTTTTGTCCTGGCAACACAAAACCCGATTGAGCAAGAAGGTACGTATCCCCTGCCTGAAGCTCAGCTTGACCGGTTTATGTTTAACCTTTGGTTAGATTATCCAAGCCTTGACGAAGAGAAATTAATTGTAAGCCAGACAACCACAAGACAAGATGTTAAAATTGATTCCGTACTTGAAAAAAACCAGATTCTTGAGTTTCAGAACCTTGTTAGAGAGGTGCCTGTACCTGAATCTGTTTTGGATATGGCTGTGCATCTGGTTACAATGACAAGGCCCGGTACATCCGAAGCTCCTGAGTTTGTGGATAAGTATCTAAGCTGGGGAGCCGGGCCACGAGCTTCACAATACTTGATTCTCGGGGCGAAAACCCGTGCATTGTCGCGTGGCAGATTTAATGTTACGGAAAAAGATATTGAAGCTTTAGCAGTTCCTGTTTTAAGGCACAGGATCGTAACAAACTACGCAGCAGAGGCTGAGGGCATTGACACAGTTAATGTCATAAAAAAATTGATTGATGCACTTTAGAACTTCAGAACCCAATGATTTATGAATGGTTCCGGTTTCCAGGCATTTGTACCGGTTATTCCCGTTTATATCATATTCCTATTCTTTTTGATATCACTGGGTATTTCCTGGTGGAGCTATAGTTACTTAACCAAAGTAAGCCGGGTTAAAAAGAACAGCCTCATACTTCTGAGAGGAGTTAGCTTCACTGTTCTGCTAATCCTTCTGTTGAATCCACTTTTTATCAATGAATCAACGTGGACCGAAAAACCCGCCGTTTTGGTATATCTGGATGACAGCCAAAGTGTCAGCATTAACAGGGGTGATTACGATGGTTTGAATGACTACAGGAAGCTGACCGGAGAATTTCAGTTTTTCCAAAATTCAGAGGATTTTAATTTCCTGGTTTATAAGTTTGATTCTTCTGTTCAAAGGACCGAAAATGTTGATATTTCAGCCCGGGGAAGCCGTACCAATTTGAACAGTATATTCCGGCATCAGATAGAAGAATTTCCGGAAGCCGTAGCAGCATTGGTTTTTTCTGATGGAATTGTTACACATGGCGCAGAACCCGTATTTACAGCTCAGGATTCACAAATACCTTTCTATTTCGTGCCTGTGGGTGACACAACTACAGCCAAAGATATCGCTGTATCCGAACCTGATGTTTCCGGCGAAGTCTTCATCAATACAAAAATTGTGGTTAATGCTGTAATTCAGCAAAATGGTTTTGAAAATTCTGAAAAAGAAATTCAGCTTCTTGAAAATAATGAGGTTATCCAATCTGAAAGAATAAGGTTCGAAGAAAATCAGTCGAGCCATGAAGTAGGCTTTGAACTGAATTTTGAAGAACCGGGAATAAGAGATTATAAAATTCGTGTCCCCTTCTCTGAATCAGAACTGACGGAAGAAAATAATGTTTCTTTTTTTACACTTGATGTAAAAGACAATCAAACCATAGTCTGGTATATGGCTTACGAAATTCATCCGGATGTGGGTGCTGTTAGTAATTTGATAGAGAGGGATCAATCCTATACTGTTCATAAGTTTACATGGGATGGTTCAAATAGTTATATGGAAGGCGAACCGGATCTATCTGTCAAACCCGATGCGATTGTCATTCACGGATTACCTGACAATGAAACCGAGATCGAAAAAATTAACGAATGGACCGGGGCTCATTCTTCGCTGTTTATTACCACACCCCAAAGTTATTTTGAGCCCGGACAAAACAATACAGGATTTCTTACGGTAAGCCAGCCGCAATCTTTTTTAAGAATTATACCGGAAACAGGCGAAAGAGAGTCCCACCCGATATTTGATATTGAAACCAATCTCACCACCACTCTTCCGCCATTAAGGACGATGTTTGCCGATTACCGGCTTTCGCCTGTGCAACAGATTTTAGGTTACAGCAGATATCAGGGTGAACGTATTGATATTCCATACCTGGTTATAGAAGAAACGGGTAACCGCCGTTCGCTTATATTGAACGCATTTGATTGGTACAGGTATTTTCAAAACAGAGATGATAATATAAAGGCCTATACTGAAAATCTGTTTACCAATATCTTTTCTTGGATTTCGGCTACACCCGGTGATTCCAGGCTGCAAATTAATACTATAAGTTCCTCTTTCAACGATACGGAAGATGTTAAATTCAGGGCAACTTTATACAATGAAAGTGACCTTCCCGAAAACAATGGCCTGATCGGTGTAGAAATTACAGGTGAGGAAACTGAACTGATTGATAAATCATTTACTATGAAAAACAGCGGTGATGGTACATACACACTAAACGCAGGCAGTTTGCCGCCCGGCAGTTATCATTTTGAAGCAGAGGCAATGATTGGCGACCGGACAATTGATAACCAGGACGGCAGTTTTTCCATTTCAAATTCAACTCGTGAATTTTTAGATACGAAAAGAAATGACCAAAGGTTAAGGCAACTTGCCGAGGTAACCGGCGGAAAATTTTTGGCAGAATCCCCTTATCAATCTTTTATGAACGATTTAAACGATAAAAACCTGATCCGGCCGGTAGAAAAGGAATTAACGGAATTTTTGTATCTCTACCAGTTCTACATCTGGTTTTTTGTAATTATCGCGACCTTATCAGCCGAATGGATGTTAAGAAGATCTGTTTCCCTGCCCTGATCAGCTGAATCTGTTCTTTATATCTTCGATTGAGTAATATATCAGAGTTGGTTTTTGCTGTGGGTCTTTGTAGGGTTCCGAGCATGCAAATAACTGATCTATGATTGATTCCATCTCCATATCACTCAGCTTTTTGCCCCGTGGAATAGCCGTCCGGAAAGCAAAAGCCATTGCAACTTTATTTCTGACTTCAAGTGAAACTTTTTTATCTATTTCCCGATACTGTTGGAGCATATCCTTAATTACCCTGGTTTCATCTCCTATATCTATATCAGCAGGAACACCATTGATAATAGCTGTATTACCACTCAGCAATTGAATTCCAAAACCAAGCCTCCGGATTACAGGGATAATTTCTTTGAGAAGGGAAAAATCGGTAGCCGAAAATTCCACGGTTTGAGCAAAAAGTAGTTGCTGTGTACCGGGGATTGCTTTTTCGGTTGCATGTAATGCCTTTTCATAGATGATCCGCTTGTGAGCCGTGTGTTGGTCAATAATGCAAAAACCGGTTCTTGTTTGTGTAAGGATGTAGCTGTTGTGCAATTGCCAAAATGCATTACTATCACTTGAATATTTTTGCCCGGATGGATGCATTTTGTTTTTTTCAGTATTGCCTGATTCATCCCCATACAGTTTTTGACCCAATTCCAGCCCGTCGCCGCTAAACTTATTGGTATTGATTCTGGATGGCATTGGAGAAGTAAATGACTCCCCCGATTTTTTTTCACCATGCTGAAAAGAAGAAAAATTGCCGAATGAAAATGAGTCAAACTCTTGTTCACCTTCCGAACTTTCATAATCAGGGACTACAAAATATTCGTTTAATGCTTTTTTTACCACAGACCTGGCAAGTTGAATAATACTTCTTTCATCATCAAATTTAACTTCCTGCTTTGCCGGGTGCACATTCACATCAAGCCTTGAAGGATTTATTTCAAGAAATACCGCATAAAAAGGATATTCATTTTTCTTTGTCCATGCATCAAACAGGTTCAATATCACATAAGAAAGATAGCGGTGCTGAACAGGCCGTTTATTAACAAAAAGAAATTGATCTCCCCTGCTCTTTTTGGCAAGTTTCGGATCCGCGATAAAACCGTGAATGTTCACAAAGGATGTTTCCTCGTTAAAGGGAATCAGGCTGGCACGGTATTGTTTGCCGAATATTTCGGTAATTCTCTGTTTCAGGGATTGTTTGGGCAGCTTATAAATGGTATCAAGATCTGCAACCAGTTCAAATTCAATATCCGTGTTTGCCAGGGCCGCATGCTGAATAGTTCTCAGTATATGCCTGAACTCTGTTGCGTCTGTTTTCAGGAATTGCCGGCGGGCAGGCACATTATAGAACAGGTTCCTTACAGACACCGAGGTTCCGTTTGCGGTGGCGACCGGTTCAAATGCTTTTTCATCGCCTCCGCTGATTTTATGGAGAATGCCGGATTCGTCTTCAACCCTCTTAGTTTTCAATTCAACCTGTGCAACGGATGCAATTGAGGCCATCGCTTCTCCCCTGAACCCCATGGTCCGGATACGAAACAGGTCGTCTACCGACCGGATTTTTGAAGTGGCGTGTTGCTCGAAGCATAACCTGACATCATCTGCAGACATCCCGCAGCCGTCATCAATTACCTGGATCAGGGTTCTGCCCGACTGTTCTATGATGATTTTGACCGACTCGGCACCTGCATCTATAGAATTATCCAGCAGTTCCTTAACAACAGAAGCCGGCCTCTGTATCACTTCGCCGGCAGCAATTTTATTGGCAAGTTCCGCCGGCATTTTATGGATTACCCGCGTGTCCTCTTTTGTAGTTTGTTTCAAATTACTATTCAGAAATTAAGAATTTAAAATCCAATTATTTATCGCTTTTAAACAGATGTACCCGCAGCAGCCTTCTGTTTTATAATACTGTAATTAACCATACTACCATAGCAAGTCCAAGTGCATAGATAAGAACCCTGATTCCTTGCCGGTCTTTCCTTCTGCTGCGCATTTTAATCTGGATCCTTTTTTTGCGCCTCTCGTCTTCGGTGGGATCATAATATCGAAGAGGCAAATTGAATTTTTTAGGTTTGGGTCTGTGGCCAAAAATCGGTTTCAGCATTTTACTACTCTTGTTTAGCGGAAGAATAAGTTACAATGTCATTATAATACGTTTGAATATACTCAGAATTATTCAGAATTTGCAGAAAATGATAAAGATCGCAATTTGGGCAAAGCGCATAAATACAGATTTTTTATTCTTATTTGACGGCATGATTTCATGCAACACCGTATATTTTTTCCTATACTTTAGAAAAGTTGACTAATCCTAAATTTAAAAATTAACTAATGACGTACAAGAAAATTACTCCGCCTGATACTGGCACTACTATTGAAAAAAAAGAAGACGGGTCGCTTAAAGTGGGCAATGATCCCGTTATCCCTTTTATAGAGGGAGACGGAATCGGAAGCGACATCACGCCTGCCATGAAACATGTACTCGACAATGCTGTAGAGAAAGCTTTTAACGGTGAAAAAAAGATAAACTGGTTTGAAATTTTTGCCGGTGAAAAAGCTCTTGAAGTTTACGGAGAAGATGACTGGCTTCCTGAAGATACACTCAATGCCATTAAAGAATATAAAGTGGGCATCAAAGGGCCTTTAACTACTCCCGTTGGTGGCGGTATTCGATCTCTGAATGTGGCTATAAGACAAAAACTGGACCTCTATGCATGTGTGAGGCCGGTCAAGTATTACAAAGGCACCCCAAGCCCTGTAAAAAGTCCTGAAAAGACAAACATGGTTATTTACAGGGAAAACACGGAGGACATCTATGCCGGTATTGAATATCAAACCGGAACAGAGGAAAATAAAAAGTTGAAAAATTTTCTCATTAACGAAATGGGGGTTACCAACATTCGGTTTCCTGAAACTACTTCACTTGGCATCAAGCCTATTTCTATTGAAGGTACCAAACGTCTTGTGAGAGCAGCTATCAATTACGCAATTGAACAAAAAAGAGAAAGTGTAACCCTTGTGCATAAAGGTAACATTATGAAATTTACCGAGGGTAGTTTTAAAAACTGGGGTTACGAACTGGCACGTGAAGAGTTTGATGCGGAATTGATAGGTGAAGGCCCGTGGTGTAAGTTGCCAAACGGAATTGTTATTAAAGATGTAATTGCCGATGCATTTCTGCAACAGATTTTAACAAGGCCCGATGAATATGCAGTTATAGCCACCATGAACCTGAACGGCGATTATGTATCTGATGCGCTTGCAGCTTGTGTGGGTGGAATTGGCATTGCCCCGGGTGCAAACATCAATTATGAAACCGGTTATGCCATGTTTGAAGCTACCCATGGTACAGCTCCAAAATATACCGGGATGGACAAGGTCAATCCTGGATCTCTCATTTTGTCAGGAGTCATGATGCTCCGCTATTTGGGATGGAATGAAGCGGCAGATTTGATTGAAAAAGGCCTTGAAACCTCCATAAGCAATAAAAAGGTGACTTATGATTTCGAACGGTTAATGGAAGGAGCCACCCTTCTTAAATGTTCTGAATTTGCAGAGGAAATTGTAAGCAATATGTAATCCTGCTTTTTTATGGTTTAAATTCTTACACTAAATTTTGAGACAAATCAAAAAAAATATTTTATGAGAATCAACTCTTTATCCATTTTAGTAAGAGTTTCTTAACTTATTACTTCATGTAAAAGAAACAAGAATCCTAAGAATGTACATCGTAAGACAGGAAAACGTTTGTTGTTCGTTGTCAGTTGCTAATCCGGGGATTGACAATTGACAACGAACCACAAACAACACACAAAATACACGGCCTTTAGCGGGCAGTAATCACCTGGCTGTCTACATTGTGGCTCCGCCGTGTTTGCAGTGGTTTTTCAGGATAATGCTTTAAAGAGAATTTATCAATTCACCAGCCACATTTGAATTTTCAAGTATCGCCTTGACTTCGGCAAAAGTAACTGATTCCCGCACATAAGCCACAATAGCACCATTCTTTCTTTCAAAAAATTCAATATCCGTTTCGGTACTGCCGAATGTTAAATTATTAACGGTATTTCTCAGTTGAACAATGAATTCCCGGTTTGCGGCATCGGGCATAGTGCTTTCAGCCAATTGGATTCTGGCTTCTTCGAGTTCGAGGTCGATGAGCTTTTTAAGATTTGCTTTTGCCGATATTTCAGCTAATACGGCGGCTTTTTCCCTGCTCATGGCTGAGGCGGTGCCAACACAAAACATCGTATTGTTCTCAATGTAATAGTCAATCGCTGGGTTATACCAATCCGGACTTGTTGCTTCTTTTTCAATTGATTGGGTAATCTCAGGCTTGGGAGGCTCTTTTTCAACTGGCTGTGAACTTGCACATCCAAGCAAGGATAGTAAAAATATCGGCAAAATCAGGAAGTTTAGTCTCATAAAACTTTGAATTATTAATTACTTAAATAGTGATAGCCCAAGGCACCGGAATCGTTCATGATTTTCAAAAGAAGGGAATTACCGTTTTTTGTCAATTTTTCCAGGCTATTTCTTACCATGTCGAGGTTGGTAACCACGTTACCGTCAATTTCTATAATTTGCATGCCTTCTGACAAGCCCGCATCCCATGCACTGCTGTTTCTTTTAATTCTGAAGATAAACAAATCATACTCATCCGGGGCCTCCGGCTTTGAGAGTGCCCTGACTGTAAACCCGGCATCGAACGATTCCATTATTACGCCGCTGTTTTCCCGGAATTCATAATTTTTTTCCTCGTCAAACTCATCAAAAATATCATTTTCCGGTTGTATACGCTCGCCTTCTTCAAACTCCAAATTATTGGTTGCCAAAGATAACTCGTTCAATTTGACGGATTTCTGAATTTCTTTTCCATTTCTCCAAATCAATAAATCAACTTCATCGCCGGGACGATACATTGCTATTTTTTCCTGCAGTTGATTGACTTCATTAACTTCAGATCCATTTACTGACAGGATAATATCACTCGGTTGAATGCCTGCTTCGATTGCAGCCCCGTTTTCAGGAGTACCTGCTACATGCACACCTCTTATGATTTCAAGATCTGCTCTTTTGGCGATGGAATTTGTAACCGATTCTATCCTAACCCCGAGTAAACCGCGTTTGGCTTCGCCAAACTCAATAATGTCACGTGCTATTTTAAGTGCCAGATTACTTGGCACGGCAAAACCGTATCCCTGGTAATTGCCACTCTGGGTTGCTATGGCCGTATTAATACCAATGAGTTCTCCACTTGTATTCACAAGTGCGCCTCCGCTGTTGCCCCGGTTAATAGCGGCATCCGTTTGAATAAAACTTTCAATTCGCATCACATCGTCAATAATCTGAACATCCCTGCTAAGAGCACTTACAATACCGGCAGTTACTGTTGAACGCAACCTAAAGGGATTTCCGATGGCCAAAACCCACTCGCCGACTTCTACTCTGTCTGAATCTCCAACTGTGAGTGCAGGCAACTCATCGGCATCAATCTTTATGACTGCAAGATCAGTGCTGGAATCTCTTCCGACAATCCTTGCCGGATATGATTTCTTATTTTCGAGTATAACTGAAATCCCATCATTTACGGCATCATCAATAACATGGTTATTAGTCAGTATATATCCATCGGGAGTTATAATTACGCCCGACCCCACAGTGCGTGCCCTCGGCGGCAAGAACCTGTCCCAAAAGCTGTCCGATTCCTCTTCCAGGTCTCTTCTCCCAAAACGGCGTTCATTAACCGGTATAATGGTTTCTATGTATACAACAGTAGGTTTAACTTCTTTGGCAACTTTTTGAAAAAGAAACCGCGAATCGATTTTTTCGAGATCTTCAGGTTTGAACAAGGGTTCCTGGCTTCTTGTTACTTCCGTAACCTTCACTTCAGCCAAATCGGCTGTCAGACTGCCCGTATTCATGAAAGAAAGGATGAGCCCGACAAGCACGCCAATCAGAATCAAAAGAATCCCGGTTAGTAAATAATCTCTTTTTTTCATTTTAATGATTGAGTAATTGATCAAAAATCCGGTCTGATTTTCGCTCTTTCATTCCTTCTACATGATAACGAAAATATTTGTCTAAATAATAAACCAAATCTTTAGCCTCGGTATTCGATAACCGTGATCTTAATATAGAACTATTTTGTGTATCCAAAACATCTTTTATAAACATGAACTGATTTGAAGTCAATAAAATTGCATGATCCCGGGCCGGATTTTCAGAAACTGAACCGTTTTCAATATTCAAATATGCTTTGCCAAGTTCAGAAGTTACAGATAGAATCCCTATGCCCGATATTTCAGCAAGACGGAGTTGAACGTACGGTAATAGTAACTGCAATTCTCCATCATATGTTTCAAGCCATGGCAGAAAACTGTTTAAAAAATTAAACATTGCCAGGTTTTTTTCATTGTCATGCACAAGGTAAGAGGCCAGTTCCAATACGGATGAACAAAGAGCCATTTTTGTGATATCAACCCTGATGTTCATTAATTTTTTTGCAAAATCTGATTCAGCCAGCGTTTGAACACTGCGCGTCGGCTTAAAATAGTAAACCACATGAAGAATTTGTCCTGGTGATAACATCCCCGAAAAACGGTTTTTAGGTTTTCTTGCTCCCTTTGCAATCACGGCGATTTTTCCATGCTCTCTCGTAAAAAATGTTACGATGAGGCTCGACTCACTGAATTTGATCGTCCGCAATACGATGGCTTCTGTTTTTGTAGCAGCCATTAAAATCTGATTTTATTTTTATCCTCAAGATACTGTACAAGTGCGGGCAAGAATGTAACAGCCGTTAACCAGGCCATCCCTATTCCGCTGGCTGCAATAAAACCAATCGACTGCAGCCCCGGATGATTGGTAAACAGCAGGCCTGCAAACCCCAGCATTGTGGTAAACGAACCGATTGTTATATGTTGCCCGGTACTGGACAGAACGCTCCACATGCTGTTTTTGCCTTCGTCATGATAGCGGTGTGCAAGGTGAGCGCCGTTGTCAACACCGATCCCAAGGATAGCGGGCAATACGACAAGATTATAAAAATTAAAACGCAGGTCAAACAGAAGCATCAGTCCAAAGAGTGCCATCAACCCGATTAACAGAGGTATAAGGGCGATAAAAGTCCACCTGATTGACCTGAATGAAAAGTACATAAGAATAAATATCATGATAAAGGTTGCCGTTATCATGTACGGGCTTTCACGGCGCATCAGGTCTATCATTTCAGCAGCTACAAGCGATGTGCTTCCGGCATAATAGGTTTTGCCATTTGATAAGGTAATACTGCCTATTTCATTTTTGAAAGCAATGGATCTTCTGGCATCCGACATGCTTCCCTCCGGGTAAATGATAACAAATTTACCAATTTCTCCGTCTTTGGTAATGAAGCGGTTTTTTAAAAAGGCTGGGATACTGTCGACTGGAAGTGGTTTAATCTCTTCGGTTGCCCTTCGAAGAATATCAAGCGATTCATCTTGCCGGTCAATTAAAAATGGGTCATTAAGTAAATCTTTAACCTTATGTACCAGTTCAAGTTTATCTTTTTCCAATTGCTCATTTGGGGGGATTCGCTGCTGAAGAGCTTCAAAATTAAGAATAAGGCTTTCGTCTTTTTCACTTTTCACCTGGACAGAATCCAAAAGTTCAAATACTGTTTCATTCTTTTCTACAATAATATATGCCGGGTTTCTTCGATCGGATTCCCGGAATCCTCCGGTAAACTCCCGAAACTGCCGGTATTCAACAAATTCAGGCTCGAGCTTGCCAAAATCATATTCAAACCGGAGTTTATCTGCATTAAACAAAACAACTGCTGTAATCAAAACGGATACCCATACGATTGTTCTGGCAAACGGATATTGCCTTAAAATTTTATCCTGCGTGTCAGAGCGGGGATCTTCATTAAAGAGGATCAGGTTAAATCTCTCAAATATGGTGAGCAAAGCCGGTAAAATGTAAAGCATACAGACCAATGCTAAAAGAATGCCAAGCCCGGCAATAAACCCAAATTCCGAAAAACCTCTGAAATCAGCAAAAATCAAAACGAACAGTGCACTTGACGTGGTTACGGCACTAACCATAATGGCTATGCCCGTCTTTTCATAAGCCGCAATCAGTGATTCGTGGACATTTTTACCTTCAGAACGTAATTCTATATAACGGGCATAAAAATGGATTCCGTAATCTATGCCTAAACCAAACAGGATTACAAACAATACCGAAGTCATTGTATTCAGGTTCTCAAGAAATATGTGGGCTATTCCGAAAGTCCAGCTCAGGCTGATCAATAGTGGAATACCTATGATAAAAACAGGCAGAGGCGCGCGTACAAAATGGCTGAAAAAAGTATAGTCCTGATTTTCCCTGCTTCCTTTTTTGTAATGAATATATTTTTTGATAAAGAAATACATCATGACAAGAAAAATGACACTTGAAATTCCAAGTGCAAAACTGTTGAATACATCGTCCATTATGGATTCGAATTCATTCAAATGCCGCTTCAGACGTCCGCCGAATTTTACTTCCATCTCCGGATGATAACTCTGCGGCTCCATTGCCACGACGAGTGAATCATACGTACTAAACATCTCTTCAAGGTAACGGATATCACTTTTAGGGCCGTTTGGAAAGAAATTGACCACCAGCAAAGTGCTGTCTTCATTCACCGGATACTCAGACGGAATAATTTCATTGTAAGAATCTTCAAAATTCGAAAAGCCACTGCTCTCTTCCGGTTCTTCATCATCAAAGTCATCTTCAAAATTTACAAAGAACGGATTCGCTTCTTCTTTGGCGGTTTGAATCTCTTCTCTTAAAAAATCAATCACATCAATCAATTCTGGCTCTGTTGCCAGGTACAGGGCGTTATCCTTCAGAATATCCGTTTCACGCCTGAATTCGGCTCTCTCAAAAAACTTTTCACTCCTTCTCGGGTAATACAACTCGAGGCTTTTTTTTACCAGGTCATTTGCAAACTTA
>CAYPZI010000002.1:0-77755 GCA_964415185.1 uncultured Balneolaceae bacterium | reverse complement strand
TGTGCGGTATATCGCAGATCAATCCATGATAAAACACCTCTCCCTCTTGCAAAATAATTTCATTACTTGACTCATGCCTATATTTAAACGAAAAATCCCCTGAAAGGGGATGCCACAACAAAGACCGGCATTTCAATGCCGGGCAAAGAAGTCGGTTCAGTCGCAAAGTCTCCCCGATCGAACGTAACCCATATCCCAAAACAAAACACTCCGCATCGGGGGGACGACACAACTTTGCCGGTACCCGAACAAAATTCAGAACTCCTGACTCTATATAAAAATAACAAGGGGTTACAGGAATTGTATCGTAAAACAAGAAGTCGTTTTTGTTAGTTGTTCGTTGTCAGTTGTCGGTTGTTTACAAAGCAACCACGAACCACAAACAACGTACAACGAATTAACGAATCCGGTACAAATCTGATACAACTACAAAATCGCGACTTGAACTTTTACGGTAAGCCAGAATTTCTGACATTATAGTCATCCGATGGCTTCCTTCCGCAAGACTGAAGTTCCAATTGGATTGCCGGTGGTTTAAATACCCAGGTTTACCATTACGGCATCGGTGATATCGAACTCTTGCCTCAATTCTTCTTTTACATAGAGAATAATAACATCACCGGTTGAAGTTGTGGTATTCAGAACGTAATCAATATTCTTTTGGGTTGCCACTTCGTTGATTGCATTCTGAATCTGTTCCAATAGAGGAGCCATGAGTTCTGCCCTTCTCTGTTGCAGTTCCTGTTGTGCCTGGCTCTGCTTTTCTCTGAGTTCCAGGTCAAGCTGGCCAAGCCTTTCTTCTTCTTTTTGCCGGGCTTCTTCAGAAATGACTCCAATTTTCTGTTGATAGAGCTGGATTTCAGTTTGCAGGTTTTGTTCTGCATCAGATAATTCACGTTGCTTACGTTCGGCGAAATTTTGGAGTCGCTGCTGCACAGCTCTCATTTCGGGCATTCGATCCAGAATAACCCGTGGATCAACAAAACCAATTCTCATATCCTGGGCTACACCCGGTGAAGTGGCAAAAAGAGCTGAAGCTGAAATAAGAAATATAAATGTAATAATAGCGCGTTTCATATTTTTGTATATCCTTGATTAATTATTGGTCAATTTTTGAATTACGTTGTTTGTTATGTCGATTCCGCGTGTAGAAGAGTAATAAACAATGGGATCACCGGTGCTGGCTGTTTTGTTAATTACGTAGTCAAGATTCAACTCTGCCGCAACATTTTCCATTGTATCTTCGATTTTTATTAAAAGCGGATTCAGAAGTTCATTTTGCTTTTGCTGTATCTGATTTTGGATTCGTTGCTGAAGGCTTTCAAGTTCTTGTTCCAATTGAGCCAATTGCTCTTCTTCTTGTTGCTGCTGTTGTTGTGTGAGTTCTCCGGCTTCAGCACGTTCGGTGTAAACGGTTATTCGTTCAATCCACTGTGAATAACGATCCTGAAATTCATTTTGTTTTTGCTGAACAAAGCTGTCAAGCTCAGCCTGGACTCCGGCAGTTTCAGGCATCGCCTCAAGAACTTCCTGCGGGTCCATAATGCCTACTTTAAGCTGAGCAAAAAGTGAAACCGGCAACAGCAATAAAGCAAATATAAAAAATAGTTTTTTCATTGAATTCGAATTTATTTTAAAGCTTGTGAATTTAATGTTTTTAGTTTTTAATTTCTTAAGTTATTTAAATCAATGCCCAATTCTAACATCACATCTTCGGTAATGTTCCACTCCGGACGTGCATATAGAAAGCGAACATCCTCAGTTCGGTCAAAAATAAAATCATAGCCATCCCGTACGGCAACACTGTTAATTGCATCAAAAATCTTTCTTTGTATAGGTTCCAGAAGTTCTTTTTGCTGTTCAAAATATTCTCCTTCAGGGCCAAATTTTTCTTCGAGAAACCGGTTTCGTTCATTTTTTTTGGCCTGAATTTCGTTCAGCCTTTGTTGCCTGATCTCATCAGTAAAGAGTATTTCCCTGGCTTCAAAATCCTCTTCCAGTTGTATAATTGCGTTGTCCATTTCCCTTAACTCATCCCTCCAGGTTTCGCTTAGTAAATTCAGGCGCTGTTCAAGCCCGTCATACTCCGGCATTCTTTCAAGAATGAAGTCGGAATTCACGAAGCCCAGTTTTTGATTTTGTTGTGCATTTAAATTTGAGTAAAACAATAAGCATAACGAAGCAAAAACCAGATATTTTTTGAAATTTTTCATATCAGAATGGTGCTCCAATGTTAAAGAGGAATTCCCATTTACCTGCTTCGAGTCCATTGCCCTCTGTTGATCTCGGGGTTCCGTCGAAACGATATCCGTAACTGATATCAACCAAACCGAGTATCGGCAGAAAAACCCTGGCTCCGACTCCGGCAGCCCGTTTCAGGTCAAACGGGTCGAACCTGTCAAAATCGAGGAATGCATTACCGGCATCAAAGAAGGTATATGGAATCAGCTGAAGCTGGTCGGAAGAGATAGCAGGATATCGAAGTTCCATACTATATTTGCTGAATACACGTCCGCCAATCAGGTTACGGTTTCCGTCAACAGGAGAAATAACCCCGTTGAACCCCCCCGGGAACCCCCTCATACTGATATTGTCATTCAGGAAATTTTGTCTCTGCTGAATCGGGGTTCCACCAATAAAGAACCTTTGGAAATTACTTCGGTTTGATTTAAAAAAGTGACCCAGATAACCGTAAGAAGCAGTTGATGTAAGTACAAGCTTGCCTGTTATAGTCGAGTGGTGTTGATAATCGGTTTTAATTTTGAAAAACTGTTCAAATGCAGGTAATGGAGCACCAAATTCAGCTGATATGTTGAATTTGGAACCCGTTCTCGGTGAGATCGGGTTGTCGGTTGAATTACGTTCGAGTTCCTGTGTAATACTCAGGATATTTGCACGGCCCTCGCCAAATACAGGGGCAAAACCTCTTGAGTCGATCGCCTGGTAATTGAGAATGGTCTGGGTAGTAAAAAAATCATCCGGCCACTTCAATCGCTGCCCGAGGCTTACGCTGGCTGAAAAAAGTTCATCTCTTCTGCGGTCGTTAGTAAAAGCCGAAGTTCTGAAATTCAAAAGGTCGTAGGAAAAATTAACACCCAGAGATTTCGGTTTTCCATTCAGCCACGGTTCTGTAAACCCGAGGTTATAACTTTGGAAACCGCTGCCTGTTATTTGTACTCCCACTGAAAGACGCTGCCCGTCACCTGATGGTATTGGGTCCCATCCACCTTCCTGGAACATTCTCTGAATTGAAAAATTATTGAAATTAACTCTTGCCGCAAGAATCAATCCGACAGACCGGCCTCCGAACCCTCCTGAAAATTCAAAATTATCACTACTTTGGGATTCTTCAAGCTGGTAGGAAAGGTCAACAACTTTTTCCTGTTGATCTGCATTAACATCCGGCTGCATTTTTTCAGGGTTGAAATAACCGAGTTGCCCCAGTTCCCGAAGGGTTCTGATAATGGCCGCCCTGCTGTAGGTCTGTCCGGGTGCGGTTCTGAGAGTCCGTCTCACAACATCGTCATGAGTTTTGGTATTACCCGTGAACGAAACCTCACGAATGGTAGCCACCTCATCTTCGATGATATCAATGTGTATGTCCACAGAGTCTTCGGCAACGACGCGAACATCCTCCATAATTTGTACAAACAAATAACCGATATTGTGGTATAAACTGGTAACGTCACTTTCATTCTGATTAAATGTAAGGTTTTCTTCAAAGCGTGTGGCATTAAAAATATCTCCTTTTCGAAAACCAAGTCTATCAGTTAGCTCTTCATCCGTATAAACGGTATTTCCCTCAAATGTTACATCCCTGACTTTGTACTGAGGCCCCTCATGAATCTCAAAATCTAATGCGATACCATCCTTTCCCCTCCAGTCATCAATATAAACACTATCGGTAACGATTCTCATATCCAGGTAACCGAGATCCTTATAAAAGGTTAACAGGTTTGAAACACCTTCTTCAAATTCATCTTGTACGAAAAGGTGTTTTTTGAACAGCCGAAACCACCGGTCCTCCTTAATTTCATTGAATTCTTTTTTTAGCTCTTTATCGTCAAAATCTTCATTCCCCTCAAAGCGTATGTGCCGCACTTTAATTCTTTCACCGGGATCAATTTCAAAAGTTACCATAACACGGTTCCGGGAATCGCGTGTCATTTGTTCTTCAACATTTATTTCCGTGTTCCAGTAGCCATCCTCACGGTAATATCTTTTTATGGTACTGATTGCCTGGCTTTTAACGGAGTTGGTAAAAGCAAAACCATTCAGAAGAGTTAACTGTTCTCGCAAATCCTTTCGCTGTGACTTTTTCACCCCTTCAATGGTATAACTATCCAGCCGCGGCATCTCCGTAACGTTAATAATAATTTTCGCCCCGCCGGCAACTTCTTCGTATAGAATCTCAACATCTGAAAATAGGCCTGTTCTGTGAATCTGGTGAAGTGCCGTAGAAATGGCATCGCCCGGAATAGTTATCGTTCTTCCAACTTCCAGGCCACTGCTTGAGACCAAATAGGTTTCCCGGGCTGTTTCATTACCCCTGACTTCAATTTCCATAATTTCATACTGACGGGGCGTTACACCTGTCGGGTCTGTTATTTCAATGGTATCCTGGCTTAATGCCTTGTTTACAGAACCAAGGAGGATGATAATAAAGAAAATACCTAAGAAGAAGATTTGCTTTTTAAACACGAAATGCTGACTGCTTTATGAAATTATTTTATCAATCATGGATAGGGTTATCCCTTTTGAATAACCATTTCGTAGTTTTCCGTACCTACGATCACGTTTTTGATATGAAATTATTGCCTTGTAAAGTTCATCCCTTTTAAAATCGGGCCAATATGTTTGAGTAATGTAAAGTTCTGAATATGCAAGTTGCCATAACAGGAAATTTGAGATCCTGTATTCACCGCTTGTTCGGATAATCAGGTCCGGATCGGGTAATCCGGCAGTTGAAAGCTGGGTGCTGATGAAATGATCATCGATATTATCCGGATCAAGTTTGTTTTCTTTCGCAAGCCTGGCAATTTTTTTCACCGCTTCCGTGATATCCCATCTACCTGAATAGCTGAGAGCCAGGCAGAGTTGAAGGCGGTCATTATTTTTAGTTAATTCGGCTGCTTCTTTCAGCTCTTGCCGGCATTCTTCAGGAAATCTTTCGATCTGCCCGATTGCGGATAATTTGATATTGTTCTTATGCAGATTGTCAGCCTCTTTTCGAAGTGATGAGACCAGTATGCGCATCAAACCTTTAACTTCTTCGCCCGGTCGCTGCCAGTTTTCAGTTGAAAAAGCATAAAGTGTCAAATATTTAACACCAAGCTGTGCACACGCTTCCGTTATGTCGCGCACAGAGTCGACGCCGGCTTTATGTCCGAGAATCCGGATATTACCCTTACGCTGAGCCCAGCGTCCATTGCCATCCATAATAATAGCAATGTGGCTGGGAACCGCTCCGGATGATTGAACTCCGGCTTGAAGACGTTTGTCTTCTTCCGTTTGTTTATTTTTTGTAAGTGTCAGCGACTCCAAAACTTAAGAAGTTAAATTAATTTTACAAGCTTTATAAATTATAGGTGTTTCAGTCCTAAATCAAGTTAGAATACACAGGCAAAATCTTTCAATGATTGTTCAAGTTGAATCATTTCACAGAGTGCAAGTGCGGCTTCAGCTCCTTTATTTCCTTTATCAAGGCTGGCCCGTTCGGCAGCCTGTTCAACAGTATCGGTTGTCAATACTCCGAATGAAACGGGTTTGCCCTGCATCAAATTTAAATCTGTAATTCCGCGATTAACGGCATCGCACACATAGTCAAAGTGCGGGGTGCCTCCACGAATAACGGCGCCTATAGCAACTATTCCGTCAACATCCAGATTGTCGAAGCACATCTTGGCCGCCAAAGGCAGTTCATAAGAGCCGGGACATTCCAGTTTGATGATATTGGATTCGGGTATTCCTTTTGCGGAAAGGGCTTTGTAAGCGCCTTCAGACATCAAATCGGTTATAAAGGAGTTCCATTTTGCAGCGATGACTGCAACCTTTACAGAATCCCAGTTAATCTCTGTTTTTTTTAAAATTTTCATTCAGGATTATATCGCAATTTCTTTTCTTCTATCGGCAAGCCGCTTAAGTGATTGAACATGTTCGAGGCCCAAAGTGACAATACCGAAATATGGATCATAGGCTTTGCCGTTGCCATGAAAATCGCTTCCGCCCGTAATAAGTAAGTTGTTCGATTTAGCCAATGCTGTAAACGTTTTTTGATCGTCAAAATTGTGGCTGGGGTGAATACATTCTATCCCGTCAAGGCCTTCACCTACTAAGTCGTTAACCAATTCAATGTTCCCCAATACTGATGGATGGGCAAGAGAGCTGAAACCACCACAGTTCCGGATCAGATTAATACATTCTTCAACGGATATATATTCCGGTTGAACATTGCCCAGGACGTCACTTGCAAGATAGCGAATAAATGCCTCCTGTAAAGAGTGCACATGTCTTTTTTTTATCATAACAGATGCAAGATGCGGACGCCCGACATTCATATTACCTGCCTCAGCTATCACTTCTTCAATACTGATATTAATACCCTGTTTTGAAATGATCTTTAGAATTTTGAACATGCGTTTCAGGCGCGCCTTACGCTGATTTTTCAGGACATCCGATAGTTCGTTATTTTCATGATCGAAACAGTAGGCCAGTATATGGACTTCTTTTTGATTGTGGACGGTTGTAATTTCAACACCAGGCAAGAGTTCAATTCCAAGATCTGCCGCTGCACTTCTGGCATTCAGGTACCCATCAATTGAATCATGATCGGTAATCGATAAAACGGAAAGTGATTTTTCAGCAGCAAGTTCTACCAAATGAACAGGATCACATGCACCGTCGGAATAGATTGTATGGGTATGTAAATCTGCTTTTCCCAATAATATTAAGGTTTAAGAATACCGCTGTATTCATCCGGCTTATTAAGTAATTCAATTGCTCTTAAAAAAGCTTGATCATTCTCAAGCACGCTTTTTTGAAAATCCGAACTGTTGCTGGTTCTGGACAACCATTCATATTTTAGTGTTTCATTGATTGAACCCTTCAGCCGTAAGATATTATCTTGCTTTTTTTGTTGTACCATTTTTTCAAGTTCATCAAGGTGTTTTTCGGCTGTTTTCGCATCGGAAAACATTTCAAGGCTGCTTTCAAGTGATGCAATTTTCCGGTCTGCTTCAGTTTGATAGTCAAAATCCTGTTCTGAAAGGTAAGCAACAAATTCGTCAAATATATTTTCTGAATATTCCTGATCCTGGTGAGTGTTAATGTAATCGTTAATGAAAAAGAAATAGTGATTCTTTTGCATCAGGGCTGTTTCAAGCAGTGAGGGCTTTTCCTGTTCAATTTCAATATCGGGAATAATGCCGTTCCCACCATAAACAGATCTACCGTTTTTGGTCTTAAATATGGCTTGGTTATCATTATTGCTCACCGTTTCGGCCTCATCACCATTATAGTTTATCGCCTGAATGCTCCGGCCGCTGGGTATGAAATATTTTGATACGGTTATTTTTAACGAAGTGTTGTATGAAAGTGGCTTTACAATCTGAACCAATCCCTTACCAAAGCTTTTCTCTCCAACTATTATCCCCCTGTCGAGATCCTGGAAAGCTCCTGATACAATTTCAGAAGCACTTGCACTTCCGCTGTTAATCAATACAACAAGAGGCAGATCTTCAAAGAGAGGAGTTTCGTCAGTGGCGTATACATTATTTTGAGGCTCATACCTGCCACGAGTCTCAACGATTGTGACACCCGGTTCAATAAATTTATCAACGATCTGGACCGATTCATTCAGAAGCCCGCCGGGATTATTTCTCAGATCGAGTATCAGTCCCTTCATCGGCATTTCCCGGTCATACCTGATCAATTTTTCTCTTACTTCCTCGGCTGCATTTTGGCCGAACCTGCTCAACTGAATGTAGGCAAACTCACCGTTCTCACCGAATCGTCCGGCAAATGAGATATTCTTTACCTCAATCCTTTCTCTTTTAAGAGTATAATCCATCTCTTCTTCAATTCCGGGCCTCTTAATTCTCAGCGTCACTTCAGATCCGATATCACCGGTTGTTAACTGTTGTACTTCTTCGGGAGTCATTCCTTCCGTATTCAAACCGTTTATTTCAAGGATCAGGTCTCCGGGCAAAATTCCTGCCTTGTGGGCCGGGTAACCTTCCATCGGGGCGATTACCACGATATGCGAACCGCGAAACCCAGCTTCAAGTCCGATTCCGCCATAATTGCCGGTCGAAAAAATTTCCATTTGCTGCTGTTGTCCCTCATCAATAAAAACAGTGTAGGGGTCAAGTTTTTCAAGCATGGCATTGATCCCGGTTTTCATCAGGCTTTCAGGGCTAACCTCATCAACATATTCGGTTGTAACCTCTTTAAATACATCTGAAAAGATGGTCAGTTGCTTTTTAATCTCAAAAAACGGATCTGCAACTTTCACAGATGCAATCAGCACGGCGGATATCAGCAGAATGGATAGTACTGCCGGAATTTTAAAATGTCTCATGCTATAGTTGTGTATTGCTTAAATCTAAGAGTTACTTTCTATCTTTAACTCCTGACCAGCATAAATTCTTGTGCCGTTAAGGTTATTAATTTGTTGGATGCTTGAAACCGTTACCCCGAATTTCTTGGCAATACTGCTCAGCGTTTCATTTCTTTTTACCGTATAAGTAACTACTGAACCGGATGAACCACCGGAGGTTTCGGGTATTCCGGCAAATATATTTTCTCCGCTTCTTTGCCTGCGTTCCAGCCGCTGTTTTTCTTCAAAGCCTAAATCATCCACACGGTTATAATAGTTACGCCGGTTGTTTGGTACATGTACCGTTAAACTTTGCCCGACACGAATGGTGTTTCCAATTCCGTTCCACGCCCGAATTTGCCAGGCTCGGACATCATACCATTCGGCAATATGGCCGGTAGTGTCACCGCTTTTAACCGTATACTTCACAGGAGTGGTATTAGGTGGCGCCTGTACGGTGGATCTTCTGTTTCTCGAAGAAGAAGTGCTTCTCGGTTGATTGCTGGGGCGGTCAGCTACAATATTTTCCATTGAACCCGGGGCAACAGGTACTACAATTTTCTGGCCGGGATAAATCGTAGAACTGAGATTTTCATTCGATTCGAAGAGTGCTCGTACCGATGTTCCGTATTTTCGTGCAATGTATCCGAGAGTTTCACCTCTGTTTACTGTATGCATGGCTACTTCCTGCGAACGTTTTTCTTTTGGGATGTCCTGGTAAGCCAGTAAAAACTCGTCTTTTTTTCCTGCAGGAATTTTTAAGGGATATGAATCTCCCGGAGGTGTCGCCCACCTGAGCAATTCCGGATTATACTCTTTTAGTTCATTAACGGTAATATTGAGTGCTTCTGCAAGGGCATCGAGCGGCATAAGGCCGTCAACTTGAACCACATCAAACGTAAAAGGCATTCCGTCATAATTCTTTTGAAACCCGAATTCTTCAGGATTCATGGTAACCATAGTTGCAGCAATGAATCCCGGTACGTATCCGCGGGTTTCACGTGGCAAATAGGGATAAGCTACCCAGTAATCTTCAACACCGCCTGCCGCCCTGATGGCTCTTCTGAGTCCGCGGGGACTGATATTGTAATTGGCCATTGCGAGGTGCCAGTCTTCCCAAATATTATACAGATCCTTGAGGTGGCGTGCTGCAGCGCGAGTGGCTTTTACAGGATCTCTGCGTTCATCAATCCACCAGTTAACTTCGAGTCCATACATGGCTCCGGTTGCCCTGATAAATTGCCACATGCCAACGGCTGATGCCCAGCTTCTGGCGGTGGGCACGAGCCCGCTTTCTATCATCGAAAGATGTATAAGCTCTTCAGGCACGCCTTCTTCTTTAAAAATTTGCTTCATCATGGGGAAATAGATTTCCGACCGCTCCAGCCAGCGCTCCATAACATCCGGCCGGCGCATGGTATAATACATAAGGTGCCGGTTTACCTGCTGATTTTGTACGAGCGGTACATCCGTCTTTTTTAAAGTGATATTCTCCGGAAGAGAATAACCTTCTGCCATCCAGTCTGTCTCTTCTGAAAACAGCTCTTCCTGTATTGCAAAAATTTCACCAACTGTTTCATTTTTAGGTTCTGAAATCCCGTAAAATTCCCTGTATTCTGCCATTACGGTTCTGTAAAGCTCGGCAAAACGCCTGTCGTTTTCAATTTCGGGATAATCATCCATCAATGCCTGTATTGCCACAAGGGCATCGTTGATATATGACTCTGCCTGCACAAGCTCGTCATTGATTTGAGCGTCAATAGTCAACACATGCATGCGGTAAACATCCGAGATTCTGTTCAACTGCTCTTTTTCAAGCTGGCCCATTGGCTTTCTGTCGTCTGTAATGTTGTTATCTTCGCTCTCTTCAAATCCGATAGGATTATTAAATGGTAGAAGCCTTTTTTGAACGGGTACTTCCTCAATTTGTGTATCTTGAGCCTTGATTGCAGTAAGAGAGAAAGATAAAAAGAGGATAATTAGCAACAGTCGGATCATAATGGAGCAAAGTTAGAATTAAAAAAGTTGATTTGTGACGCGCTCTATTCCGGATACGGATTAGAATTTTTATGATTCAGGTTTACAGAATAAAGGTTTAAACGGCCATATTTAAACTTAATTTTACAGTGCTGTAATTTCCCGATTCATTACATAGAATGCAATATTAAATTCTATGGCCTTTCCATTTCTGAACAAGGGGCATGCGCCGCCCGGAACCAAAAGATTTTGATGTCATCTTTAGAATGGGCGCCGCCTGATACCTTTTGAACTCGTTATTGTTTACAAGATGTAAAACCTCGCGAACCGTTACATCATCATAATTTTTTGAAATTTCATTTTCACTTTGAAGCAGTTCCAGGTACCTGTATAAAATGTCATCAAGTATCTCATATTCCGGCAGGCTGTCCGTATCCTTTTGTCCTGGCCTGAGTTCCGCACTTGGCGGTTTTTCAAGTACGTTGTTGGGAATCACTTCTTTTTTAAAGTAGTGATTGTTCAGCCAATTCGACAAAGAGTACACTTCCGTTTTGTACATATCGCCAATGGGAGCCAGTGCTCCGTTCATATCTCCGTACATTGTTGCATAACCCACCGCATATTCCGATTTGTTTCCGGTAGTAATGAGCAGGCATCCGAATTTGTTAGCATAAGCCATCAGCAGTGTACCCCTGATTCTGCTCTGTATATTTTCTTCGGCAACGCCGAATTCGGTATCCTTGAATAACGGGTGAAGGCTTTTTCCAAATGCATCCATAATATCGTGGATGGAGATATTATGAATCCTGATTCCAAGGTTTTCAGCCAATTTTTCGGAATCAGCGACACTGCCGGCAGAAGAGTATTCGGCAGGCATGGTGATTCCCGTAACATTATCGGCACCCAGGGCTTCAACAGCCAGTGCAGCAGTTAATGATGAATCAATCCCCCCGCTTAAACCGATCACAGCCTGATCGGTGACACCCGTTTTTCTAAAATAATCCCGGATTCCACAAACGGAGGCCCTGAAAAGGCGTTCTTCTTTTGTTTGGGGATAAACTTCTGTTTTTTGATCCGGGAATGCCTTCAGCTTTTTTTTCTCCAAATCATATTCTACGTCGGTAAAATCTTCTCTAAAAGGTGTTGTGTGGGTCACCTGAGTTCCGTCGAAATTGATAGCCACTGTATCACCGTCAAAAACAAGCTCGGTATGTGAACCGGTCTGATTACAATATAAAACGGGCAGAGAGAGAGTGCGCGCATGTTTTTTCAGCATCTCCATTCTGTTCTCGTGTTTGGTGGTTGTAAATGGCGAGGCAGATATATTCACTATGATATCCGCTCCTTTATTTGCCAAGACTTTGGCCGGATTGATATCATAGTAGTGGTACTGAACTTCATTTTCGTTGTACCAGATATCCTCGCAAATCGTGATTCCGAAATTGACCCCGTCAAGCTCCATGCATTCGAACTCTTTATTGGGCTCGAAGTAGCGCAAGTCATCGAACACGTCGTAAGTCGGTAGCAGGGTTTTGTGTGTTATTCCAAGCAGTTCTCCCCCGCGCGCCAACAGGGCCGAATTGTACATCTTTCGCCCTTTCTGTTCATTGTTCGGTGTAACGGTTCCGAACAACAGGGCAGTTTTCCCAGTGCTTTCGATGATCTTCTCATTTTCCCTGTAACAATACTTTCTGAAATGATCTTTTTCGATTAAATCCTGAAGAGGGTATCCGGTCAACACCATTTCCTGTAAAATCAACAGGTCTGCACCGGAGGCTTCGGCCTTTTTAAGCGCCTCTGAGATCTTTCTGCTGTTGCCGTCAATATCGCCTATGATCGGGTTTAGCTGCTCAAGCCTGATTTTCATCACTGTCCGGCTTTGTATACTTGTTTTCCTGCTACCCATGTCTCAAGTACTTCAGTTTGCCAGATTTCACTTGCAGGAGCGGAAAAATAATTTCTGTCGACGATAATAAAGTCGGCATATTTACCGGGTTCGAGTGAACCGATTACATTTTCCTGGTGGGCAGCATATGCTGCACTGATAGTAAAAGATCTGAAGGCCTCTTTTCGATCCATTTTTTCTTCAGCATACCATCCTTCAGGCGGCATTCCCTCATGATTCTGCCGGGTTACGGCGGAATAGAGACCATAAAAAGGATTTACGTCTTCAACCGGAAAGTCTGAGCCACCGGCGATCACGGTACCCTGCTCCATAAATTTTTGCCATGCATAAGCACCTTCTATCCTTTCGGGGCCAACCCTGTCTTCGGCCATATTCATGTCGCTAGTAGCGTGGGTTTGCTGCATGGATGCTATCAGGTTAAGCTCTTTAAAACGGGGGATATCTTCCGGCTGTACGATTTGTGCATGCTCAATTCTGTGCCTCAGGGTATCAGCTCCTTCCACCCGGGAATAGGCATATTCAAATGCATCAAGAACCTGCCTGTTCGCGGCATCGCCAATGGCATGGATATTCATTTGATATCCATTTGAAATTCCCTTTACCATCATGCTGTTTAATTCCTCCTGGTCGTAAAAAAGCAGGCCGGTATTTCCGGGATCGTCTGAATAATCCTCAATCATTGCGGCACCGCGGCTCCCGAGTGCACCGTCGGCAGATATTTTTACGCTTCTGAGGGCTAATAAGTCGTTTGCGTAACTCTCTATCGGGCCGTTTTCGGAAAGTTTGTCAAACGTATCACCGGTCCCCCGGATCATTGCATAAATACGGGTAATAAGACTGTCGTTATCGGCAAATTTTTTGTACAGGTTCCAGACCTGTTCATCAATTCCGGCGTCATGTACACTTGTTAATCCATTGGCTGCCATTTTATTTAAGGCAAGCTGCAGGGCACGCTCCCTCTCTTCGGCTGATCTTTCGGGAACTTCGCGCTCAATGTATCTCATTACGGTATCGATAAAAATGCCTATTGCATTACCATTGGCATCCCGGTGAATTTTACCGCCCTGAAGATCGGGTGTATCGCGGCTGATCCCGGCCAATTCCATTGCTTTTGTATTTGCCCACCCGGCATGTCCGTCAATCCTTCTGAGCCAAACCGGCCTGTCAGGTACAACACTGTCAAGGTCCCGGGCTGTCGGAAATTGATTACTCTCCCAAAGCACCTGGTTCCATCCCCTACCCTGGATCCATTCAAGATCGGGGTTTTCTTCCGCATATCTTTTGATTTTTTCAAGTGTTTCTTCAAGAGATGAGATCCCGCTCAGGTCTATATCCAGTTCATTAAAACCAAGTCCCATTACGTGCCCGTGTGCATCAATCAGGCCGGGCAAGAGAGTTTTTCCGTTTCCGTCAATTTGTGAGTAATTGCTATAGCTGTTCACCAGCTCTTCGGCCGGGCCGGTTGCAACGATTTTTCCGTTGCTGAATGCAATGGATTCAAATTCTGCAAGTTCATCATCCTGATAGGTATAACCGTTGATATTGTGGATAATAGTTCCCTCTTCAGCCGGGCTACATGCAGCAGGTATGAGGATCAGGAAAGCAATCAGTAGTTTTAAAAATAAATTTACAAGATTATAAGCGGGCATGTTATTCATGGTAACGGATAAAATTCTGCATTTTGGTTTGGATCAATAATAAAGATAAATATGGACTCAAATCTGAAAAAAGTTTACTATTTGTGCCAGGTTTGGTAATATTTGACCGGCCCGGTTGTCCCGGTCAAAACAGGTAATTCCTTTTTTATAAAATCGGGATAAATTTCAAAATCCATAAAATTGTTGAGCGGTATAAAACGGACATCGGTTAAATATTGTTGGCCGGTTTTCTCCATTTCCGGATCAGTTCCTGTGGAAATATCATAATTAGTTGCCTTACCGGAGAAATAGAATTCGATTGCATGGTGATTATTCAGATAAAACTCATGCACAATCCGGAGCTGTTGCCCATGGACGGTTAAACCGGTTTCCTCTTTCACTTCGCGAATCAGAGCATCATCAAGTTTTTCTCCGAACTCAATACCACCTCCGGGCGGCAGCCAAACTTCTTTTTCAAGAGTGGGCACATGCTGCTTTACAAATAGCATCGATTTTGACTTAAATATCAACGCGCCAACTCTTATCCTGACTTTACCTGAAAAAGGTGATTCAGCCACTTAGAGCACCGGTTTCTTCGCTTTTTTTGTTGACAGTAAATGATGAATCAAGGCTGTGCTTCACAAAGTCACAAAACAGTGGGTGAGGATCATAAACCGTGCTTCTTAATTCAGGGTGAAACTGAACTCCTACAAACCAGGGATGATCGGGAAGCTCAATAATTTCTACCAGGTTTCTCTCGGGATTTATGCCTGCTACAATCATACCGCGCTCTTCAAGAGTGGCCCGCAGTTTATTGTTTAATTCAAAGCGGTGACGATGCCTTTCCTCAACGGCTTCACTACCATATGCCTTGTAAGAAAAAGTACCTTTAATAAGGCTGCACTCATATTTGCCCAGCCTCATGGTACCCCCCTTGTTTTCAAGGTTTTTTTGATCAGGCATAAGATCTATAACCGGGTAGTCCGTTAATTCATCAAATTCGGTACTGGATGCATTTTTCATACCGCATACATTTCTCGCGAATTCAATTACGGCACACTGCATTCCAAGGCAGATACCGAAATACGGAAGCCGGTTCTTCCGGGCATATTTTGCTGCCGAAAGCTTGCCCTCAATTCCGCGCCCGCCAAATCCGGGTGCGACGAGTATGCCATCAATACCTTTTAACCTGGATTCTATATTCTCTTCCGTTAGAAAATCCGACTGAATCCACTTTATATTTACCCTGCAATTATTTTCTGCACCTCCGTGAATCAGAGCTTCGACGATCGATTTATATGCATCATGATGTTCAACATATTTGCCAATCAGCCCGATGGTAATTTCATGTTCGGGATGTTTAACCCTGTTTACAAAACTGATCCATTTCTCCAGGTGAGGGTCTCCGGCCTCGATGCCAAGCTTTTGAATAACCCGGAGATCGAGCCCCTCTTTCTGCATTAAAAGTGGAACTTCATAAATACTGTCTGCATCCAGCGAGGCAATCACATCCTCTATTTCCACATTGCAAAATTGGGCAATTTTGTTACGGATCGAATGGTCTAAAGGATATTCGGACCGGCATACAAGAATATCGGGACTCAATCCGCTTTCTGAAAGTGTTTTAACCGAGTGCTGGGTAGGCTTGGTTTTGAGTTCGCCGGCAGCAGCCAGGTATGGAACCAGGGTAAGATGAATGGAAAGGGTATTGATACGGCCAACGTCATATCTGAGCTGGCGCATGGCTTCAATATAGGGAAGGCTTTCAATATCACCTACAGTGCCTCCAATCTCGATAATAACCACATCATAGTCGCCCGATTGTCCCAGCTTCAACACATGCGATTTAATTTCATCTGTTATGTGGGGAATTACCTGCACGGTTTTACCAAGGTAGGCTCCTTTCCTCTCCTTGGTGATCACGTCAAAGTAAACCCTTCCGGTCGTAACATTGTTTTCTTGAGAGGTTCTTACATCCAGGAAGCGTTCATAATGTCCAAGATCCAGGTCGGTTTCGGCTCCGTCTTCAGTAACATATACCTCGCCATGCTCATAGGGATTCATCGTTCCCGGATCAACATTAATGTAAGGATCAAGTTTTTGAATAGTTACATTGAGCCCCCGTGCCACAAGCAGGCGGCCCAGTGAGGCACATATAATTCCTTTACCTAATGAAGAAGTAACCCCTCCGGTTACAAAAATGTATTTGGTCGGCATGAAAAAGAAATGTTGGTTGATGGATGTAGAAAATAGCAGGTTCAGCCCTTGTATTCAAATGAATGTGAAGGAATTATTTCTTTTATACCTCTTGGGATGAATTAGATCCGGAAATTTTTTTTAAAAGATCGGGCTTGTCAGTGAAAATTCCGTTAATTCCCATTTTAATAAAGGTTTCCATCCTATCCGCACTATTTATGGTATAAACGAGCAAAGGTATCTCTTCGGCTTTCAATTCCGTAATCCACTTGTTTTTTAACTCGCGGAAAGAACAGTTAAACGTATCTGCTCTAAACTTTTCGATGATTTGAAGGGGTGATAAGCCTTCGGATTGATTTTCATTGTAGAGAATGCCCGTATAAATTTGCGGATTGATTTTTTTTAAAAGGCCGGTGCATTCGTAAGAAAAACTTGAAAAAAGAGTAAAGTCTGTCATGCCGGCATCTTCTACCAATTCGAGTACCGTTTCAAGAAATCTGTTTCTGTGATCCATGGACATGATTTCTTTTTTGACCTCTATGTTTAAACAAATTTTTTCTTTGAAATCATCCAGAAAATTTTGAAGGGTTAATATTCGTGTGTTTGAGAATTTTTTACTGAACCATTTTCCGGTATCAAGGGTTTGCAGGAATTTCAGGTCCCTGCTTATAACAGGGCCCTTGCCGGTCGATTTCTTATTAAGGTTTGCATCATGGTAAATAACAGGAATGTCGTCTTTGCTTGATGTAATATCGAGCTCTAACATATCGGCCTGCATTTCAACAGCGAGCCTGAAAGCCGGAAGCGTATTTTCTGGAGCGTAAAAACTTGCTCCCCGGTGAGCAATAACAAGACAGCGCTTCTTTGCAGTGATATTCAGCAAATGGTCAATAGTGGAAAGTTGGCTCATGCTGAAAATGTGTTAATCATTTACCGGAGAGTGATTGAGGCTCTCATTGTAGTACTGCATCAATTCATCTATTTGCTTTCTTTGGTAAAATAAAAGTACCACATTAACGGCAAAAACTATGACTATGACATAAAAAAAGGTGTCGCCGAGAGAAGTGATGTCGTAATAATAGGAATAGCCAAAAAAAAGAATGATGGCAAAGTTCAGAATAATCTGATAGAATTTCGAGCGCTTCCGCTTTTCCAGCAGCGTTTTTTTCTCACTAACCGGCCGGTCCTGATGTTTTCTGAGATGGATTTTTTCATAGCTTTCCATTCTTTTTTTATCAGAGTCAGTATATGCCATCAAAAATCAGCTTTTTTAATTTTGATTGCGTATAACTCTCTGTATGGCTCTGTTTATAAGGGTGTCAAAATTGCTTTTGTCAGAGAACAAATTGTAAAGGATATAGAAGCCTGTCATAAATGCAACACTTCCAACCATACTTAAAATTGTGGAAAGCCAGAGCGGCTGCATAAGTCCGAGAATAGCCATGCCAACAACAGTTCCGCCAAGCGAAAATAAAAGAAGGGCAGAAAAAAGCTGAAGAAGGTTGCCTGCATAAATTATAGCGCCTATCCTGCTAAAGAAACCGTTTCTGTTTTTTTGATTTCTTGTTAGTAAATGATTCCCGTCAACACCATATTTTTTTTCTTTTGGGTCGTCAATCATAATTTATCCTTCCATTTTCTTAGTTTTGTACCTGAATTATAATAATTACAAGCAGATAATTAAAGTGTTGTGAAAACTTCTAACGATTTTATTTACGGTATAAATCCGGTTGTTGAACTTTTAAAAGGAACCCCGGAAAGAATTGATAAGATATTTGTCAGAAAGAATGCCACATTGAAAAAGTTTGATTTGATTCAAAGTCTGGCTTCTGACTACAAAATAGCCATAAACCAGGTGCCGGTTGAAAAACTGGATGAGCTTGCAGAGCGGAAAAATCACCAGGGTATTGTTGCTGCGGTCAGTGCCGTAGTCTACAAAAATTTTACAGAATGGATTGATTTAATTGAGATTGGAAATGACACGGCGGTATTGCTTCTTGATGAAATAGAAGACCCGCAAAATCTCGGCGCTATCCTTCGAACTGCTGCGGCAGCGGGAATTGATGCGGTTCTTGTTCCGAAACACCGGCAGGCTCCGGTCTCCGGTACTGTAATGAAGATTTCAGCAGGAACTGCCGGACGCATTCCTATCGTCAGGATTGGAAATGCGAATCAGACCATTCTGGAATTGAAAGATCACGGTTTTTGGATTGCCGGACTCGAGCAGTCCGGCGAAACTTCAATATGGGGCCAGAAATATGATGTGCCAATGGTTTTCATAATCGGGAATGAAGGCAGGGGGATGAGGAAAAAAACCACGGAACACTGTGATTTCCTGTTATCGGTCCCCATGCAAAATGATGTGGAATCCCTGAATGCCTCGGTAAGTGCGGCGCTGATTTGCTATGAGTGGAGAAGGCAAAAGGAGTTTGAAAAACAGGGAGACTGATCTGGGTATAATTATCTCGCTTACCCAAGGCGCTGCCTTGGGCCGTGTTGTTTCAGGCTTTTAGCCTGCTTTTTGCTCTGTCGGAATCCGGCGGCGAGGGTACAATTTTTAACCACTGAATCATATTAAGTCAATGTTCAAATGTGGATTGAAATCTGACAGGTTTTGATTGACACGACACTACTATATTTTCATTCTGCAATTTCCATCTTATCGGCAAAGTAGGCACAAAAATCGCGCATATCCCCCGAAATTCGTTCATCACCGATGGCATTTTCAAGTGAATCTGCCATGCTGAGCAGGGTTTGATGGAAAAAAATTTTCATTTCATCTACAGTCATTTTACGGGTCCAAAGATCAAGCTTGAGTGTGTCTTTTTGATTGTGATCCCAAAATGAAATCATCATGGCCCTTGCCTCGGCGTTCTCGGTTTCTTTCAGGTCATCAGCCGACCACTTTATATTTTTCGGTATATTTTCGGAGTCGAGGGTAACAGTGATGTTAATGTTCTTTTTTTTTTCGGGCATAAGATTAATATTCTGCTTTACATTTTTTTCTGAGTGTTTCAAGTACTTCGCTAAAATCAGCCGGCAGACCGGAGTTGAATTGTACCTCCTGGCCGGTTTCAGGATGCGTGAATCCAAGTGTTTTAGCGTGCAATGTTTGTCTTGGCATAATTTCAAATAATTTTTTGAACATGGCTTTCCTGCTCCCGGTGTTGGGGCCGTATCTTACACTATCGCCTCCATACGATTTATCACCGAAAACGTAATAGCCTTCTTTTTGCATATGAACACGAATTTGATGAGTCCGCCCTGTTTCAAGCTGTATCTCAAGCAGTGCCAGGTAATCGAAATATTCAAGTGTTTTGAAATGTGTGACAGCATGCTTGCCTTCATCGTCCGGCAGAACGGTCATGATTTTCCGGTTTTGCGGTGAACGGCCAATATTACCGGTTATGGTTCCCCCGGCCGGCGGTTTTCCCCATACAATTGCCCAATAGGTTCTCTCCACATCCTTTTTTGCAAATTGTTTGGATAACATGTGGTGGGCCTCATTATTTTTTGCAACTACCAGCAATCCGCTGGTATCTTTATCCAGGCGGTGAACAATACCCGGACGCAGTGTGCCCTTACCGGTTTTGGATAAATTTTTATTGGTGTAATGTAGCAACCCGTTCACAAGTGTGCCCTGCCAATTGCCAAAAGCCGGGTGCACCACCATATCGGCAGATTTGTTAACAATCAGAAGAACCTCGTCTTCGTACACGATATCGAGATCCATTTTTTGAGGTTTTGCCTTTTCGGGAGGAGGCTTTGGCAAACTGATTTCTATGGCATCGCCCGGCTGCAAAATGTAAGAAGATTTTTGTCGCTCCCCGTTTACAAGTACATAACCATCTTTTATTGCCCTTTGTACTTTTGTTCTTGTGGCATTTTGAATAAAAGATGTGATATAAACATCCAGCCGGATATCGGTATGCTGCCCTTCCGGCACATGCAGCATATAATCAGTACGATTCGGATTTTCTCTTTCAACCAGCATAAGACGCCAATATAATAAAATTCAGGTGTAAGGAATTCTCAAATTTTTGTTCTTATTATTAAGACAACGCGTTTATGAATGTTGAATTTCGAATGCTTAACTTGAAGTCCGTCTTTTAGAATAATTCTCATGGAAAATCTATTTGGCTTCTAAGGAACAAAGGGACACGAGATATTGACTTATCCGGGAATCTAAAATTCAAAAGAAAGTGATTAAAAGCCTTTATATCAAAGATTATGCTCTTATCGAAGAACTTGAAGTCTGCTTCGGGCCGGGGCTCAATATTTTAACCGGGCAAACCGGCGCCGGCAAATCGATCATTATAGGTGCCCTGAATATGATTTTGGGTGAAAGGGCCGATACCGACGTGATCCGCCAGGGTGCTGATAAAGCGATTTCGGAAGCAGTAATTGAGGTTGGTGACAATTCTTATTTGCCGAAACTGCTGGATTCAAATGCAGTTGAATTCAGCAGTGAGCTTATTTTGAGGCGGGAAATCCGCCGGTCGGGCAGCCGGGCATTTATCAACGATACCCCGGTGAACATTTCAGTTTTGAAGCAGGCCGGAGACCATCTCGTTGATCTGCATGGCCAGCACGACCATCAGCTATTGCTTAGGGAAGAGAGTCATATAGGTGTAATAGACCAGTTCGAGCCGGTAATGATTGCCAAAAAAGATTACGCTACCGAGTACCGAAAAATGTCTGAGCTGCAGCGCCGCTTGCAGGAATTAAAAAAAAGAGAACGGGAATTAAAAGAAAAAACGGAATTGTACCGGTTTCAGGTAAAAGAGCTTGAAGCGGCTGAGCTTGACCCGGAAGAGGAGGAAAAAATTGAGTCTGAAATGAACCTGCTGGATAATGCGGAAGACCTGGATCGTAAAGCAGCAGCCATTTCGGAGATAGGAAACGGTGACGAAATCGGACTCATACAGATGCTGAACACAATTAAACTCCACTTCGAGGATATGGCGAGAATTGAACCTGATTTTAAAGATTATCTTGATGAGGTAAATACTGCAAGAATCAGCATTCAGGAAGCTGTTCAGTTTGCCGAAAGATACCGTAACGGAATCGAGTTTAATCCTGGCCGGCTTGAACAACTCAGAAAAAGGCAATCAGACCTGAACCGGCTTCAAAAAAAATATGGTAAGTCAATTTCCGATTTAATGGCCTACCTGGATGAGATCCGAAACGAGCTTAACCTTGCCGAGAATTTTGAAATTGAAATTGAAAAAATCGAAAATGATATTTCAAAACAAGCTGAAAAGCTGAAACAAAAAGCTGAGGTTTTGCATGAAAAAAGAAAGGAAACCGGAAACGAACTTTCACGAAAAATTATAAATTCACTACAGAACCTGGGTATATCGAATGCCAAATTCGTGGCTGATGTTAAATGGAATAAGTCAGATAACGGCTGGATTAAAATCGACGGCCATTCAATTGAATGTACCCCTTCAGGTTGTGACGAAGTACGATTCTTTATCTCAACAAACAAAGGTGAGGAGCCTAAACCACTGGCTAAAATAGCTTCGGGTGGTGAAGTAAGCAGGGTTATGCTCTCTCTAAAATCGATCCTTGCCAGGGAACAGCAGCTCCCGGTGATGATATTCGACGAAATTGACACAGGCATCAGCGGAAAAATTTCGGAAAAAGTAGGTAAGGTGATGCGTGAACTTTCAAACTACTGTCAAATTATTGCGATTACACATCAACCCCAAATTGCCAGCCAGGCACACAGGCACTACAGGGTTGAAAAAGAGGAAGAAAGGGAACGCACCTTAACACGAATTGTACCGCTTTCAGACGAAGAACATATATTTGAAATTGCGGCACTGATGAGTGGCGAAGAAATTACGGATTCGGCTCTGAACAGCGCACGGGAATTGATCGAACGAAGCGGAATAAAAAACTAAACCGGAAGAGTTTTATGAGCTTTTGCATTTTATAAGCAGTGAAATACCCATCATCAAAATCCCATCTCATTAAAAAAATCTACGTCAACCTTAAAAAAACCACCGACTATTATTTGCCCCTGATTGCTAACAGCTAAAAGGCTTACATTTATCAGGTTGCAATTTGCCTGGATTTTATCCCTGATTTCACCCTCTTCAGGCTTTAAGCGTTTAGAGGTTTTTTGATTGACACATTCATACGTAATTTTGACGCTGTCGGCGTTTGATTTTGCTTTTACGGTAAGGTCAAAACCTTCAAGGTCAAGAGGCTGTTTGAGTGTCCATTCAATATTATTCAGGGATGGGTGATTAAAATTGTAGATCTCCTGTACATTTCTGTTCCGTGTATTTCTCTCTATAAATTCAAGGTCGTTTGTGAAGTAAACCTCTGTAAATGGGTTTTGATTCAGATAGTCGGAGGCTTCAATAACTGTTTTCTCTTCTCCCTCAGTGACAGCAATTTCCTGGCCTTCAGAAAAAATCACAAAATTCTCTTCCGTTATTTTATTTGGAACTTCAATTGCATATGTATCTACTTGAGAAGCAAGTGTGTGTTGATCCGGCGTATCAGAATTTTCAGGCCTCTCAGTCTTGTAACATCCTGTAACCAAAACCAGAATTATGAGTCCCAATTTTCCCATTTTGTAAATGTAAATGATAATAGAGATCATAGGCTGGAAAGCTTTGCCAATCCAAACCTGCAATAGAGTGATTCTTATTTGTACAAACCAATACTTAATTAATAAACAAAGATATTTTATATTATTCCATTATAGAAATTTATAAAATAAATAAGGAGAGTATATGTCATTATGAAAGCAATGAGATTGCATTCGGTAGCGAAAATAAACGAAAACTCATCTCCGCTTGTGTCAGAAAATATGGAAATTCCGGAGCCGGGCGAAGGTGAAGTTTTGCTGAAGGTGAAATATTGCGGAGTATGCCATACGGAACTGGATGAGATTGAAGGAAGAACGCGGCCCTCGGAATTGCCTGTTATTCCCGGGCATGAAGTAATTGGTGTAATTGAAAAAAAAGGTATGGGAGTTGAAAGCCCGAACATCGGCGAAAGAGTTGGAGTAGCCTGGATTTATTCTGCGTGCGGAGTTTGCGAATACTGCAAGAAGGGAAATGAGAACCTGTGCAGGGAATTTACTGCAACAGGCCGTGATAAAAATGGCGGTTATGCAGAATATATGATTGCAAATGCAGGTTTTGTTCACCTGATTCCGGATTCAATCGATGATGAAATGGCAGCGCCCATGATGTGCGCGGGTGCAATCGGGTACAGGTCTTTAATGTTGGCAGAAATCAGCAACAGAATGAAATTGGGCCTAACCGGGTTCGGGGCTTCGGGGCACCTGGTTTTGAAACTTGCCCGTTATATATATCCTGAAACGGAAATCTATGTTTTTGCAAGAAGTAAAAATCAGAGAGAACACGCACTTGAATTGGGTGCCGTATGGGCCGGCGAAAGTGAGGAATATTCTCCTGAAAAACTTCATGCTATTATTGATACAACCCCGGCCTGGAAACCGGTGGTTGAAGCCATGAAAAACCTTCTTCCATCCGGACGCCTTGTTATCAATGCAATTCGCAAGGAGTCACAGGATCAGGAGTATCTTTTAAACCTGGATTATGAAGAACATCTCTGGATGGAAAAGGAGATCAAATCGGTAGCAAATGTAACCCGAAACGATGTTTCCGGGTTTTTAAAATTGGCTGCAAAGATACCGATTGAGCCTGATATTGAATTAATGCCTTTGCATAAGGCTAATGATGCTATTCTGAAGCTAAAGAATGGAGGAGGAAAAGGTGCAATCGTTCTTAAAATGGAATAAACTTTGTAATTAAAATCTTACTTTAAGTAATATTTGACTCGTAAAAAAACTATATAGATTTGATAATTACCGTTGAATGGCTGCTGCTTATTATTGCTTTATCTTCACCCGGAAAACCGGATGATTCCGAGCTTTATCATGCAATTAAAAAAGGTGATCAACACGCTTTCAAAACTTTTTTTATTAAGCACAATAAAGAAATTTTTCGTTTTTTGGTTAGCCGGGGAGTTGACGCACATGTCGCAGAAGAACTCGTGCAAAAGGCCTTTGTAATTATCTGGGAAAAAAGATCAGACATTGATCCTGAAAAATCCTTAAGAGCTTATCTTTTTCAAACGGCTTATACACGAATGCTGAATCAAATAAGGAATCAAAAAAAATTTAAGGATGGAGAGCTGCCGGATAAGCAAACGGGTGATAAAACACCGGACAAAATTCTTGAAAATGAACAGTTGAAGCATGCTATAGACAAAGCCGTTCAGAAATTACCGGAAAAAAGAAGAATGGTTTTTGAATTCTGTTTTCTTAAAGATTTTACCTATAAAGATACTGCAGAAGTGATGGATATAAGTGTGAAAACAGTAGAAAACCATATGGCATTGGCTCTGAAAGAGTTAAGACAATATTTAAAATCGTATCAAAAAAAAGAATAAAAATAATTAGGGGTTTTTTGCAGGTTCGGTGTACAACGAACGAACAGGAACATAATCCATAGAAAAATGACAACATTTATAAATAAAATCTCTACTATCAGATATTGGGCATTGCTCCTGGTTACAGGCTTGCTCATTACTTCATGTACCGTTGACAGTGTAAACAACACTCCAAACGAGGAAATTACGCAGGCAGACCTTGAAGCTGCCGGCCAGATTGTTGCCGAATCACTTTCTGATGAAAATGACGGTGTTTTAACAAGTTTAAACGATGCTCTTGTTATTCCGTCCGAATCAGGATTCGGAGCCACAACACCTTCGGGGCTTGCAACGCCGGTTGCACCGTCCGTTGGAAATGATGACGATGATGAAAGAAGCGGCAGGGGAAGGGAAAGTAATTTCAGTTATACTTTTGATCCCGAAACAGGTACTCATACCGTAAGTTTTAACCGCAGTGTTACGGCTCCCAACTTTTCAAAATCATCTTCAGCTACTCTTCAATACATCTTTTTGGATCTGAACGGTGAATTCATTCAATTCCCAAGAGCTCAAAAAGACCGAATTGAAACCATTGATTTTAACGGAGTCAGAAACGGTTCACTCGAAACATTAAGAAAAAGCTCTTCATTTGAAAGAGAAGATGAATTTTTGATCGACGGCGTATCCGATGCTTCCCAATTTCTGACCATTGACGGTGTACACAGAGGATCAGGTTCATTCGAATCCATTGCTTCCGACAGTTCAATGTTGCAGCGTGATTATACCGTATTGGTTGATTTTCTGAATGTTCAGATTGATAAAGATGTGGCCAAAGGAAGTGGCCTTAGCCGGGGTGTTACAGGTACTCTTACCTACGAGATCAATATTAACCGTTCAAGAAATGGTGAAAGCCAGACAAAAACCATCCAGGGGACTGTTGAATTCGAAGGTGACGGTACAGCCCTTCTCAGGTTTACCGATTTCTCAAAAGTGTTCCGGATCAGCCTGAATGACGGGCGCGTTTTCGATGACGACGAATTTGAGGGAATTGTCAGTTCCGTAAATCTTTCCGAATCCGCTTTTGCACTTACAAACGGGCAAAGAATCCGAATTACCGAAAACACAGAAATCGAAGATGACGGTGACCTCTTCTCACTCGAACAAGTTGAAAGGGCATTAAATAACGGCCTCAGAGTTGAAGCCGAAGGCGAATTTAACCGAAGGGATAATTCCGGTGCCTTTGTTGCAACCGAAGTTAAGTTCGAATTTGACGGCGATGATGACGGCGACGACGATGATGATGACGACGACGATGATGATGACGATGATGACGATGATGACGACGATGACGATGACAATTAATTAAATACAAACGGCGGATGTAAGGGTGCTCCGGTAACGGGGCACCCATGCATTTTTAGTCATGAATAACGATCAATTCATACATAACGACCCTGATTTAAATCTCTCCCGTGAAATCGGCAGGCTTAGGAGTGAAGGAAAGGAACTGGAATTCTCTGGAGATTCCCTGATGGATCACCTGCTGTTTTACAAATCTGAAATGGAATTACAGGCTGATGAGGTTGAAGTACCGTCTTCAGAGATTTGGCTTAAAATCAGTAAAGAAATTCAGCCGGTTAAAAAGAGCAGGATTTTTAAACTCAATTCCGTAAGATCCCCCGTATTTAAAATAGCTGCTATAATCTTGCTGGCAGCATTACTTACCCTATTTTATTTTAACAGGCCCGGCCAACTGGATTTAATTGCAGAATCCATGCAAAATATTTCTTCGGTTACACTCGAAGATAACAGCACGGTTACCCTTAGGCCTCATTCAAAGCTGTGGGCATACAAAAATGACGATACCCAAAGATATCATCTCGACGGAGAAGGTTATTTTTCTGTAACCAGGAATAGCGAAAGGCAGTTTACAGTGGAAACGGAATACGGCAATGTAACGGTTTTAGGTACTAAGTTTAACCTGAGCAGCCACAGTGGAAGAATGGAAGTGGTTCTGGAAGAGGGTGCCGTAGAAGTGAAATCCGCCCGCACAGGACAGACTAAAAACCTAAAACCTGGCGAAATGGCCAGAATTGTAAATGATGAAAGCATTTCTATCAACAGTAGTGTGAATGTAGACCAAATTGTCTCCTGGATGCAAAACAGGCTTGATTTTACAGAGAAAAGAGCACGTGAAATATTCAATGAACTTGAGTTTCATTTCGATATTACAATTCAGGCGCCCCGGGATATTGAAGATGAAACGCTTGGCGGAAGTATTACCCTTTCAGACAAAGCCCAAAGCCTGAATGACCTCGGCCTTGTTTTGGGAGGTTCTTTCAAAACGAACGATGGAAAAACCTATACATTTTCCCGTGACTGATGGCTTGTAAAACCCGTATAAAAGTTTTTTTATTTACAATACTCTTATTCACATTCAGCAAGAACCTGATAGCACAAGACGGGTTTGTTTACGAAGATGAAAGCCTTTCGTTTATTATCAATGACATACAAAAAAAATCGGGCTGGCAATTTCTTTACAGAGAATCACTTATTGCCGGTACCAAAATCAACCTGAACTCGAATCAGAATGAGTTTTTAAAAGATCTTCAAAATCAGCTCTCTGTACGAAATCTTGAATTAAGAGTTGACAGTACAAGACAACAAGTTTTGATACTTCAATCAAGCATGAATAAAGCCGGTAGAAACAGGTTATTAAAAATCTCCGGCCAGATTGTTGATGCTGAAACCGGCGAAAGATTACCGCTTGCAACTGTTTCATGGAAAGAAAACCAAAAGTTAAAAGGGATCTCTACCGGAAATGCAGCCAATTTCAATATTAATATTAACAACGACGGCAGACATCCGGTAGAGTTGACCGCTTCTTACGTAGGCTATGAACCTGCAACTGTACTTATTACGGCAGGCAGCAGCAGTATTGATGGCCTGACAATACGGCTAAAACCTCAGTCGGTTTCTGCCAATGAAATTATCATTTCAGGCACATCGTACTACAGTTCAACCGATTCTTCATATAGCGGCCTTATTGAAACAGGACGGTTCAGCCCGTTCGGTGAAGCCAATGCAGTAAGGGCTCTGCAGGTGTTGCCCTCCGTAGGAATTTCAACCGCATTAAATAATGGCTTAAACATCAGGGGCAGCTCTCCTGACGGATTGCTTTTACTGCTCGACGGTATAACCATATTCAATCAGAGCCACCTGTTTGGTTTGCTTGACAGTTTCAACCCGGATGCAATTCAGTCAAGCGGTTTTTTTTATGATGTTTCTCCGGCTCAAATTCAATCACCGACGGGAGGTACACTATCACTGATAACCAGAACCGGTTCACTGAACCAGGTAAGAGGCAAGGCAGGAATCAGTAATTCAAGTTACAAGGCAACGATCGAAGGGCCGATTGTTAAAGGGAAATCGAGTTGGTTAATTTCCGGAAGGGGATCACTTTTAAATACGATAAACTGGTTTAACAATTCTGAACTGATCAGGTGGGGTTTGGATATTAACAGACCCGGCAACATTATGGCGGAAAACGTAATACAACTTGACGACAGGCTGGTGACGCCTCTCGAATCGGAAGCTGAATTTTTTGACCTGCACGGTAAACTCTATTTTGAAGGCAAAACAGGAAACAGGTGGATCGCCAGCCTATACTATGGTGGAGATTTTTCGAACCAACTCACTTCAAGGCTGGTACGATCGTTTGAGCAGGGCCAAAGCTTTACCGAAGATGAATTTGAAACGGAAAATGACTGGGGTAATTTTTCTGCCAGCCTGAAACGGCAGGCCCAAATTTCAGACAAGATTTACAGTCATTCGCTTATCGGGGCAAGCCTTTATGAATCCGACTTTATAAAGGAAGATTTTGTGTACACAAGACTGGCAGGAACGATGGGCAGCCGTACCATAAATGTTTTCACTTTTCCTTTCGAAAATGTAAGTACGATGAATCAGTTTAAGGCAGAGCAGTCATTCGATATTATTTTTAACCGGTTTTCCGTTTCAACAGGAGCTGCTTATTTTTATTACAGGGGTGATTACAGCGAAAGATCATTTGAGAGGCCCACATTTCTGGCTCAGGAAAAATCCAGCCAGGTTGACGGATTTCTGCAAATCGATATTAAGGATATTCCGTTTACAGATATTTCTCTGGGTAACCGTTTTCACTATTACTCAAATGGTAAATATACTCGGTTTTCACCGCGATTTAAGATGAGGCTATTTCCCGACTCAAATATATCCCTGGGTTTGGGATTTAGCAGAAACCATCAATTTCTGCATCGTATAGGCCTTGATAATGCTGTTACTTCAGATGTATGGATTTTATCAACCGAAACGCAGCCTCCTGCCTCTGTAAATCATTACTCTGCAGGGATCTATATTTCGGCGATTCCACGGACATTTTTCCAGGTCGAAGGTTTTATCAAAAATTCGGAAAACCTGAGACTGCATGAAATTAATGTTCAAACCCTTTCCAATACATTTGCAGATACCCCCTGGTTTTTTGAGAATGAAGGCGAGGGAAGAGGTATTGAGTTTCTTTTAAGAAATATGATTGGAAATATTTCGCTCACTCATACATATTCACTCTCTTCTATAAAATTAAGGAATCCAGCTATCCTTAATGGAGAATCGTTTTTTGCTGATTGGGACAGGCGGCACAGGTATTCCGCTACGGCTGAAATCAGTATTACAACCTCTCTCGGCTTTTTCGCATCCTGGTTTGTGGCCTCAGGTGTGCCTGAAAACCTTGCTCTTGATAACTCCGATTTGAGGGACGACAGACTTGATACTTACAAGCGGCTGGATCTTTCTTTAAAATTCTCAGATAAATTCTCATTCGGTGGCCTGGATGCAAGTGTAACACTTTATAACGTACTGGACTTTAACAATCCGTGGTACAGGGATTTCACACTGGCAGTAGATGAAACCCGCCGCTTGCCAAGGCTTAGAGCTGTACCGGTGGATGTTTATGATTTGGGATTTCAACCTTCATTTCAGCTTGTTTATTCATTCTAATCATTTCCTGAATATTTCTTTAATAAAAGCCTGACCCGGACTTAATTTGGATTTAATAAATCCAAAAATTCAATTTATCAATTATATATTCAGCGTGAAATACAGGGGGAAACTGAATCATCGATAATAAAGTTACATTAAGTACAACTATTAATATGAAAATTATAGGAAAATATTTATCCTTTACTCATAGTTAATAAATGTAAATAAGCTATGATTATTGATAAAAAAACTTATCTTTGATAACATGTTTTAAATTGAATATTAAATTAAAAAAAGTGCGTTTCAAAGATGGATATTAAATTCGTAAAAAGATCACAGGTAAATTCGAGCAAGCGCAGGGCTTCAAAATTTAAACCGTTGATGGATGCTCTGGATAAACTGGAGCCAGGAGGAGATGCCGTACAGGTATCCTATCAAAACGAAAAAAGCGTGAACTCAATGCGTACAGCCGTTTACCAATACAACCAGGAAAATAATGTGAAGATTAAAAGCGGGAAAGATGCTACCAATAAAAAAATATATTTTTACAGAGAAAAGTAGAATATAGTATCGTGTCAATGATAAATTATCAGGTAAAAATCCGCAAAATTTCCAATCTGTAATGGAAGTATCTCGAGAAAATGGAAGCGACCCTGAGATAAAACTTTGCAAGTTTACAGTTGACAAGTAACCGAGGCACTGTAAAATCCCGGTAAAATTATCCGTGACTATTCAGAATGTTTTTACTAAACCGGTCTTTCGAATAATATTCCCTGAGAGACGCCGAGCCTGTAGGTATCAAAAACAGTTCTTGGCTGCATACCGGGTGTAGCCAGTGCAACCTCCCACCCCTGTTTATCAGCATTAGGCAGGTTCAGTTTAGATGGATTTATACTGCGGGGTTGTCCCTCCATGTTGGCAATGAAAAGTATCTCTTTATTGGTTACGAGGTTTTTTCTGTAACCGTAATAGGTAACAGTAGCATTAACGGGTTTAAAATAATGCAACTGGTCATCTCCCCTGAAACTATTACGCAGCCAGGAATTTTTTAGCCTGAAATTTCTTACCCTGAGATTAAAATGGGTTTTTTCGTTATGAATACCTGCGATATGATTTTCAGCGTTGCAATACAAGTGCAGGTCGTTCATCCACGCTGCTACGAACTGATTTAACGAGTCGGGAGACCAGTCGCAAACTTCAAGGTTTTTCAGATTGTTCAGCATGCCGGCAATTTCAGGAATATTGTAATCAGTCACTTCAATGAAACGTAAAAGTGCATGCGTAAAAACCTGCAGGTGTTTAAAGGTTTTAAAACCCAGGCTTTTCAGGTTTCTGAAAAATGAGGGGTTTTGGTAATCTTTTTCGCTAACCTGCCAGTGCAGAAAAAATGCCTCCTCAGCAGCAACCTTAATAGCGTATTCGGTATCTGTATCCCTGATAAAGCTCCACGGTGCATGAACCAGGGCCTGCACAAAGTCCATAGGTACACCGGGCATGAAAGCATTCATAAAGAGTGTCGTTGAGGGATTGTTATAGGCACGGTTCATGATCTCTTTCAGGTCACTGCCCAAAAGTGTATTAACCCTGATGATGGAAGGATCTGTTTGCGATCCTCTGCGCATGGTATCGTGATTAGCATAGCCACTGATCCACCTGCCGCCATAGGTTACGGTTTCATCAACTCTCCACCATTTCGACATCCAAAATGTAAACAGGTAAGGGGTATTGTAGGCGAAAATCATAGGTGCCCATTGAAAGCAGTGATCCTGCTGTTTAATCAGGTCTCTGTATGTTGAGGCAAGTTCCCAGTCTTCACGAGGCCATGGACGGCCGTCCTCAAATATCATCCATGGTTTATATTCTATTCCATTTACGCTTTGGGGAACCTCACTCATAAGGCTAAGGAATTCATCGTCATGGACGAGTTCATCTTTTGCCGGGTTGTAATATTTGAAGTCCTGGGCTCCGTCCACCCGAATTGCATCCACTCCCCAATTTACCTTTCTTCTTTGCATTTCAAGAAGGATAGCCCTGACTACCGGATGTTTAAAATTAAGATCCTGCCCATACATATTGGGTCCGGTAAAAAAGATTTCCGGAAGCAGGTTAACAGCCTGATTGTCGGCATGACCAAAAACAATATCGAGAACAATCCGGAGAGGCTGACCCGGAAAATTGTGAAGAGTTTCAATAAATTCCAGGAACTCATCAGGCCGCCCTGTAAGCAGCAATGAAGGATTTATAGCTGCTGAGCCGTAAATCGGAATATCATATCCCCAGTTAATAACGCCTGGTTTTGACAATTTTACCGTAAGGCTTTCTGTGGTTGAGCTCAGGCTTGTAACCTGCTTCCAGAATTGATGATTTTCAGGATGCTGGATAACCGGTTCTACGGGCATAAGCTGTATGGCATCAAACCCGACAAAGTTTTTTTCGTATAGAGTCAGTTTTTCTTTATTCCTGATTTTATTCCCGATTCTCTTGAAAAGAGTTGTGAGCCCGTGAAGTGTTCCATCATGTGTAGCTGTCGGCGTATGAATTTCAAGCAGGTTTACCGAGGGTGGCTGACGCCGGGTGTCAGGGTCTAAAATTTTGGGTAAATAGTCTGAAAAATATGTTTTGTCACGCCTGTTCTGTAGTACCGATTCGATATCATATATTTCAGCAGGTGCATAGATCCCGTACGGCATCGAATATGCCATGGGATCATTCACAATTTTTTCTTTTCCATTTTTTTCAATAACAAATGAATAGAAGCTGCCAAACTGGTCTTTTGTACCCTTGTTCAGGCCACTCACTGAACCGAATGCAAATTCTGATTTTTTTTTCAGTTCAGTCCGCCTGATACTGAAATTAATGTGTTGTTCTTCCTGGTTGAAACGAATAGGTTCCGTGGGAGTGTAGGACTGAAGGAATACCCGGTCATATTTATCAATATCCGGGTGCCAAAAACAAAAATTTACATCATTTCCACTTATCCGGGCACCCATTTGCCTTGAAATTTTCTTCGCTGCTTTGAATGACCCGTCATATAAATAAAATTCTTCAACCCTCTTGGCAAGGGTTTCGGTTTTCGATGTATTGAGCTTCTGTTCAGTCACTTAAATTGATTATTTCTTTAAATTGCCAGTATGTGTTGACACAGGTCAAACAGATATCAGATGAACGATGGCTTGATGCTTTACTACCAAAAGGATATAACCAAAGCCAGGGTCAGAGCCACCAGTATAGCCGAATGAATTCTGTAATCCTTATACCAGGGCAGATCGGATTCAGGTTCAGCAATTTGTGATTTCCAGGTGATGCCTTCCACTTTTTCCCTGGGCGGCTTCGGGCCGGCAAAGCTAACCACTGCAAATATTAAAATACATAAAAGTGTTAAAATTCCTGCAGCAATTGTAAAATGGATATTAATAAAGCCGGTTTTCGTCAGTGCAAATACAAAAAAGGAAAACAGATGTCCGGATACAAGTGTTATGAAAGCGGCATGCCGGTTTCCGCGCTGCCAAAACATACCCATTATAAAAATTGCTACTACGGGTGGAACGATGTATGAAAAAGCTTCTTGTATATACTGAAACATGCCTGGAAAATATTGGATCATCGGGGCCCATATTCCTGCAATCACCATCAGGATGATGGTAGTCCAACGTCCGATTTTGGCTGTTTCTTTCGGAGTAAGGTTCGGATTTTTCGGCTTCACAAAATCCATCGTAATCAGGGTTGATGCCGAGTTAAGTGTAGAATCAATACTCGACATAATGGCTGCAATCAATCCCGCCAGCACAAGGCCTGTAATTCCGATTGGAAGGATTTGAGCTACCATGGTTGGAAAAACCATATCGGAATCGGGTAAATCCGGAAAAACCGAGAAAGCAAGAACACCCGGAATCACCATGATAAACAGAACGGGAAGCTTTAAAAGGCCACCGAGCATTGCCCCCCAGCGCGCATTTTTCACATCTTTTGCTCCGAGAACACGTTGTACAATGTATTGATTGGTTGCCCAGTAATAAAAGCCCAGTACGGGCACTCCGATCAGCGTTCCCAGCCAAGGCAGGGCAGGATCATCAAGAGGCCGGATTACCGACATATTCCCATCGGGAACATTGGCCATCGCAGCCTGCCAGGAAAAGTCGAACTCGGCAAACATGAGATACGCAATCAGGGAAGAACCGAAAAGCAGAATAACTGCTTGAAGTACATCGGTATAAACAACAGCTTTTAAACCGCCGGCTGCCGTATAAAGGCCTGCAAAAATGGCTAAAGGTACAATAACCTCCCACAAGGCAAGTGACGGAAAGAAAACTCTCATTACCAGGGCGCCTGCATAGAGGCCGCCGGCTGTATCAACAATGATGCTAAGAAAGATTGTAACAATTGAAAAATACTTTCGCGACCGGCTGTCGAACCGCCTTTCAAGAAATTCCGGTATGGTATCAATCTTCGACCTCAGGTAATAGGGGATAAAGAAAATTGCCATAAATACAAGGATGAGAGCCGCCATCCATTCGTAATTCGAGACGGAAATACCCGTAACATAGGCCTGTCCGGTCAGGCCGATCAGTGTGGTACTTGAAATATTGGATGCAAACAGGGAAAATCCGATTGCAGCCCAGCCAAGGCTTCTGCCTGCAAGAAAAAGGTCTTCGCCGGTATCCGTTTTTTTGGATACATAATAGCCTATGAGGATGATAAACAAAAAATAGCCGACTATAATCCCGATATCGAGATTACTTAAAGTAATTTCAGTCATGCTGGATCAGATAATGAATTACGGTTTCAACTCGTATAAGAAAAAGAAAACACTGAAATAATAAAAGTAATCTTGAAAAGATATTGTTGAAAATATTGAAGTTGTATTGAAAATTATAAACAAATAGAGAAGATTGTCAGGGTTCTGCTGTATTTTCCGACCATTTCAGGTACATTAATCTCACCGAGGTAATGTGACTTTCCATGTTTTCGATCGTCCAGTCATCTGTAAAAACCGGTTCATGGATATGAGCCGTGCACTTACCGGATCGGGTAAGCAGAAAACCTCCTGAACTTAGCTTTCTGTTTCCCTCGAAGTAGATGGGAACGATGGGATAACCCAAATCCATAGCCATTCGAAAAGGCCCTTTTTTGAAAAGGCCTATTACCCCTTCATGCTTTCTTGAGCCTTCGGGTGCAAGAAGTACAGAGAGCTTTTTTTTTCTGATCCGTGTGTATGTTTTCCTGAGGGTTTCAACTGCTTTTTGGGTATCCTCACGTTTGATAAAAATTTGTCCTGTAAGCCGGCCAAGAATAAAGAACAGGGGATTATATTGAAGCTGCCATTTAACTACAAAACGGATTTTCGGTAAACCTAAAGCCAAAATTGTCAAAATATCGAGTGTAGAACTATGGTTAATTATGAAAACGGCCGGTGAATAAAGTTTCTCGCAGTGATATTTTATATTGAAATCGATTCCTGCAACTGCGAATGTTGGCTTTACAATCAAGGGTGCTATTTTTTCGACTACAAAATTTGAGAATTTCCCGAAGCTGAGTACCAGTAGTATAAATACCGGAAGAGTTATTACCAGAAGAAGTATAAAAAAGAGAAGTATAGAAAGGCTACTGCGAATATATTCCGAAAGGGTGAGCTTCATAATTTTAAAAAAAGGCATCTTTGAAATGAGTAATTTCAGGAGCTTCATTTCCCTTTTTTACAACCGAAACAACATCAAAGCGAATCAATGCCGTTTCCATTTTGCGTTCGTATACCCATGCTTCTGCAGCTTTTTTAATATTTTCTTCTTTTGCAGGGGTTACGTAGTCTTCAGGCCGTCCGAAATAAGTACTGCTCCTCGTTTTAACTTCTACAAACACAATAAAGTGATTGTCATAAGCAACGATATCCACCTCGGCTTTTTCAAAAAAATAATTCCGGTCGAGAACAATCCATCCTTTTGATTCAAGATAGGCGGCAGCTATTTCTTCACCCTCATCGCCTATATTTTTAGTTGTTTTTTTCACTATTCTGTCTGACCGGTTTGTTCATTTTTGGCGGATGTGCGAAATGTGTGATGCGCTTCTGCGAGTTTAACCAATTGTTTCAGAAACTTCAGGTTTTTTTTGTTGATGTAGGGTAAAAGAGCTTCCGTAAATCTGTTAAACATTTCAAGAAACTCGATAAAATTTTCAAGCCTCTCTTTAAGTTCTTTCTCCTCTTCTGTTATGTTGCTCCCGGTTTCCTCAAAAACCGTAATGCAATTTCTCAAATTTTCCTGTATAGGTGTAATTTCACGTTCCTGCCGCTCCTTGATAATAATGGAAACAATATTCCAGACATCTTTTTCGGCTATATAGTAATCTTTACGCTCTCCTTTTTTGTGAACCTTATAAATCAGTTTCCATTTGATCAGGTTTCGCAGATTCATATTTGCATTGCCCCGGCTGATCCCAAGGCCGCTCATAATGGCATCCGTATCCAGAGGTTCATTTACAGCGTATAAAAAGGCGTGTATCTGGGCCATGGTTTTATTGATTCCCCACGCAGATGCCATTTCTCCCCAAAGCAGAACAAACTGTTCAATAACCTTATCGTAATTAGCAGTTTGTTCTATTTCCATAATGTTTTAACCTTTTTCAGTCGGAAGGTTTATCAGCTTTGTCTTTTTTCTCCTTTTTTTCGGGTTTGTTATCCGAAGAGTGATTGTCAGGAGCCGATTCAGCTTTTTGTGAAGCACCGTTTGAATTATTTTTGTTTTTGTAATCGGTTACGTACCAGCCGTCTCCCTTGTAAACAACGCCTCCGCCACCGGTAATAAGGCGCTTTACTTTTTGGCCGGTTTCCGGACATTTTTTGAGCGGCTGGTCATTGATACCCTGAAATATTTCAAATGTGGTTCCGTCTTCCCGTTTATATTCGTATGTAGGCATAATAATCTTGTTAAGATTCTGATTTTTTAAAATAGTGCATCATAAATCATGCCAATTTTCAAATGAGTACAAATTGTCAATTTTTTATTTTATGTCAACTATTTTTGAAGAGACTGAATTCCAAGCCGGATTCTTCTGACGGCCTCTTTTAAATCATCCAAAGATGAGGCATAACTCAACCGTATTCCGGAAGGCTCCCCGAATGCATCGCCCGGTACTGCTGCAATCCCATATCTGTCGAGCAGGTGGAGGCAGAGATCGGTGGAGGATTTAATTTTTTCACCGCTGGCAGTCTTAGACCCAAGCCAGCCGGAAATATCCGGAAATACATAGAAAGCACCCGAAGGCTCAAAGCAGCGAACATTTTCGATCTGGTTAAGTGAATCAACAATATAATCTCTTCGCTCTTTGAATGCATTTTTCATATCTGTTACCGGTTTCATGGATCCTTTGTAAGCGGCAATTCCTGCAGCCTGTGAAATTGAACTTGGGGCCGATGTTTCCTGGCTTTGAAGTTTTGCAACGGCCGAAGTTATTTCATTTTCTGCTGCAAGATACCCAAGACGCCAGCCGGTCATCGCAAAACCTTTTGAAAACCCGTTGATTAAAACGGTTCTTTCTTTAAGTTCCGGAGCCACGTTCAGTATGCTGGTATGGGTATGGTCGAATACGATATATTCATAAATTTCATCCGAAAGTATAATAATTTCAGGATGCTGGTCAAGAACTTCTGCAAGTTCAGTTAACTCTGCAGGCGAGTAGCAAGCACCGGTCGGATTTGAGGGGGAGCACAATATCAGGGCTTTTGTCTTTTTGGAGATCGATTTTTTCAGTTGTTCTGCAGTGAGTTTATAATGATTGTCAAATTCCGTATTAACAATCACTGGCTTGCCCTCAGCTACTTTTACCATTTCGGGATATGAAACCCAGTAGGGAGCCGGAATAATAACTTCGTCACCCGGATTGATAAGTGTAAGAATGGAAAACCCGATGGATTGTTTGGCTCCGTTTGAAACAAGAATCTGATCCGGCGAGTAGTCAAGATTATTATCCCTTTTTAACTTTTCGCAGACGGCTTCGCGCAATTCGGGCATGCCCGTATTCATGGTGTACTTATGTTGCCCGGCTGTGATTGCATCAATAGCAGCATTACAGATATGTGCAGGGGTTAAAAAATCAGGCTCACCCGCACTCAGGGATATTACGGATTTGCCTTCTCTTTTCATTTGCTTGGCTTTGGCAGATATTTTCAACGTTTCGGATGGCGAAACTCCCTGAACTCTTTTCGAAATCATAAAATTTTGCGTTCTTGGTTTTTATTGGCTGAGCTTCAAATATAAAGGCATAATTTCACTAAGAGAAAAACTCAGGATTCTTTTTTTTGAAACTTTTTGAGAAGAGCCTTTGCTACGTTTTCAGGCACAAAGCTGCTTAAGTCTCCATCCCAGGCGGCCACTTCCTTTACGATTGTAGCTGACATAAATGTCAGTTGTTCGTCGGGCATAAGAAAAACCGTATCAATTTCGGGTGCCAGCCTCCGGTTGGTGAGGGCCATCCTGAATTCGTATTCAAAATCAGAGATTTGACGAACACCCCTGAGCAATATGTTGACATCTTTATTTTTTGCAAAATCAATCAGCAGCCCGGTAAACTGCCGTACTTCCACATTTGATGCCCAGGGTTTACCTGAAATACACTCCTCGATAAGCTCAACCCTTTCATCACCTGTAAAAACGGCATTTTTACGGTTATTCACTGCTACAGTCACAATGATTTTATCAAAAAGTGAAGTTGCACGTTTTAGAATGTCGAGGTGTCCATAGGTAAATGGATCGAATGAACCGGGATACAGGGCAGTTTTACTCATCAGCTTTTTGATTTGAATCTACATTTAGATTTTCAAAAATGCTAACGATGGTTCTTCCGTATGCCCTGGAATAGAAACACCTTTCGTCCGGCGAAAAATCATGTCGTTTGTCATGTTCAAGTACAAAGTAACCTTCATTGCCAAGTATGTCTCGCTCTAAAATCTGATCAGGCAACTGGCCGAGCAAATAATAATCATAGGGCGGATCGGCAAAAATGATGTCAAAAGATTCTTTTGCAGATGAGAGATATTCTTCAACAGGCATCCTGACAGTTTTTATGCAGGAAGATAGCTTAAAATGATCGGCAAGTTTTTGAATGTGATGAATGTGTTCAGCTTCCGAATCAACAAAAACAACAGAAGCGGCTCCCCTTGAAAGGGCTTCAAAGCCAAGATTGCCGCTGCCTGCAAAAAGATCAAGTACGGAAAGGCCTGAAAAATAGATTCTGCTTGCAAGTGCCGAAAATAAACCTTCCTTAGTGCGGTCGGTTGTAGGCCTGAGTATACCTGTATCCGGCACCGGTATCTCCCTGCCCTTTAATTTACCGGTAATAATTCTCATTATTCTATACAGGCTGTAAATTTAATGATTGAATGATAGCCGGAAAGGCATTTTCAAGATCAAAACTGTAGGTTTTTTCATCAGCCAGTACGTTCATCTTATTCAGGGTATTCATCAGTATAACTTCATCTGTATCGAACCAAATAGATGAATGCATATCCATTAACTTCTGCGCCTGATTACCATAAATTAGAATTTGATCATGAATTCCATCCATCCAGCTTAAATTCCGGGAGTGGTATTTCCACAAAAAAGGAACATCTGCAATAGCTTCATACTGAAAATAGGTAGACCCTCGCAGCTTGCCAAAAAGGAAAGAAGCTACTGAAATATAGTTTTCCTGAGAACTTACTGTCATAAAAGAGCCGTTTGTGTTAGTGAGAAGCTGCCATTCGGATCCAATTTCAAATTCAGACAATAACTCTTTTTCGGAAAAATCTTTTAAAAGTTTTTGAAACCGCTTTGTCATGTTGTTTTCTCTTACAAGCAGAAATCTGTAGTCCTGATTGGCCATAGCAAACCAGGTATTCTGTAAATTTTTGACAGGTAAGCCATTCATCAGGATGTCTACGTAAGCGTCTCTTTCATCTGAGTCTTCATATACGCTGCGCGGCAGCACCGACCAGCATTCCTGGTTGGCAGGTATTAATAACCGGGCTGTCCGGCACCCATATTTTTCTCTGACTTCCCGGAGAAAATTTTCAACTGCGGCAATACTTTGGATATGATTTTCCGAGATAGCTGCACATATGTCAAAATTAAAATCTATACAACCCACATGTGCGAGTGTATTTTTTTCTGCAGGAAAATTTACAGCGTAAAGCAGTTGATGCGCAGCAAAACTAATCCCCAAACAGGCATCAGAATCAGACATATTTCTTAGTTCCAGTTCGGTGCATTCCGCCTGGTGGTTACTTGAAGGTCTCCAATTTTATCTTCAGAATCCGGATCTTCGAGCAAGTAGAGTGTAGGCCTGATGGTATCATTAAGGGTGTACTGAAACCGCCTGTGAGGAGGCCTTGGAGAATAAATGATGGAATCGGGTTTATAGCTTCCATCGGAAAATGTAAACCTGTCAGCTCCGATTTGCTGCATCAGAGAATCCGTTTTCAGGAATTCAATAAGGCTGTCAAGCCCGCCCTCTGTCGGAGGAAAGTCACCTCTTCTGTTATCATATTGTACAAGTACATCCCGAACCAATCCCAGGCGGTGTCTGACTGTTTCAGTCATTTGTCTCTCCTCTATTACTACTTGGTAAGGTTCCGTAATTGACCTGTAAAGGTACCAAGATAAAAAGATAATGAGAACAGCGAGCAGAACAGTGATGATCTGGTTTCTTCTATCTAAATCCATGAGAGCGTTATGTTAGGTTCGGTTGTTAAACAAATTAATTGAAACAGAAAATAAATGCAGGCTATCTGATATGCAACTTCAAGATTTAAAAAATAAAATTGAATGGATCATATTTTCGGGATAATATAACATTTTTGTGGAAGCAGGCTCCTTTTTTTCCAAAATTATTTAGGTTCAAGGTATAAAAACCGTTCGAGAATGGGGCTTTTTAATCCTCTTTCCCTGAATTTTTCATATTTGGTTTTACTTGTTTCCTGTAAAAGGGTTCTTATCGTATAAATACCCCCAAACAACTCCCGAATCCGATCTATCGGAATGCTGAATGGCGGCCCGTCCATTTCTTGCTGCGGATATTCAAAATGATGAAGTAATATTTTGCTTTTTGGATGTGTGAATGAGCGTAGCTTTTCTACATAAGCCTTTTGGGAATCATGTGACAGCGCAACCAATCCGCCTTTATCATAAACTATATCGATTGATGGCAGAAGATCCGGTTCCAATTTGAAAAAATCGCAGTTCCATATCTCAATTGGCCCGGCCTTGTAAAATTTTAAACCGTGTTTTTCATTTTTGGCAGGAGTAATCTGCTGATCACGGAAAAAATCGGAAACCGCCTGTCCGATCACTTCAACTCCGTAAACCTGTGCACCCTGACCGGCCAGCCAAACTATATCAAGCGATTTCCCGCAAAGCGGAACAAGTACATTCGGATTTTTTACTATATCGAGTTTTTGCCAGTATTTTTTTAAAGGTTCGTAGCCATTCTCCATATGAAATCCAATTTGTCCTTTTCGCCATTTGCTTTCCCAAAAACTTATTTCCATAATTATTGCCTGATTGTCATTAAAGATTCAAATAACTTTCCAAATATGCATATTAAAGCTGACAATTAGAATTTGAATAAGCAAATTTTTTGGCTTGTACTGATTTTGTTTATGATTTTGAGAGGTGTTTTGTTAAAATATTATGTCCCTGAAAATATTTTTCCAAACTTAAACAGACCTTAAAACTGAGATGTGCCATGAAACAAATATTGATAATGAGACATGCAAAATCTTCGTGGAGTAATAAAGGACTCAAAGATTTTGACCGGCCTCTTAATAACCGAGGCACCGGGGATGCAGCCTTGATGGGTAAATTTGTAAAAAAGACAGGGTATATTCCGGATCAAATCTGTTCATCTCCCGCGGCCAGGGCACGACAAACAACAGAATTATTTTGCAGTGCTGCATCTCTCGGAATCGATTCTGTCAAATGGGATGACAATTTATACTATGGCACCTCAACAGACTATCTGAATGGCATTCGCAGTTTTGGCAGTAAAAATGTTGAAAGAGTGATGTTAGTCGGTCATAATCCATTGGTAGAAAATACAGTTGGTTTACTATGTGGCAATAGCCATAACGGCCTGCTGCGAATGCCAACAGCTGCCCTTGTCTGTTTTGAATTTTTATCTGATTCATGGAAGAATTTAGATGGCCGTAACTACAGGATTAAGTGGTTCGTTATACCGAAGCTTTTGAAGGCTGGTTAGAAGAATCGGAACCGGGATTGAATATTTGCAACACTTCTGAATCGAGTTTTCCTGTTAAATCATCTTCATCCAGTATTTTGCCGGTTAATTTTGATTCGGGTTCTGCCTAAAAGTCCGTATTTTACTACATAAATACCAAAGGCAGAAATACCAAACCGAATTAATAATATTTTATCCAATGATTTATAAGCAAAAATTTTTCTATCTCTGTAAAACACCCCTCAGTGCTGAAGGTCCGGGTGATGTTGAAGTAATCGATAAGGCACAAAATAACGATGAGTTCCCTGAACTGTTTCAGAAGTATGAAGAGCTCCGGTCTCATGCATTTAATGAGGACAACTTATACAGCATTGTAAGAGCTGACGATATCTATGATTTGGTAAGAACAGGTACCGAAAAAGAGGCAAAAGAAGTGGCTTTTGAAAGTGCCGAAACGGATATTATCACAAATCTTCAGCACCGGGTGGTTCAACAAAACGATAAAAACGCAAAAGCCATTTTAAAAGAAGTTCACGGGTTGGAATTGTAAACTATTTATATCCTGATTTTGGGAATGATATCTAAGACAAAATTGTACTTATCAATGAACAACAAAAATAATTAAATTATTGGTTAAGACATGGATACAGCAACAATAACTGATGTAAATAAAGAGATGAAAATCAATATCGGAATTTCCGAGGAGCACAGAAAAAAGATAGCTGATGGTTTGTCAAAATTACTGGCAGACTCATACATGCTTTATCTGAAAACCCATAACTATCATTGGAATGTAACCGGCGAACTGTTTCACTCCCTGCACGAGCAGTTTGAAGAGCAGTATACGGAATTGGCTGAAGCCATAGATGATATTGCCGAAAGAATAAGAGCACTGGGATACAGGGCACCTGGAACGTTTAAAGAGTTTTCGGAAATTACATCTATAACCGAGGACACTGACGAACCCAAAGCCCTGGAAATGGTAAGAAGACTGGCTGAAGCTAACGAGACAATTCTAAGAACCAGCCGCCAGGCATTAGGCCCGTGTAATGAGGCAGATGATGAAGCATCGATTGACCTGATTACCGAAAGGTTGAAACTTCATTCAAAAACTGCATGGATGTTGAGAAGCCATTTGGAATAACAGATTACTCCACAATCAAAAAAGAAATCTATAAATTATGGAGGTAACCAGATGAATAAACGTGAAGAGTATATTGAAACGCTTGAATCCAAACTAAAAGAGTGGAATAAAAAAATTGACGACCTGCAGGAAAAGGCTAACCATGAGTCAGAAGAGATCAAACAAAATATACAGTCGCGGATTTCAACATTAAAGGAAAAGAGATCACGTCTCAAAAGCAGGCTTGATGAAGTAAAAGATGCCGGTGATAAAACCTTTGAAAAATTGCAAGAGGACGCAGCGCAATTATTTGAGGATATGAAGTCGGGAATGGCAGAAATATCCGGTATTTTAAAAAAGTAAATAAGCTGTTTAAAAATATTAATTTATCTTTTATTATAAGGGCGGTTTTACCACCGCCCTTTTTTTATAACTAAACAATATGGAGATGACTTATGGAAGATTTTAGTGTTGCAGCATATTCAGAAACACTGGTGCCCATGCTGGTAGAGCATGGTCTCAGTGTGGTAGGGGCAATTGTGATATTGGTACTGGGGTGGATTGTTGCTAATTGGGCCACAAAAAAAATTAAAAATTACGGCAAAAAAAGTGATAAAATAGATGATACACTTGTTCCGATTGTTGCCCAGGTAATCCGGGTTTTAATACTGCTGATTACAATTCTCGCTGTTTTAAACCAATTCGGCATTGAAACTACAAGTATTGTTGCCTTATTAGGTGCCGCAGGACTTGCAGTTGGACTTGCGTTACAAGGTGCTTTGAGTAATGTAGCCTCCGGGATTATGCTGCTTGCACTAAGGCCCTTTAAAATAGGAGATGCAGTCAACATTGCAGGCACCACCGGTGTTATAGACGAGATTGGATTATTTGTTACTGAAATGCATTCATTCGATAATGTAGGTATAACAATTCCAAATACCCAGGTTTGGGGTAGTGAGATTCAGAATTACTCCCGTCATAATACAAGGAGGGCAGACATGGTTTTCGGAATTGGATACGGTGATGATGTGGACAAAGCAATGAAAATAATAAAGGATGTGCTCGATAATGATGGCCGGATCCTTGCTGAACCTGAAACTCAAATTGTTGTATCAGGACTTGGCGACAGTGCCGTGGATATAACGGTGCGTCCGTGGGTAAATGCAGACGATTTCTGGCCTGTTAAATTCGATATTACCAAAAAAGTTAAGGAAGAATTTGATGCCAATGATATTTCAATTCCTTTTCCGCAGCACGATGTGCACCTTTTTAAGACGGATTGACGTGGCAGGATATTGATTATTAACTTAAAATATACAGCCGGGAGGACAAAGTTGCTCTCCCGGCTTTTTTGTATCAATTTGATCAAATCAGTGAATATGTTTGGATAAACCCCTAATTTTACTATTTGCCGGTTTGCTTCCATTTGTAATCTTGATTAAACTAAGAAACTATAATTGAGCAGGCCCTGAGCCGTAATTTATCTTATAAAATTAGGAATAACATTGACTGAATCAGTAAATAAGGAAATCGACAATAGCGACGAACTGATTGATAATCAAAATTTCGCTGTAAAAAAATCCGGCGAAATAATTTTGAAAAAGCCGGTTTTTGGAGAGGTCCGGCAAATAGGTAAACTGGATGAGAGTATGCTACAGGAAGGCTCTCTCGAAGATATCCTGCCTCAACTCGAGAATTTAAAACAGGCATTTACTAATTTTGTTTCAACTAAGAGACCGGACGCAGATTCTTACCTGAAAGTTATTGAAAGCCTGCTTTCTGAAATTGAAAACCATGCTATGTTTAATAGTTCAGTTCATGATCTGGTTACGGAATTAAAGAAAACCGGAGAAATTCCTGAAGAAGAAAATTCAGGTGACATTTCGGAAAAGAATACTGTTGATGAGTCTGTTAAGAAAAATGACCGTGAAGAAAACGAAGGGCAGGATGATACCGGGCAATTCTACTCTGAGCTGGCTGAAAAAGCAGAAAAATTAAAAGATATGACAGATTGGCCCTATGTCAGCCTTGAATTTGATAATATTATGCATGAGTTGGAAAACGGGCCTGATGCGGGTGAACTGGATATTACCCCTTTCCTGAAACGAATAGAAAAAGCCAAAGCCGGTTTTGAAGAGCGTAAAAAAAATCACTTTGAGGAACAAAAGAAAATCAGGGAAGAGAATCTTGAAAAGAAAAAAGAACTCCTGAACAAGTTTCAGGAAATTGTTGATAATAAAAAATGGGGAGCTGAAAAAGAAGTAAAAAAAATAACCAATCAATGGGAACAGCTGAAACCGGTTCCCAAAAGTGAAGCTGAAAAACTGGAAACTTCTTTTCAAAAGCTTGCTGCTGTATTTAAAGAACACAAAGTAGACAGACTTGTTCAGAAAAAACAGAAAGAACAAGATAATCTGGTTGGCAAACTGGTTGTTCTTGAAAAAATGCAGAAATATATTGAGTCCTTGTCTGATAAAACTGCTTGGAAAGAAGCTGAGAAAGAATTTGAAGACCTGGCCCGGCAGTGGAGAAAAATCGGGCGCGTACCAATCGAAAAAAACCAGGAACTTTGGGACCAGTACCATAAGGTACAGGATGAATTCCATTCAATGAGGTTTAAGCATGATGCAAAATATCGCAAGCAGATTGAAAAATTTCTCAGTAAAAAGAAAGGCCTTATTGCCGAGGCCGAAGCTTTAATTGATTATGATGACCTGGCTGAGGCAGCACGAAGAGTAAACAAACTGCATCGCAAATGGAAAAAAACGGGCAATTTGCCTCAAAAGGAGGAAAATGAATTGTGGGACCGTTTTAAAGCTGCGACGGATGCTTTTAATGAGAAGAAATCTGAAAATGTTGATGTATTAAGAGAGCAGGAAAATGAAAACTTCGAAAAAAAGCTGCAACTGATTGAAGAAGCTGAAGCACAAAAAGATGCCGATAATTTTGAAGAAACCCATCAGTTTTACCAGAATTTGATGAAAAAATGGAAAGAGATCGGGCCGGTTCCAAAAAGGAAATCCGGAAAAATATGGAAAAAATTCAAGGGAGCCATGGATCATTTTTATGACCGGCGCCGGGATCATTTCAAAGATGTAAAGGAAAAAAGAAAAGATAACCTTGATGAGAAAAATGAAATTCTTGAAAAGCTGAAAGCACTGAAAACCCATGAAGACCCGATCCAGGCAGTAGAAGAAGCCAAACCATTACAGGAGGAATTCAAAAAAGCCGGTTATGTTCCAATTAAATACAAAAATAAAATGTGGAAGGAATACAGGGAAACCTGTGACGTGATCTACGACCGGTTTCGGGCAGTAAAATCTGCGGCAAGTATTGTTGGCAGGGATAATGTGAATGAGTTTTCAACCGAAGACCTTGCTCAAATTCAAAAACTCCAGAAAAAAGCGGAAAATCTGAAACACGAAATCTCAAGTCTGAATAAGGATTTAATCCAAATGCAGGAGTCACTCAGCTATTTTAAGCCTCAAAAAGGCAGTACTTTGCTCGATGAAGTAAAAGAAAAAATAGAAAAAAACGAGCAAAAAGTTTCTGCAAAAGAAGCCGAACTTGATGACATTGAGATTGAAATCGACAAAATGAAAAAAAGTTGATTTATCTGTGGTGTTGGAATTCATTAATGTGCTTTTGACGCTTAAGTTTTTATACTTGAATACTGATAACAATAAAAAATAAGTTCGGTTATTTACAGATTTAGATAAACGTGGTTGATATTTTAAAAAACAGGTCTGCTGTTATATTTGCAGACTATAACTCTGCAGAAAAAATAAAGGAAGGCCTTGCGGAGTCAGGATACCATTTTGTAACAGCCCCGGATACAAAGATTGCAGCACGGAAAATCCGGATGATGAGGCCGTCGGCCTTACTGATAGATTATTCTGAAAACGGAATTTCACTTGAACAGATCCAGGCATTGGTTACCACTGAACCGCTGGTTAGAGAATTGCCTGTATTTATACTTCATGATAAAGGTTTGTCCCGCATTGATGATTTTAAGGAGTTTTCGATTGTAGAGTTTATTAACAAAGAAGATACTTATATAACAAACCTTGCTGCCAGGTTCCACAATGATTTAGAACCATCCGTAAAGGTGAAGTTCTGGGGTGTCAGGGGTTCAACCCCAACAGCAAATCCTGAAAACATCCGTTACGGCGGAAATACCACATGTGTTACCTTGAGTGCACCATTTCTTGATGAATATATCATCATGGATAGCGGAAGCGGTATAAGGAATTTGGGAAACTTTTTTGAAAGAGAAAACAAATACCCGATAAAAGGCAGGGTCTTTATCACTCATCCTCACTGGGATCACATCCAGGGATTTCCATTTTTCAAACCTTTTTATCACCGGGAAAACCGATTCAATATTCACATGCCCGAACAATACAGAGGTGGAGCCAAAGATATCCTGGCAGGCCATCTGACCAAAACGTTTTTCCCGATTACCCTCGATATGATTTCGGCTGATATCTCATATATCACCCAGGAAAACGGCAATTGCGATTATGAAGGATATTCTATGGAATTTATGCTTGCCAACCATCCTACAAAAACAGCAATTTATAAAATCCATATCGGAGGATACTCTATTGTATTTTGCCCTGATAATGAATTACCCTTGAAATCAACTCCGGTCAGGTTTATCGACCAATTTGAAAAATTTATTGAAGATGTTGATTTATTGATCCATGATGCACAATTTTGCCTCAAAAATTACAGCTCAAAAATGAATTGGGGTCATTCAGCATGGGAACGGGTTATTGAAGTGGCTAAAAATTGCAATGTGAAACGGCTGTACCTTACCCATCACGATCCCGATTCTGATGATGAATATCTCGATCAGATTTCTGCCGAAGTTGAACAATATTCGGGGAAACCGTTCCGTGAAGTAAAAGTTGCCAAGGAAGGATATGAAATTTCACTTCCTGCTAAGCAGAGTGAACATGTAGTGGATGAAAAAGACCGAAAGCTAAATAATTTCAGGTGAGAAGCTGTGACAATTAATTCTGATCTTTTTTTGCCACAAAACTATTAAAATAGAAGACGGGGAGTAACAGCAAAACATGCTGTCAAAAAAAATACCTTGCGCCGATTCCGCCGTTAACGTCCAGTTCAGTGTCGGGCAACAGGTCTAAAATTGGTGCTATTTCAAAGAAGATTCCTATTCTCTCGTCTTCAATCAGGTATTGCAGCCCGAGCGGAACCCTGGCGCCAAATTCGCTATTGTCGGTAAGCCGAATCCTGCCGCCTATGCCATAATAAAAGGCAAGGCTTCCTTCTTCAACTTCAAGCCAGTTATGAAGTACATAATCTCCATGAAGGTGTAGTGAACCGTTATCACTGAACGACCATGCCATACCCGCAGCTATAGCACTCTTGTTACTACGCCAATATTTGAAACTGAGGCCGGTTGGCTCGCCAAGAATCAAGCCGATTTCTTTTTCACTGTATCTGTCCTGAGCGGCTGATGTAGTTATTGAAAAGAAAATTAAAATGAGAGTAAAAAGAAGCAAACGGGTAATTTTTTGCATATCGATTTTATAAAGTATTACAGTTGATAAATGCTTTTGAACAGGATTTAAATTATTTTTCCAAGTTAAAAAATAAAGTAAACATTTACCCGGCCGGAAAAAATGAATAAAGTTGAAGATTCAGTTCTAATGATTTTTGTTAAGAATCCGGAAAAAGGCAAAGTTAAAACCAGGCTTGCAGCCGCAATCGGTGAAGACGCCGCCTTAAAAGTTTATATCTATCTACTAAATTATACCAAAAATGTTGCAGGTAGCCTGGATGTAAAAAAACAGGTTTGGTACTCCGATAAAATTCCGGATGACGACCTTTGGCCATCCGCAGGTTTTGATAAAAAAAAACAAAAAGGCCGGGATTTAGGCGAAAGAATGTGCCATGCATTCCGGGAAGCTTTTCAGGCTGGCCATGAAAAAGTTGTTATTATAGGAAGTGACTGTCCCGAAATTAAAAAAGAGCATCTGGAAGAGGCGTATCTCTTACTTAAGCAAAATGATGTTGTGATTGGCCCTTCAAAAGATGGAGGTTACTACTTGCTTGGAATGAGTAACTTTATTCCCGAACTTTTTGCCGGTAAAAGCTGGAGCACGGAGAAGCTGATAAAGGAGACGGAAAAAACGCTTCAACAATTGGAGAAGAGATATGCAAAACTTGAACTCCTGAACGACATTGACACAAAAAATGACCTGAATAAAAGCGGCATAGAATTTTGAGCAGTACGAAAATCAGCATTGTGATTCCAACCCTGAATGAACAGGAAAATATTGGAAAGATTATAAAAAAAGTTAACGAAAAAGGGACGCCTGAAATCTCCAGTGAAATTATTGTTGCGGATGCTGGAAGTGAAGACAAAACCGTTGAAATTGCCAAAAGTGAAGGTGCAAAAATTGTAAATTGTGAAAAAATGGGAAGAGCCAGCCAAATGAACAGTGGTGCAAAAGCAGCCGAAGGCACTACTCTCTACTTTCTGCATGCCGATACGATTCCTCCTTCAGGATTTGACAAGATTATTGTGAATTCCGTTAAAAAAGGCCACTTGTCAGGTTGTTTTCGTCTGCGGTTTGATGACCCGCACCCGGTTATGAAGCTATATGGTTGGTTTACCAGGTTTCCCGGAACGTGGCTTCGTTTTGGGGATCAAAGCCTTTTTGTGGACAGGGAACTGTTTTTTAAAATTGGCGGCTTTGATGAATCTCACATGCTGATGGAAGACCAGGAAATAGTAAGAAGGCTGAAAAAAGTTTCTGATTTCAGGCGGGGAACAGAAAGCGTAACTACCTCGGCGCGCAGGTTCAGGGTTAACGGTATCATCCGGCTTCAACTGGTTTTTGGAATCATTTTGTCGTTTTATTACTTGGGGGCAAGTCAATCTACTCTTGTTCATATTTACAAGTCGCTGATAAAAAAATAAATAGGTTGAATTCACATAAATTGATGAATCCGAATGTTATTTATTTGTTATTAAATGAACAGTAAAAAAGCATCTTTATAATTTTTTTCTTACACTTCCGAAAGAATATAGTGACATAGATTTTTGGGAAATATTGTATGAAATGTTTGGGGTTACTAACTGTAGTTATTGCAATTCTTACATCAGAAGCAAACGCACAGTTTATATTTGAAAGGGCTGAAACATCTGCCGGAGATATACGCCTGGCAATTTCAAATATCGGCACGCTTGGCAAGCCGGATGTACGCAACAATCCGGATGCAGGTGCAAGTATGCGTTTTCCGGCAAATACCGGTACTGAACACCTTTTCGAAGCCGGAATCTGGATTGGTGCTTTCCAGGGCGGGCAACAGCTGACTTCCACATCAGCTATTACAGATCCGGGAGGCTTTGCTTCCGGTAAACGCGGCTTTGAATTTACGGCAGACGGCCAGATTCGTTTTGAAGGCGAAGGTACGGGCATCGGAATCAGTCAACAGGATATTATTACCAATTTTACGGATCGAAACACAGTTATACCCGGTACCAATACCGTAATTCAGGGGCATTCACAGCCACTTTTTGCTGATGTTGAACTAACCAGCTTTAACTGGGATTTTCCTTTTACCGAAAACTTTACCATTCTCAGGTACGATATAACCAACAACAGCCAAATCCATTCCGGTAACCCTGCCGGAACAGCCTGGGATAGTGTATATGTGGGAATGTATGCAGATTTGGTTGCCCGTAATGTTTTTACAGCTACAGATCAGGGCAGTGCCTTTTTCAACAAAAACGGTATTGGTTTTTTGGATGACTTGTTTACCACCTATGTTTTTGATGCGGGTTCCAATGATTCACCCAGCCTCAATACCTATGGTGCCGTCTCGCTGATCGGCTCGGAGTATCGTGGTGAGTTTTTTCATCCGCTCAATAACGAGCTTGAATCAAGAGGATTTCGCACACCGGATGTCGGGCCCAGTTACTGGCTTTTTTCTGCCGGAACAGGAGTATTTCTCAGGCCATCGGACGATATTGAACGATACAGCAGAATGGCAGAAACATTTCCGATCGACGAGACAAGGCCCGGAGCTGATGTTCCGATTCGGGAGGAATTGAGAACGGATGGACAAAACTCAGAGGGTAATTACATCTCTTTTGTATCTATTGGACCCTTTTCCGAAGTTTTACCCGGTGAAACAATCACGGTTTTCTTTGGTGTATCTGCTGCACTTAAACCCGATCAATTTCAGGGAATTGCGGGAAAATCGGTTGACGATGAAGAGTCTAGAGAAAATCTTGTTACCACTATAAACTCAATGCAGCGTGTGTTCCAGGGTGAAGATGTTAATAACAATGGGAGACTTGATCCGGGTGAGGACCTGAATGATGATGGAGTTCTGAACCGATTCCTTTTTCCTACACCGCCTGAAAATCCCAAAGTCAGAATTGAGCTTGATGCCGGGGTGGCAACAATATTCTGGGACAGGCTTGCTGAAGAATCGGTGGATCCCATCACCGGTGAAAAAGATTTTGAAGGATACCGGGTTTACCGTTCTGAACTCGGGGATGATGTAAGCCCGACACCGCGCTTAATTCGCGAATTCGACACAAGGGGTAATGATGTCGGCTTTAACACCGGTTTTGAAGCTGTCAGGCTTGAAGAACCGGTAACATTTCCGGATGACACGGTTCAATACTGGCACAAACTTGAAGTGGACGGCCTTCTAAGCGGCTGGCAATACCAGTTCTCTGTTACCTCTTTTGATTTCGGAAGTGACAGGTTTGATATAGGCCCTCTTGAATCCAGCCGGAATACAAATGCAGTCAGGGTTTTTCCGGGAACATCCGTGAATACAAATTTTGCAAGCGGCAACCCGGATAACAGGGTTGGAGTCTATCCGAATCCATACCGGGTAAAAGCGGCGTGGGACGGCAATACGGAGCAGACCAGGAAAATGGTCTTTTTTAACCTCCCTCAAAAGGCCCAAATCAGGGTCTATACCCTTGCCGGTGATATCGTAGCGCGAATGGATCATGAAAGTGAAAACAATCAGGGCGATATACAATGGTTCGATGAGTTCAGTGCCGAGCCGAGAATTATTGCCGGGGGAGAACACGCCTGGGATATACAGTCGGAGGCGAATCAAATTTTAACTACCGGCCTGTATCTCTATTCAGTGAAGGACCTGGATACGGGTGATGTTCAAACCGGAAAAATTGCCATAATTAAATAAACAACCATTAACCACAATCAAAACCTATACATATGCGAAAGAAGATACATGTTCTATTTATTTTATGCACGATACTGATTACCGGGCTTTTTTCCGGTTCTGCAGTTGCGCAGGATGAGCCTCAGCTCGTCACCATACGTGATCTCAATACGTATGACAACCTCACTTCCTTTAGCGATATACCCAATCATCCGCTTGTAAATGTGCCGGTACAGTTCACGGCAGTACTTGCCAGCTATCCCAGAAGTTCGGGACTTGCAAGTTTTGATGAAGCCTCTAATACAATAGGTCGGATTCATGTTTTTGTTGCTGATACCAGTGCTGTAGAGATGGACAGGGAAGGAATGTATATCCAGGTAGTGCAGCCTTCAGGAAACCCGGAATTTGATCAGCTTGAACTCCTGACAAGAGGAGATGTAATCACCGTGGAAGGAAGGCTTACTTTCTTTGGTGAAACGGCACAGGTGGTAATCGATGAAATCATCAGTGTGGACGGAAATGTGTTTGAAGATGCAGAACTTCAGAAATTTGCTCCATTGACTGAACCCATGGAGGTCTCACCTTCCGAATTTCACAATGTTTTAGAGCCTGGTTTAATCCAGGTTGATCTTGATGGATATCAAAAGTTCAATGGAATGTATATCAGTATATCCAATGCCACTACGTCCAACACAACGTTTGATGACCGTCCCAATATCCGTACCAACAGCGGCGGATCCTTTGTTTATAACAGGGATATATCACTTCGTTACAGAAATGACAGACCTACGTATAGAACGGGTTATAATTTCAGAAGGCCTGATATAGACGGTGATTTCGTTCCGCCTCTGGATGGATCGCAAATTAATATATCCGGTTTTTTGGTTATTGATGACTTTAATGTGGATAACCACTTTCCAGCGGGTGAAGGTGCACTCTTTATCAGCCCTATGGAGGACGGTGTATTATGGCTTAATGATCAAAGATTAGTAAACGGAGAAGATGTTGGCGGTATGACTTTTGAATGGCCGGTAGATTTCGAAGTCCTTTCACAGCCCGCAAGAATTGTTGATGCCACACTCAGCCCGGATCCGGCAGAAGTGCAAATTACTTCGAGCGATGTGATTACAGTTACTGCAACTGCTGTTGGACCCGATGATGATCCTTCTGTTACTGTAGAAGAAGTCCGCTTGTTCTGGTTCGGAAGCGGAATTGATACCACTTCGGTTGTCATGAATAATATTGGCGGGGATGATTTCCAGGCAGACCTTCCCACATTTCCTAACTTTACAAGTGTAAATGTCTTTATGGAAGTTACCGATTCAAATGACGGCAAAAGCAGGTTTCCGGCCGGCGGAGATATCAGTTTCTTCGTAGCTGACAGTGAAATCACTTCTATTGAATTGATCCAGAAAACAGGTAATGAACAAGACGGCCCAAGCCCGTTGGCCGGCTCCGGTGTACTTCCAATGGATATAACGGCAACGATTGTATCGGGTGCTGATGATGGCGTGATTATTGTTCAGGACGCCGCAGCAGAATGGTCAGGAGTTTTTCTTGAGCTGAACACGGATACCCAGGATCTTCAGCGCGGTGATGTAATCACCATAACTGCTGCAGAAACAAGGGAAGCTTCGGTTGCAAACAACAGTAATACATATACTTACCTGACTAACATCGAATTTGAGGTTACGGGTACGGGCAGTGTGGATGCTGTTGTTCCTGCATTAACGACGGATGAAATCCTTGCAGTTACCGACCCCGGTGAAGTGTTTGAAGGTGTGTTGGTGAAAGTTCTGAATACGGAAATTATTGAAATTTTAGGTTTCGGTGAATTCAGGATCGGAACAGTACCTGCCGGTGGCGAATCACCAACTACAGGTATCGTGGTTAATGACGATACCCGTGCCGGCGTGGTTGGAGAAACAGGCTTTCCAGGTGATGTTAATATCCATGCCCGTTTAGGTGCTGTTATTGATGAATTCTACGCATTTGCTACCTTTACATTTGGTGAGGCCAAATTCATCCCGCGGGATCTGAATGATCTTGTTGGAACCAACTTTACTATTCCAAGACTGGAGTTTAATCTGCTTGCTCCGGAAGATTCAGCTTTTGTGGCAGTTACAGGAGATATCGGAATCTCCTGGCAGGGACTTACGCCTCCCGACTATGACGGTAATCCCGTGACTTATGAATGGGTTCTCTATAATGCCGATACGGTTGAGGAAATTGTAGCCATAACCTCAGATAACAATGGAGCAGATCCTAATCTCACACTTCCTTTTGAAACCGTTGATAACTTGCTGGAATCACTTGGATTAAACGTTGGTGAAACGGTTGATTTCCTCTGGAATGTCAGAATCAGCGATGGTACGGATACACTCGCCGTAGCCGAAGACTTTGATTTTGATACTGATGAATTTGTGACAACATTTAATTTCATCACTCTCGAACGAAACGAGGCAACCTCGATAGATGACGGAGAAGGATTATCCGGTATTCCGAGAACGTTTGACCTGAAGCAAAACTATCCGAATCCGTTTAACCCGAGCACTGTGATTCGCTATTCAGTTCCCGAAGCTTCAAATGTCAGAATAGATGTGTTCAACATACTGGGCCAAAGAGTGGCAACCCTTATTAACAGGGAACACAGGGCGGGCAATTTTGATGTGACATTCGATGCAGCGAATTTGTCGAGCGGTATGTACTTCTACAGGCTGGAAGCAGCAAATACCGTATTAACCCAAAAAATGATGTTAATTAAATAAATAAATCTTCAAATGCCCCGGTTTTTGTAACCGGGGTATTTTTTATAAAATTGATCAGCAAAAAACAGTTCATCTGATTTTCAGACTATAAAATAATCAACGGTTTTTGATTCTATAATTATAATATGTGTTACAGTTACAGATTGCTTTATCTCCCCTTACTACTGTTACTTTTGTTGCCTGCTTGTGAAACAGCTCTTGAAGGCAATCTGAACGAGAATATGCCTCCTTCTACGTTTTTAACGGTAGATGAAATAAACCTTGAAGATGAAAACAGGTTATCCAGCCAGATCAATATATCCTGGTGGGGCAATGATCCCGATGGTTTTATAATCGGTTTTGAAGTAAAAGTCAGTGATAATCCGGATGCAGATTGGATCTTTACTTCAAGATCAGACAGTACATTTGTACTGCCGATTACACCTGGTCAGGATTTTGATGATGTGCTTTTTTCGGTTCGGGCAGTTGATAATGATGACGCAAGAGATCCTGATCCCGCTTCTGTAACGTTTCCAATTAAAAACAGCCTGCCATTTGTTGAACTGAATTCTCAGGAACTGCCTCCCGACAGTACATTTACGGTAGCCAGTTTTGGCTGGAATATCGGCGACCCGGACGGATTTCAAAACATTCTGAGAACTGAAATTGCTTTTAACGATTCTACTGAAGGAAACTGGATCGAAATTCCGCTTCCGGAAACAGAAGAAGACGGACTGTTTGTAACCGTGGTTTTAGACAACGGAGAATCACCAACTTCTTCAGGAGAATTATTTACAGGGCGTGCATTTCGGTCGGCCGGAGAGACCGTTGAAGGCATCCGGATCAACGATGTAAATGAATTTTTTGTCCGAACCACTGATCGTGCACTTGCTACCAGCGAAATCGGGTCTTTTTCATGGTTTGTTAAAGAAAAAACATCCGATATTCTTGTTTTGAATGATATCGGTGGCGACACTGAGCAGCAGGAATTGTCGTTTCACCTGCAGGCGCTGGAACAGGCAGGGCTGGAATTTGATATATGGAATATAACGGATGGGGAATCGGGCGGCGGAAGGAAAGTTCGCCTTTCCGAAGCATTTCCAACGGTTATAAATCCTACTCTCAGAATTACACTGGCTGAATGGAATTCAATATACTGGGTATCGGATGATGTGGATCGCAATATTACTTTCGCCCAGGATATCCTAACTGATTTTTTTGATAACAATGGTACCCTTTTCGCTACAATGCCGATGAAACTGATCTCACCTGAAGATCCCATTTTCAGTTTTTTGCCGGTTGCAAGACTTGGTGAGTTACCCATAATCGGGATTGGTTTCCAGATTTCAAGTGATACCGAGGTAACATCACCGGTTTCAACGTTACCTGTTCTCAGAACAAACACGAGAATAACTAATGTTGCGCCTATGGAGCCAATTGGAGGGGCAACACCGCTCTATGAAACCGACTTCAGAGTCAGGACGGTTTTGGGATCAACCAGCGATTTTGATGATTTTGAATATGTGGCTATTCGCAATCCGGAGGGCAATTTTATCTTTTTCGGAATGGATTTGAGCACGTTGGACGCAAATAACAATATAGATGCACTTTTACAGCAATTGCTTATAAATGAGTTAGGATTTGGTCAGTAAATGAGAAAAATAATCATGAAGTTAGTTACCGTAATTTCCTTTTTTATCATCACTGCAATTATATCATTTGGGCCTTTATTCGCCCAGAATACGGGGACATTGAAGGGTACTATCATAGATAAGGAAACCGGTGAAACCCTGCCGGGAGTTAATGTAATTGTACGAGGCACAACGTTTGGTGCATCTACGGATTTAGATGGCAATTATGAGATCAAAAATATCAGAACGGGCGAATACACGATTGAAGTCAGCTTTGTGGGATTTGAACGCCTTGTTTTTACAGGTGTAAGAATTAATGCAAATGAGGTTACCGAACTGAATGCCGAAATTGCCCCGGTTGTGCTGACATCGGAAGATGAAATCATTGTAATAGGTGAAGCCCCGATCTTTGATGTCGAAAAATCAACATCGGGTTCAACCGTCTCAAGACAGGAAATTGCGGCAGCTCCGGTTCGAAGAATTGAAGAAGTGCTGAGCCTGCAAGCCGGTGTAATTGAGGACCCGACCGGCTTGTACATTAAGGGAGGAAGGGCCAATGAAACAGGATTCCTGGTCGATGGTGTCTCAGCACAAGACCCCCTTGCCGGCACAGGCTTTGGGCTTGACCTTGGAACCAATGCTTTCAGCAGTGTGGATGTAACGACCGGCGGTGTTGGCGCCGAGATAGGCGATGCAACTTCGGGGGTGGTATCTGTCAGGACGAGAACGGGGGGAGATTCCTACGAAGGAAATTTCACACACAAGAGAGATAATTTTGGAAGTAATTCGGATCGTGAAAGCAATTTTTTTACGGATATTTATGAATTGAATCTCGGGGGGCCTGAACCGATTACAACCAGCATCCTTCCCGAATTGGGAATTGATTTACCGGGAAAACTCTACTTTTTCTTTACCGGCCAGGTTTCCCTTTCTGATGAATTTACAAAAGTCTCGGCTGATGATGTAAGAACATCACTGACAAGCGGCAACTTTTTTTCACCCAGGCAGGATAACCGCTGGAATGGCATGTTTAAACTCACCTGGCAGATTAAGCCGGGGATGAGGCTGGAGGGCGCTTATAACCGCTCGCTTACTGTAAATCAAAATACCAGGATGTTGCAGATTACCGGAAATGATGTAGCTATCAGGCCCGGTTTTCAGTTTCCGTTTCAGGAAAACCTTGATAATGCAAATACGTTTGCCCACGACAGCAACCTCTCTTTCATTAAATGGACTCATACCATAAGCAGTACTTCATTTTATGAATTCCAGTTTAGCCGGCTTTTTACACGCCTTCGGGCAGATGCAAACGGCCGGGACTGGCGCCCTGAATTTGTTGACGGCGAATTTGACCCAGAGAGTATTGTTACATTTCCGGCACAGGAGTTTGAAGGAACAGAGGGATTTACCTTTGTATTACCCGGTGACGGATTTGTAAATAATGGCGGTTTGGCAACTCTTTGGCACGATCATTTTGCCGAAGAATTAACCGTTCAGGGCTCATTTAACAAATTTTTTGCCGAACGAACCAACCAGTTAACTTTCGGTTTTCAATCGAAATTCAATGACTTTCAATGGATAGATATCACCAGGCCATGGATTGGAGCACCCATTGAAATTGAGCCCGGTGTTTTTTCTCAAACCCTCAGGGTTGGTGAGCGTTTTGATGCATGGCGGGTAAAACCACAGAGAGGTGCATTTTTTATTACCGATAAAGTGCGGTTTCGGGGATTGATAGCAGACGTAGGCTTAAGGCTGGAATATTGGTCAAGAGGCCAATTTGTTGAAGATATGATCAATGAACCGAGAGCGCCCATCCCGGATTTTATCCGTGAAGAATTTATGGATGAAACTTTTAATTTTCTTGGCCAGAGATACAAAACCCGGCTGCTGCCAAAAGTCAGGGTCAGTTTTCCGGTAAGGGAAAACCAGGTCCTCTTTTTCAATTACGGCCATTCCATAAAACAGCCGCATCCCACTTTTATTTATGCAAACCTGGATCCTTTTTTCCAGAATCAGGCAACCTTCCCTGATTTGGGCAATCCGAATTTGGACCCGGAAGTTGATATTTCTTATGAAATCGGTTTAAGAAATCAAATCACAGCAAATGATGCGCTTAATGTAACTGCTTTTTGGCGGGACAAATTCGACTTTGTCACAACTCAACGAATCATTCTCAATGATCCGACCGGGCGTCCCGTCTCCCGGGCATTCAGAATAAATGGTGATTTTGCCAGAAGCCGGGGTGTTGAGGTCACTTACATAAAACGGCACAGAGATTGGGTGAGGGGGCAGGTTGCAGTTACCTTCTCAAGGGCTGAAGGCTTGAGCTCTACAAGTAATGACAATATTCAGGCCATCAGCGGTGAGCAAATCTTCGGAAGCAACGTAGAGACACCCCTTGCATGGGACAGGCCCTGGGATATCAAAAGTAATGTGACGTTCACCTATGACCGGGCTTCACCACTGTTTGGATTTGATCCGCTGAATCAAATGCAGCTTTTTGTATCCGGAACCTGGAGAAGCGGAATCCGGTACACGCCGCAAGAACTGAGGGGTTTCCAAAGAAATCCTATTACCGGCGAACCGAACTGGAGGCCGATTTATGAACAGGTTTCCGATCCAGCAGAACGTTTTAGCGAAACCGGGCCTAACTGGTTTTTTATTGATATGAACTTCCAAAAGTGGATAAACATCCAGGATGCCCGCTTAAATTTTTTCCTTGAAATAAGTAATGTTTTTAACAGCAACAATGCAGCTATAGTAAACCCGGTTACAGGCGAAGCATTTAAAACACTCCCTGACGACCCTCAGAAACTGCAAGAATTGAGGGATGACAGGTCATTTGATGTCCCCAATAATGTAAGGGATCCAAGATTTCAGGATCCGAGGGATACGGGAATACCGGCTTTTCTCAATCCCGCCAATTTTCTGCAACAAAGACAGATCATGTTTGGCCTGGCACTGAATTTTTAAGAGAATTTTGATGGAAAAACTTAGTAATACATTCCTTAAACTAATTACGATTTCAATTGTGATTCTGATCCCGTCCTGGGCAAACAGCCAAAGCCTTATTCCGAGTTTTGGTTCTTCCAGGTCAGGAACAGACGGGTTTCAGTTCACAAAAATATCGGTCGACCCGAGAGGAGCTTCAATGGGAAACTCCCACGTAGCGGATGCTTTTGATGCATCAAGCCTTTACTGGAATCCGGCTTTGGCATCACAACTTGAATCGTCTGAAGCCATGTTCGGGCACACCGAATATTTTGCTGATATCACAATGGAGTATGCGGCATACGTGCACAGGTTTAAATCATTTGCATTCGGTGCATCCGTACAGTTTTTAAATTCGGGTGAGATAAATGAAACTACCGAATTTAACCCCACAGGAACCGGCCGAACCTTCAGGACCACACATCTTACTACAGGATTATCAGTATCACAGGCAATTACCGATTTTTTTAGCTATGGAGTTACTTTCCGCTACCTGCTGGAAAAAATAGAGGATGTTAAAATAGAAAGCGGTGCGATAGACTTCGGTTTCTTTTACAAAATTCCGGATACACCTGTAAGATTTTCCGTAAATATCAACAATTTTGGTTTTGATGCAACTCCCTCAGGTTCCACAACCAGGCAGACACTGGACGATGAGGTGGTAGAAGATGAATTTGAACAGGTAACAACTCCAACGAGGTTTATTGTTGCTTCCGCTTTTGACGTGTTTGAAAATGAGACAATAAGTTTAACACTAACAGCCCAGCTCACTAATCCAAGCGATAACTCCGAAAGGTTTAGTTTTGGCGGGGAATTCGGATACCTTGACCAGTTTTTTGTACGGACAGGCTTTCAATCCGGTACGGATGAGGTAAACCTGCCGAGCGCCGGCGCCGGATTTAAGTTTCCTTTTAACGGCAAAAAAATTGCCGCCGATTATGGATTCAGCCCGTTCGAAAGGCTTGGAAATGTTCACAGAATCGGAATAAGATTTATTTTATAAAGAAGCTCTTATGAATGATAAGTATATCCAAACAATTTTAATTTTGGCAATATTCGCTTCCATAACGGGATGTGATGCCATATTTAACACCAAACAAGACGATACAACAGACGAAATATTTGAAGAGGGCAGGATTGATCCTGAATTGGAAAGGATTGACGGTTATGTGGCTATAGTCCCATTTTGGGAAGGGTTTGACCAGCCAACGGATGTGTTTGTCGGCTTCGACGGCTTTGTCTACGTAACAGATAATGAGGGTATTCATGCCCTTGACAGGGCTGATATTGCCCCTCGCCGTACTATACCCTTACAGGGCGCCGTAAGTGTAACACAGGACCGGTTGCTTAACCTGTATGTGGCAGCAAGGTACGATACCGTAATTACAGAAGTAGACCCGGATATTACCTGGAATTTACCGGCCGTTTTTAAAATTAAAAACCTGAATGGGGCAGGTGATATTATATTCCAGGATACACTCATCCATCCGTTTTTGGATGCGAGTAGAAGCACCCGAGCCTCCAGGCAATTTCGGCTGGATCGAAGCAGGCCCGATAATGATGAACTTGTTGAACTTACAGATGTTGCAGCATTGTCTGATAATTCGATCTACATTACAAGAAGAGGGCCGCGTAATAACCCATCCTCAATTGAAGCGCCTGATAATACGGTACTCGAATTTACTCAGATTATTGAGGACGGTGTGCCAACTCAAAAAATGAGAAATGTCAGGCAGATCAGGGCGTTAAACCCAACTACTCCTTCACTTTCGAGTGGAATAGGCCTAAGTGATATTATTACTTTTGTATCTCCACCTCAAAGAGACATATTCACGGATGACAGAAGCTTTTTGATCGCTCAGACACGTCAGGATCGTGACATTCCTTTTAAAGTGCTGGCTATCAGCGTTGAGGAAACTCCCGACGGACTGGTATTTCAGCCTGATTTTGATTTTCTGATCAGGGACACTTCCCGCGCTGATGGCTTTTTATATGAAGAGTTTAAGTTTGACCGGCCTACCGGGCTTGCATTTGCAGGAGATGAATCGAGATTCATTTTTGTTGTTGACGGCGATCAGAATAAACTTTTTCAATTCCAGGCAAACGGCGAAGAGGGTGTAAACCCGCCACTTGGTGCTGCAGACAGAACCAAGAGGCTGATTGTTTCATTCGGATCACAGGGAAGCGGCCCCAGGCAGTTTAATAATCCAGGCGGAGTGGCTTATTTTGATGAAGTGGTATATGTTGCCGATACGGGCAACAACAGGATTGCCAGGTATAAGCTTTCGTCAGATTTTGAAGATTAATCCGCCGGCAATCACGCGTCTGCCGATCCCGTCTTCTTTTCGTTTATAATGGGATAATCTTCATTAGGCGGATCGGATTCAGATTCTTCAATCGTATCGATAATACCCTCCTCGTATCCCTCTTCTGTTTCCTGTGTATCGGGTACAGGCATAATCTTTTTATTAAACAGCAGCAAAATAATAATGGAAGTGCTGATGGCAATATCTGCAACATTAAAAATATAGGGGAAAACAGGCGTTTCGTTAATCCTGAGGCTGAAGTGAATAAAATCGACAACATGGCCGTACAAAACGCCGCCATAGCCTTCAATCAGGCCCATGCTCAACCTGTCGCTGATATTGCCGAGTGCACCGCCAAGAATCAGCCCCATACAAAACAGGTAAGCTAAATTCGATTTATCGAGATTTTTGTAGATATATAGAAAAATAAGGATGGTAGCAAGAATGGCAACAACACTTATTGAGGGAGTTGACAGCCAGTCCATCCCTAATGCCATGCCGGGGTTTTGTGTATAGTTAAACCTCAACCACCCATCAATGATGGTATAGTTGTGCAAAGAGGGATTAGATCGAACAAGATATTTGGATATCTGATCGATAAACAGCACAATTATTGCCGGACTGATTAATACCAGGAGTTTTTTTTGTCTTAAAGTCAATTCGAAAAATCTATGCCTTAGCGGCGTTTTAACTTGGCTTCGATGCTTAGCTGAGTATGAGGAACAGCTTCGAGCCGCCCTTTTGAGATTTTTTTACCGGTTACCTTGCAGACGCCGTAAGTTTTATTGTCTATTCTTTTTAATGCATCGTCAAGGTAACGAACAAACTTCCTGGTTCTGTTAAAAAGCATGTAAGTTTTTTCCCTTTCCTGTGCATCGGTTCCGGCATCAGCCATATGGAATGAATATGCGGATTCATCCGATGCATTTTCCATGCTTTCACGAAGAGAATTCTGAAGTGAGTCAAGCTCTTGCTTGGCCTCTTCATGTTTTTTTAAAATAATATTCCTGAAATATTCGAGCTCTTCGTCGCTGTAGGGGGTCACCCTTTCGTTATTTTTTTCTTTATCGGCTGCCATATAGACTTCAATTTAGTGATTGATGTTTCTTTGAATTGATATTTTGCAGTTTTCACCTTCAATTTCCCATGTTTTTGTAAAGTCAGGATTCTTAATCAGTGAATCACTTATAGATTCAGCTAACGTTTCTTCCTTAATATACTTTTCCATATTCTTGATAGAATTTTCAATTTCACCGGCACATTCATATCCAATTTCAATCCGGTCTGTAACTTCATAATCAGCTTCTTTACGCATATTCTGAATTCTGTTTATAAATTCACGCGCTATCCCTTCCTGCAACAATTCGGAGGTTAATTCCGTATCCAAAGCAACGGTTATTCCGTTTTGGGTTTCAACTGACCAACCCTCAAGGCCCGTTCTCTGAATTTCCAGTTCATTTTCGCTTAAACGAATGACTTCGTTATTGTCTAAAGTTATATCAATATACCCATTATCTTCAAAAGCTGTTATATCTTCTGTTTTAAGAGAAGCTATTTTTTGAGCAACAGCCTTCATTTTTTTGCCAAGCCTTTTGCCAAGAACCGGGAAATTCGGTTTTGCCGATTTACTCACAATTCCCGAATCATCTTCAACATACTGGATCTCCTTGACATTTACTTCATCCAGGATGATATGCTTTACACTTTCTACAGCGCTTCTGTCATCTTTATCCAGCGGAAGTATTATTTTGGAGAGCGGCTGTCGCACATTTACATCTATCTGGTTACGAACCCTTAGAACAATAGAGCTTACCGTTCTTGCGATCTCCATCTTTCTTTCCAGTTGTTTATCAATGGCAGTCTCTTCCACCGTAGGATAAAATGAGACGTGCACTGAAATTTCATCCATTTCAGTGACTTCATTCAGCCGCTGATACAGCCATTCGCCAAAAAACGGTGCAATAGGGCTGATTAATTTAGCAAGAGAGAGCAGACATTCATAAAGAGTCTGATATGCGGCAGTTTTATCCAGGCTTTTTCCTTCCTTCCAAAATCGCCTTCTGTTTCGGCGTACATACCAGTTGCTCAATTCATCCACAAATTTTTCGATAGCCCGAGCCGACTTGGTCGGTTCATACTCTTCGAGAAACTCATCCACAAGCTTAACCGTCGTGTTTAGCCTTGAATTGACCCATCGATCCATTTCTGTTCTTTCAGAAACAGGCAAAGGTTTACCGCTGTATTTGAATCCGTCAATATTGGCATACATTGCAAAGAAAGAATAAACATTCACAATGGTGTTAAAGAATTTTCTCTGCGTTTCTTTCAGGCCATCGGTACTGAATTTAAGATTCTCCCATGGAGAGGAGTTACTCATCATGTACCATCGAACGGTGTCGGCTCCGTATGTCTGAAGCATTTCAAAAGGGTCAACTGTATTCCCCTTCGATTTACTCATTTTTTCACCGTTTTCATCCAGAACCAGTCCATTTGAGACCACGTTTTTATAAGCGGGTTTATCAAACAGCATGGTTGCCAGTGCATGAAGAGTGTAAAACCAGCCTCGGGTTTGGTCAACCCCTTCAGCAATGAAGTCGGCGGGAAAATTCTTTTTAAATTTCTCCTTGTTTTGAAATGGATAATGCCATTGCGCAAACGGCATCGCTCCCGAATCGAACCACACATCAATCAAGTCCGGAACACGCCTCATCGTTCCGCCATCAGGAGCTTTCCATGTGATTTCATCAATATCAGGACGATGAAGATCAATTTTTGTATCATCCGCAAGCCCGGCCTTTTTTTTCAATTCTTCAAGGCTTCCGATGCACTCAATGTATTCAGTGTCTTTATCACTGACCCAAATCGGTATAGGAGTACCCCAATATCTTTGGCGGGAGACAGCCCAATCCACATTATTTTCAAGCCAGGTTCCAAAGCGGCCGGTACCGGTTGATTCCGGTTTCCAGTTGATTGTTTTATTCAGCTCTACCATTCGCTTTTTGACTTTCGTGGTTTCAATAAACCAGGATTCAACGGGGTAGCTCATAAGGGGTGTGCCTTTTCGCCAGTCAAAAGGGTAATTGTGAACATAGGTCTCATGTTTATACATCAGGCCTTTTTCCTTGATTGCCCTTGCTATATTCTTATCGGCATCCTTAAACCACTCTCCTTCAAAGTCAGGAACTTGTTCATTAAAGCAGCCATCCCTGTCAATCGGGTTAAACATGGGGATGTCAGCCTTTTGGCAGGATTCATAATCGTCTGCACCAAAAGCAGGAGCGGTATGTACAACTCCTGTTCCCTCTTCCGTGGTTACATAATCGGCAGGAATGACTCTCCACGCAGATTCCTTTGGATGCACCTTTGCAGCGTAATCAAATACAGGGAGATAGATCCATCCCAAAAGGTCACGCCCTTTGTATCGCTCTGATATTTCATAATCGTGATCAATGGTGCTTTCAAGACATCCTTCGGCCATTATATAGAATTCGGTTTTTTCCCCCTCGGTCACTTTTATTTTCACATATTCAAGTTCCGGGTTTACCGTCAGGGCCATATTGGAGATGATGGTCCAGGGAGTGGTAGTCCAGGCTAAAAAATAGACATTCGGATCGGCATCCAGCGGAAATTTGACAAATATGGATGGATCCTGAGTTTCTTTATAGCCCAGGCTAACTTCGTGTGAAGATAAAACGGTACTGCTTCCGGGTGAATACCACTGAATTTTATATCCCTTGTAGACAAAGTTTTTTTCATAGAGTTGTTTAAATGCCCACCAGAGAGATTCTATATAGTCGTTGTCGAAAGTTACGTACGGATTATCGAGATCAACCCAGTAACCCATTCTCTGGGTAAGTTTGTCCCATAAATCCTTGTACTTCAGTACACTTTCCCGGCATTTTTTATTGTACTTCTCAATTCCGTACTCTTCAACCTGGGCCCGGCTTTCAAGGTTTAACTCTTTTTCAACTTCAATTTCGACAGGAAGGCCGTGGGTATCCCAACCGCCTTTTCTCTCAACCTTAAATCCTTTCAGGGTACGGTACCGGCAAAAGAGATCTTTTACCGTGCGGGCCATTACATGATGGATACCGGGCTTTCCATTTGCAGTTGGAGGGCCTTCATAAAAAGTGAATGGTATTCCATCCTCCCTTGATTTCAGACTTTTCTTGAAAATGGAATTTTCCTTCCACCAATTCAGTATTTCAACTTCAGCTTTCGGGTATGTGAGCTGTTTGATTTCTTCAAATTGTTTTGCCATACAGAACGGATTCGTTCTTTTTAAGAAATTATTGATAAGCCTGAAATATAAGAATATTTATACAAAGTAAAGTTAATTCAGTGTTCATTCCTTTCTTGCCTGTCGATTGGATATGGTTATCAAAGACTGCTATATTTATTTTTAAATTAAAATATCTGATACAATGAAATTGAAAAAACAATCTGTTACGGCTGATAATCCCTATAAAATCTGTTTTGTCTGTCTTGGAAATATCTGCAGAAGCCCGACCGCTGAGGGTGTTTTTCAGCATCTTGTAAATCAAATAAACCTGCAAAAATACTTTTACATTGATTCTGCCGGCACTTCTGCCTATCACATTGGTGAACCTGCAAACAGCAAAAGCAGAGAGGTAGCATCAAAACACGGCGTTGAACTGAAATCGCGTGCGAGAAAATTTGAAGAAAGCGATCTCGGCACTTTTGATCTTATTATTGCCATGGATCATGAAAACCTATCAAATGTCAGGGAGTTGGCAGAAAGGGCCGGCTCGGGTACAGATGTAATGCTGCTCAGGGATTTTGACCCTGAACCCGGTTCACGTGAGGTGCCCGACCCCTACTATGGCGGGATGGATGGGTTTGAAAAAGTGTACAGGGTTGTGGAAAGAAGCTGCAAGGCACTTTTGGATGAACTGCAAGATTGGATTGAACGGTAAAGGGCAGAATATGAACAAGCAAAATCTGCATAGTTTTCTTGAAGCCGAAAACAATTTTAAAATTTCGGATATATCGCCCGTATCGGGTGGCAGTATCAACCGTGCCGAAAAGCTTGAAACTGATAAAGGCATCTTTTTTTTAAAATGGAACGATTCTAAACCGGCCAATATGTTCGATGCGGAGGTGCATGGCTTGCAACTGTTGACAAAAAAACAGGATTTTATACGAATTCCGGAAATTATTGATTACAACGGAGATGAGAACTCTGTTCCGGGATACCTGTTAATGGAATACATCGAGCCTTACAGGGGCGGAAATGAAGCAGCCTCGGAATTCGGTACAAATTTGGCAAGAATGCATAATATAACATCCGGTCAATTTGGGCTTGAACGGAATAATTACATAGGCAGCTTGCCACAGTCTAATACAAAGCACGAAAATTGGACGGAATTTTTTATCCGGGAGAGAATTGAACCGCAATTGAAGATTGCAATTGACAGCAGAAAACTGAATTCAACCGATTTAAAAGGATGGGAACGGCTTTCATCGAAACTGGAATCGATCTTTCCTGTGTCAAAAGCGTCACTTTTGCATGGTGATTTGTGGGGCGGAAATTACTTTTTCGACCGGAATGGAACGGCAGTATTAATTGACCCGGCTGTTTATTATGGCCATCATGAAATGGAGTTGGCTTTTACCAAAATGTTCGGTGGTTTTTCACCTGACTTTTATGATTCGTATGCAATTGAAATGGAGATGGCACAGGGATTTCAGCAGAGAATACCGGTTTATAACTTGTACCCTCTGCTGGTCCATGTAAACCTGTTCGGCGGCAGTTACACGTCACAGGTTTCATCCTTTCTGAAGAGTTATCTTTAGGATATCATATATTTTGTCCGAAAATAGGTGCATCCGGATAAAATATGAGCCACGCAAAAGCGAAATAATCACCGTAAATTGTGGTTTCCAGTTGCTTGCCTTCCATTGGCCCGCTTACGGCTTTACCGGCGATGTTCCATGTTGAGCCTGTTTGTTTATCTTTGATTTCACCATTATTAAATTCAAAATCCAGGGTTTCTCCGTCTACATTCCGGAAGAAAATACCGGTTGATCCATCTTCACGCGATCTGCTGATGTTGCTTTTATCAAGGGCTGATACCGCGCCTTCAGTATGAAATACAACGATTTGCTTGCCTGCAATTTCATCATTGATAACTTTTCTTTCCTGGGTAATGTTATAAGGGTAGGTTTTTACATTGTTATCATCGATTCTCACACCTATCACTTTTTGCATGGGTTTCATACGATCGGATGGCCTATCTCGCAGTGCCCATGGATTGTTGTTGATATCATCATAACCGGCATAGGGATTTTCTCCATAATTACGCCGATGCCCGGTATCTTTTGAGAGGACTTTTCCGTCAGGGTGAATGCTTTTGAATTGTTCAAATGCAATTAACTGGCTGGGTATTATATCGAGTTTATCGCCTGTGTAATCACCTACAAGGGCTTCGCCCGAGAATTGTTGCCAGAGTGTTTCGGTATTCCTGTCATACATAACCATATCCGAATGTCTTAAAAATCCGGATACACCAAATTCAAGTACATCGCCTTTATGCCTCCTGTCAAAGGTAATCGCTGAGTAGCAAAGCGGACAGAAAGTTACAAGAATAGGAGTATCACCGATTTTGTCATTTGTCATTTCATGCCACATCAAAATTTGAATCGGGTATGCCCTTGCTTCTCCATTCAATTCTACCATGATAACAGGTTCTTTGTCATCAACCCATTTTGATGCATCTTCGGTAGTTACAAATTTTGGGTTATCAATTGACGGGATTCCGTCTTTGGGAGGACCTCCCCGCATCAATTCATTGAGGTCAATATTTTTTTTGTCGGTGTTCGTGCTCCATTCCCTGCCAAGCTGAGCCTGGGCATCGGTAAAAAAGAATGCAAGCAGCAGAATCAATACTAACTGTGCAAATTTCATAATTGAATCCATATTTGATTTGTAATTTCAGATTAGTGGTAAAGTATAGAAAGAGATTTAAATGAACTTGTAACATTTCTGTAACAAGCATCTAATTAATTCATGGATAATGGTAATTTGGTTTTTTTGAAAGGTTTTAAAAAAATAGATTTCCGGTTTGTAATTTATTAAATAGCAATTATTTAAGTATATCATGACGGCACATAGATTAAAGAAACGTGCAAGGAATATTCTTATTTTTTTTATTATATCAACTGCACTGATAATTACATTATCATGGACAGTCTTAAACCTCTTTTCCGCTACACAGACGTTCATTTCCTACCACTCACTCTGGACACAGTCGCAGCAGCGTGCGGTTATACATCTCATATCCTACATGAATACAGGTGATGAAGAGCAGTATAATCATTTCAGGGAGTCGGTTGGTGTCATGGATAATATCCAAAAAGCACTTTATGAAATGAGCATGGATCGACCCAACCGTGAAATGGTACTCAGAACCCTTGATTATGACATTGTAAACGAAATTGAGGTCAGTAAACTGGTTTACTTTATGGAATTCATGAGGACTTTCAGTTCTTACAGGGACATATTTGATAAATGGCAAAATTATCATCAGCAGGTGGAGCTGTTTGAACAACTCGGTGATTATGTAAAGAATGAATTGAAAAATCCCGACAGCCAGATTTCGATCAGCCAGATGCTGAACCTTGCAGAGGGGCTCAATATAATTACAACCGAAGAACAAATTTCACTTCTCAGGGAATTCAGGTCAATTTCATCTCTGATAAGAAATGTGTTTATAGCTGCTGTTGTGCTTATCAGTATTTTTCTGGTTTCAGTCGGTTTAATGCTTTCAAAAAACTGGCTGAAAGGGTTCAGGGAACTCCAAAAAGCAAATCGGGAAACCGAACGGCTTTCAAAATTTCCAAGTATGAATCCCAATCCAATTGTGGAAATTACCGGTGATAAACAGCTTAACTACTGCAATGATGCAGCTCTCCGGTATTTTCCTCATCTGAATATTGAAAAATTGGAACATCCGTTTCTTTCATGCAATCATGATCTCTTTGATCCGGCCACATTTGGAAAGTCAAATTGCAAGACACGGGAACTTGAAATTGATGAAGTCATTTATGAGCAAAAGATTTACTACTTACCCTCCCTTAACAAGTTTCATATATACGGTCAGGACATCTCTCAAAGGGTTAAGTCTCAAAATAAATTACAAAGGGCCCTTGAAGAGAAAGAAGTACTGCTTGCTGAAATTCATCACAGGGTAAAGAATAACCTTGCACTGATAGCCGGACTGCTTGAACTTGAATCGGATAATGCAAATCAGCCGGAGACGAAAAAAGTAATGCAATCGAGTGTCTCCAGGGTTTTATCGATGGCATCGGTGCACGAACAGTTGTATGCAAATCAAAGTTTTACAAATATTCATTTTAAATCTTATTTAAAAGAGTTGTCGGAAAAATTATATAACACACTGAATTCAAGCAGTTATCCTTGCATTATCAAGGTTAAAGGCGAACAGGTTACTTTGAACGTAAACCAGGCTATACCCTCGGGAATTCTGATAAGTGAGTTGGTAAATAACTCATTTAAGCATGCATTCAAGGATTTTAACAAAACTCATGACAGGGAAATAATTATCTCTTTGAAGAACAAGAACGGACGGGTTTTTGTTACAGTTGCTGACAACGGGTCAGGATTTCCCGAAAATTTTGAGCCGGGCCAGGGCAACAGCCTTGGTTATACCTTAATTCAATCACTTGTTCAGCAGCTTGAGGGTGAAATTGAATTTTTGAATGATCGGGGGACTGCCGTAACTTTCAGTTTTGAAAAAGCTGAAATAAAAGGTTCATCCAGTACTTTCGTTAAGCAGGGTGAATCTGATAAAACCATCCATAATTAATATAATGCCATACATCGAAACTGTTGATTACGAAAATGCCGGGGGAGAAATAAGAGAAATTTATGAGGATTTGATCTCAACAAGGGGTAAAATTGCCGAAGTACATAAAATCCAAAGCCTGAATCCAAAAGCACTGGTTGCCCACATGGATCTGTACATGGCAACCATGTTCGGGAAGTCGCCGCTAAAACGTTACCAGCGAGAAATGATAGCAGTTGTCGTTTCGGCAGCTAACCGGTGTGAATACTGTATCCGGCATCATGCGGAGGCGTTAAACCATTTTTGGAAAGACAATGAAAAGACAGGCCTGTTGTCACAGAATTACAAAAAATTAGATCTGTCAGAAGAGGATATGGCTCTTTGTGAGTATGCCGAACATCTAACGGAAACTCCTGCTGAGGGCGACAGAAAAAATCGAATAAAAAAATTGCGGGACCACGGATTTTCGGACAGAGCTATACTGGATGCCACCCAGGTCATTGCCTATTTTAATTTTGTGAACAGGATTGTACTCGGTTTGGGAGTCGATTTTTCTGAAGAAGAGATAAAGGGATATAATTACGAATAAACAGAAGGATAAACTATTGTCATGTCAATTGTAAACCCGCAAAGTTGTAACTCAGGGTTTCAGCAAATTTCCCGACATACTGCCATTTCAGAAAGGAAACTTTGCGGGTTTTTCGGCATATTACCATCGTCAAAAAACTAGTTTATTTTGATGAAACAGCCAAAGAAAGTTATAAGTCTGGTACCAAGCCTGACAGAGTTACTTATTGATCTTGGCCTTAGGGAAAATCTGGTTGGCAGAACCAGGTTTTGTATTCATCCTGAAGAGGCTTTAAGGGATATCCCGATAGTCGGAGGCACAAAAAATCCAAATTTGGATAAAATCCGAGAAAGTAATCCGGAAATCATAATCGCGAACAAGGAAGAAAACCGGAAGGAAGATATCGATGAACTTTCTTCCGGCTTCCGTATTTATTTAACCGATATTTCTTCTGTTGAAGAGGCGCTTATTACGATCATTGAAATTGGTGAAATATTTGATGTAAAGAACAAAGCGAAAAAACTTGTCGATTCCATTCTGGCGCAGCTTGAGCTGTCTCCGGATGAGCCGGTAAAAAGTGCAGCTTATTTTATCTGGAGGAATCCATGGATGGTGGCAGGCGGAGATACATACATAAACTCGGTTTTGTCACATTATAAACTGCGAAATATCTATTCCGATAAACTTCGGTACCCAAAAGTTAACCTTTCCGAAATCGCCAAACGAAACCCGGATTATATTTTTTTGAGCAGTGAACCATATCCTTTTAAAGAAAAGCATATTGAAGAAGTAGAGAAAAAGTGCAATAAATCGAAAGTAATATTGACAAATGGCGAATGGTTTAGCTGGTACGGGTCAAGAATGCTCCCTTCATTTAAGGAATTGAATCTGTTTAGAAAAGCAATTGGATGATGAACTACTTAAATATACAATCATAACGAAGAAAACCGTTATCTTACCTGCATCCGAAATAAATACTTTTTCTGTGAAAAAAATTTCATTTACAATATTTATCCTCTGTCTTATAACTCTGCCGGTGTACGCTCAGCAGGATGGAAGTTTGAAAGAAATTTCCGTTGACAATGCCGGAGCAATCCAGTCTTATATCGATGGCGTTACGGCTTTTGAAAATGGAGATTACGAAGAAGCTCTTGACCTTTTGACTGCCGCTTACCTGAAGTTGCCTGAGAGTGGCGGAGTAAATTTTGCACTTGCAGATGCATATGCAGCTCTCGGTGACCTTGTAAATGCAGCGTATTACGGAAAAAATGCCGTAAAAAGTGATCCCGAAAACAAGTGGTATCATCTCAAGCTTGCAGAAATCTATCGCAAGGCAGGCCAAAACGATGCAACCATTGAGGCTCTAAGAGAGGCGCTCAGGCATCATCCCGATGAAATGGATATCATGTACAGCCTTGCAGGGATATATATTGATTTTGGCAAGTTATTAGAGGCAAACAAGGTATATAACCGAATACTGGAATTGAGAGGCCCTGTTTTTGATATCTATCTTCAGAAATTCAGGAATTTCAATGCTCTCAAAATGCGGGATTCGGCCCTGGTTCAACTTCAGGAAATGCGAAAAATTGAGCCCGATAACCTGACTACCCTCCATATGCTCAGCCAGTTTTACGAAAACCTTGACGAGAGGGAGGCCGCAAGAGAAGTGTTGCTGGAGGCGCGTGAAAGAAACCAGAGAGATCCTCAAACTCTGATTCTGCTTGCCGATTTGTACATTAAGGAAGCAAAGTGGGACAGCCTCGCCAATACCTTTATCAGTATGATTGATGACCCTCTGATCGGCCCTAATCAAAAAATGGAACTGGCACGGTACATCTACAATGAATATCAAAGGCGCCCCTCGCAGAAGTTACTTGAGAATGAAACCGAACGGGTACTGAGCCGATTTAGTGATGCAGAACCGGATTTCGGACCGGCTCATCTGATGTCTGCAGAGTTTTATCTTCAAAAAGAGAATATTGACTCTGCTCTTGAAAAGCTTGAAAAAGCTACAGATGTGATGCCTGATCAGCCGGACGCATGGAGGCAAAGAATGCAGCTTCTTTTTACGGAACAGCGATACGATGAAGTCATTGCCAATTCGGATTCAGCAAACAAGTATGTTCCCGACGATGCTTTTATTCAATTTTTTACCGGTGCGTCCTATATGCTGAAAAATCAACACGAGGAGGCAATTCAATGGCTTGAAGATGCCACTCTTTCTTCGGCAAGAAGCAATTTCAGGTCTGTCATCTACAGCACGCTTGGAGATGCCTATGCGGATCAGGATCGCTGGCAGGACGCGGTTAAAGCGTATGAAACATCCTTAAAACTCGATCCCAACAATCACAATGCGATGAATAATTACGCATATTTTATGTCAATCAGAGGAGAAAGGCTTGAGTATGCGAAAGAGCTTGCATTGAAAGCGATTCGGATGGAGCCTGAGAATTCGGCATATCTCGACACGATTGGCTGGATTTATTACCTGGAACAAAATTATGATGAAGCCCTGCGTTATATTATGGCATCGGTTGAAAAAGGCGATGCAAGCGCAGAAGTTTTTGAACATCTCGGAGATGTTTATGACAAACTTGGCGAGACGAATAATGCACTTAAATGGTGGCAGCGTGCACTGGATGAAGATCCCGGCAGGGACTACCTTAAAGATAAACTGAACCCATAACATTTTGAATCGTTTTTTCAGTTTACATATTCTTTGGATGATAATGGTTGTTTTTGCATTGGGCTGCACAACCGGTAAAGAGCTGGTTGAAAACGGGGAATTGGGCCAATCGGATCTAAGCCCGGATTCGCTTATAAAAATAATAAATCAAAATTCAGCAGATGAATTAATGCAGGTAAAGGGTAAGGGCAGGGCGCTTGTCAGCCAGGAAGGCGGGAATGACCGGGTGACGATAGAGTTTTATTCAGACAGAGAAACGAGCTTGCTTCATATCAGGTCTGCAGCCGGAATTGAAGGCGGACAGGTATTAGTGGGTAATGATTCGGTTCTGGTTTATAATAAAATTGACAAATATGCCCGTATCTCACCAATATCAAAAAGCGGCGGGAGTGATATTGGTTCCCTGGCATCCGTAAACCTGATCGATCTTTTGAATTACCGGTTAGCTGACGAAAAGATTACATCTGTTATGGAAGACAACAGTTTTTGGGTCGGTATTCTTAATAGCGGCGGCAAGGTATTCGTTGAAAAAGATACGGGATATATCCGAAAGCTGAACTGGTCCCGGAACTCGCCCTACAGGGAAATTGTATACGAGGGATATGACGAAATTGAAGGGTTTGAACTTCCAAGAAAAATTACCATTTTAAGCTCAGACGGAAAATCCCGGGTAGTTTTTTTAGTTCAAAGCCTGAATGTAAACAGTTCTTTGCCGGAGCTGACTATAAATATCCCCAATAACATACCACTCAGAAAAATATAATCATGCGATTGATCGTAGCCATTTGCCTGATTTTTATATTTGCCACCGACCTGGTATATGCACAATCTACATATGAAGATCGAAGAAGCGAGATTGTTGAACAGCAAAACCAGGCCAGGGAAAAAATTGATGTTTTGAACCGCCAGATCAGCGAATACAATGAGAGGCTGGAATTTGCCACCGATCGTTTTGAACAGCAATATAACCAGTACCTTGATCTAAACAGGGTGATTGCGCTTCAGCAACAAAAGCTGGTTTCTATGCGTGAAGAGCAAAAGAAGATCAATGAAGAGATACAACTGATCCAGACACAACAAAAGGAGCTTGAAAATAAGCTAACTGACCTGATCCGCCGCTACAAAGAAACCTTGACTTATCTCTACAAATACGGCAGGTCTAACGAGGTGGCTCTTTTATTGACATCCTCATCCATGAATCAGCTCCTTGTAAGGTCTTTCTATTTATCCAGATTTGATCAGTATCAGCAGGCTCAGGCAAATGAGATTCGTGAAACCCAGGAACAGCTTGAAATTGCCAAAAAGGATCTTGAAAAAGCAAGAGACAGAAACGAGGAAGCTCTTGCTGAAATTGGAAAAGAAATGAATGAACTGGCAGAAAAAGAAAAACAGCAGAAAAAGAATATAGAATTACTCAGAAGGGATAGAAATAATATCCGGAATCAGCTTGCTATCGTTGAAGAACAGGCTGAACAACTTAATAATACATTGAACCGGCTTTACGAAGAAGAGCAAAAAATCAGGAACGCAGAAAGAGAAGGTGGTTCTGCCTCGGTATTGAGATCGGTGGTAAACCGGGAAGAGCTGGATGCTTTTGAATCGGAATTTGCCGGAAAAAAAGGCAAGCTGCCCTGGCCGGTTGAAAATGGAACGATAACCGAAAAATTTGGAATCAGAACACATCCCGTCTTTGCTACAAAAACAGATAATCCGGGTATTGATATTGCTGCCCCAGCTAAATCATCCGTTTACACGGTAAGCGAAGGTATTGTTTATGCAATTGAGCCTATAAAGGGATTTGGAACGGTGGTAATCGTAAATCACGGGAACTACAATACGGCATATGGAAACCTGACTGATGTCTTTGTGCGAAAAAACCAGGTACTTCGGCAGGGAGACGTAATAGGTCTTTCCGGGGACAAAAATTCTATAAAGGGCGAGGTGTTGTTCTTTCTGATCAGGGATGGGCATGAGAATGTGAACCCGGTAAACTGGCTTCAAAAGTCTCTTCCGTGATAAACCCAGATATATGAAGCCGGATCGAAGCAGGAGTCTCAGGGAACAGTTTTCTGATTACATTAATGATTTACAGTTTGAAATCTGTACTGTTTTGGAGAAAGAGGACGGAATGAAGAGATTCAGGGCTGACCGCTGGGAGCGCGACGGCGGAGGTGGAGGCAATACAAAAGTGATAGAAAAGGGGAAAATATTCGAAAAAGGCGGGGTTAATACATCAGTGGTTTATGGCGAACTTCCGGAAGAAGTGAAAAAACATTTCAGGGTTGAAGATGGATACTTCTGGGCCGGTGGCATTTCCCTCGTGCTTCATCCCGAAAGCCCGATGATTCCAACAGTTCATGCCAATTTCCGGTATTTTGAACTGTTCAAGGATGAAAGCCTGGAAAATTCCGTTGACCGCTGGTTCGGAGGCGGCGCAGACCTTTCACCCTATTATCTTTTCGAAGAAGATGCTGCTCATTTTCATAAAGTTTTTAAAAATACCTGTGATAAACATGATTCACGTTTCTATCCCGCTTTTAAAAAAGAATGTGATGAGTATTTTTACAATGCTCACCGGGAAGAAGCGAGGGGCGTTGGCGGCCTGTTTTTTGACTACCTCAGAGAAGATGACTTTGAAAAATCCGTTATGGATTGGTATGATTTTGTTACCGATTGCGGAAAATCATTCCTTGAAAGCTATCTCCCGATAGTGCAAAAGCGAAGATCAGAACCCTGGAATGAGAAACACCGGTATTGGCAGGAAATACGGCGCGGCAGGTATGTTGAATTTAACCTCGTTCATGACCGTGGTACACTATTCGGTATAAAAACAAAAGGCAGAATCGAATCCATTTTTATGAGCCTGCCGCCGAGGGTACGCTGGGATTATGATTTTGAACCTGAGAAAAACAGCGGGGAAGCTGAGCTTTTAACCGTTCTGAAAAATCCAAGGGAATGGGTATAAATTTTTGAGTGATTTTTCGCTTCTTACTGGAAATATTCGCCGATGAATAGCATATTGAATGCATTAAGTATCGGATCTGTTGTAAGGATGAAAATAAATTAAAATACTAACCATAAAAGGAGTTTATAATGAAAAGAACAGCGAAGGCAATCTGGAAAGGGTCAGGAATGAAAGGTTCAGGCACTCTCGATACACCAAGCGGTGTGTTTGATAAACAGCCTTACTCCATAAAAACCCGGTTTGAAAATGAAGACGGTAAACTCGGAACAAATCCGGAAGAGTTGATTGCAGCGGCCCACGCGGGGTGTTTTGCAATGGCGCTGAGTGTAGAGCTCGGAAAAGAGGGTTTTGAGCCGGATGAGCTGAACACAGAAGCAGAACTCACACTCGACAAGGAGAATGGAGGATGGGCTATTACCCGAATTCTTTTAAAACTGAAAGCAAAAGTCCCGGGTATTTCCGAAGAGAAATTCGATAATATTGCAAAAGGAGCCAAAGCAGGATGCCCCGTTTCCAAAGTACTGAATTGTGATATTGACCTGACATATACACTGAACAAGTAAATAATTTTTGACAGGTGATCTTTCAAGGCCTTTATCTCGACATACGGGCCAAATTGTATTCATCACTTGTTCGGAATTTTTGATTTATGTTTATGCACTAGCACTTGCCGGTTGCTGTTCTGTCAGTGAAATATTTTCAGTTTATATTGCGATATTGATTTTTAAACTCGGGAAGTCAACATGAATTAGGTTCGTGAATTCA
>CAYPZI010000001.1:42193-98777 GCA_964415185.1 uncultured Balneolaceae bacterium | reverse complement strand
TCAATACCCTAAATTCTTAACCCAGTTTGACTTTTCGCGCCACTTTTCACGTACCTTTACGTGAAGGTCAAGAAACACCTGTTTGCCGATAAATTCCTCAATAGTTTCGCGGGAGGCAATGCCCAGCTTTTTTATCGCTTTGCCACCCTTGCCGATCAGCATACCTTTCTGCGATTTCCTGTTTACGATGATATCGGCGCTGATCCGGTCGATTTCATCCGATTCTTCGTAAGAGATTACATCAACCGTACAGGAATAGGGAATTTCCTCCTGGAATTGCAGAAAGATCTGCTCCCGGATTAATTCGGCAATGAAAAAACGCACCGGCTGTTCGCTTAGCATATCTTTCGGATAGTAAGGTGGTCCCGGCAGCAGTTTTGACCGGATGTCATCCATAAGTTCTTGAATGCCGGTGCCGGCAGTTGCAGATATATAGTGCACCGAGGCTGTCTTCAGGTTTTTTTGGATCGTTGAAACCTTTCTTTCGGCATCTGCTTTTGAGGCTGCATCCATTTTATTGACAACAAGCAAAACCGGCTTGTTGATAGACTCAAGAAGATTCAGAATTTCATCCGTTGGGTGATAATCGGTCGGGTCAAAAATAAAGAGGATCAGGTCGGCATCATTCCGGGCACGTTCAACCGAGCTCATCATCGCTTTTTGCAGCTCGTATTTCGGAGTGATGACTCCCGGCGTATCCAGGAATACGATTTGTGTATACTCATCCGAATAGATGCCGACAATCTGATGTCGTGTTGTCTGGGCCTTATGAGTAGTTATGGAAATCTTGCTCCCCAGAATCCGGTTCATCAGTGTGGACTTGCCGGCGTTAGGCTTACCTATGATGGCAACATAACCCGATTTGTGCTGTTCGCTCATCTGGCTCACCTGTTCATTATTTCGAGATAGGCTTTTACGGTTTTGTCAAGTCCCCAATAGATGGATTTTGAGACCAGTGCATGGCCGATGCTTATATCGGCGAGGTACGGAACACGATCTACAAGAAGAGGCAGGTTGTCGAGATTCAGGCCGTGTCCGGCATTGACCTGCAGGCCGAGTTCATGAGCCCGGATGGCTGCATCCTTAAGTTTTTTGAGTTCTCCGTTTCTCTTTTCTGCCGATTTTGCATTTGCAAAGGTGCCGGTATGTAATTCAACAGCTTCAACTCCAAGTTTGGCTGAGAGCTCTATGTCTTCGGGCACGGGGTCTACAAAAAGACTGATTTCAATTTTTGATTCTTTAAAAACGGGCACAACCCTCTTCTCAAAATCACGATAAACGGTTTTCATCTCGAGGCCGCCTTCTGTTGTGAGTTCCTCGCGGCCTTCGGGGACCAACGTGCAAAGTTGAGGTTTCACATCACGGCAGATCTTTATCATTTCATCGGTAGCGGCCATTTCAAAATCCAGGATTCCTTTTACGGACTTTTTCAGCCTGTAAACATCTTCATCCCGGATATGCCTGCGGTCGCCGCGCAAGTGAAATACAATTCCTGCTGCTCCTGCATCCTCGCACAGCTCTGCGGCTGTTACCGGGTCGGGATACCCTTCGCCGCGTGCATTTCGGAGGGTAGCTATGTGATCTATATTAACAAGTAATCTCATAGAGTCTGTTTGTTAAAAAAAATATTGATTCTAAAATAAGGAATCTTCAGGTATGAATAAGTTCAGAATTGCGGCGCATCGTTCCATGCCTTAATTTGATAACTCTTCATTTATTCGATTTTGAGAAGTTCTGACACTCTCGTTCCAAGGCCTTTAGCAATTCTTTCCAAAGTATCGAATCTTGGCAAATGTTTACCGGTTTATATTTTTGAAATAATCGCTTGATCAATAACAGTTAATCTGTTGTATGATGCTTTGACTAAATCATCAATTAAATCGGAATACTTTGCAATAATTTATCGGCAAGGCGCGCCTTATCCTTTTTGTTGAGATTCATGGCTGTATTTTCAATCTCTTCTAAAGCAACGGTTCGTAATATGAATACATCAGGGCAAACTATTGATAAGATAAGTTAATATTAAGCTCCTGTTAAGTATTTAATAAATGATACAGATGAGCTAATAATTCAATAAAGTTTGCTTTACAGATGCTTTACGTTCGCTTCATATTATTTCTTTCCATCTAAAAATGTAAATAAACTTTTATCAATGAAAATTCTACAATTAATTGTAACAATACTAATTTTTTTACAGATACAGACAGCCTTGTTAGCACAAAATGGAGTTATCGAGGGTAATGTTTTGAACAGTTCAGGAGAACCTTTGCCCGGAGCTTCCGTTTTGCTTGAAGGGACTAACAAGGGACGGGCAACAAGTGCATCGGGATCTTTCAGGATTGAAAGAGTTGAACCCGGTACCTATAATGTAATCGCCAGCCTGATCAGCTTTGAATCAGATACCGTGACAGTAACAGTCAGGGCAAACGAAACTTCGGCAGTCAGATTGATTCTGGAAGAGAAACAGCTTGTTCTCGATGACCTTGTGGTAACAGCACAAAAAAGGGCACAGCCACTCCAGGAAGTTCCAATTACCATCTCTTCATTATCCGGTGAATTTTTGTCGCAAACCGATATCAGAGAATTCGACCGGTTTTCTGCCTATGTGCCCGGATTGGAAGTTCAGATTCAGTCTGTAAACAATCCCGGTTTTGTTATTCGGGGTATTACAAGTGATAGTGGTGATTCAAGAGTTGAACCAAGGGTATCTGTTTTTCAGGACGGTGTATCGATCAGCAAATCGAGAGGTTCCATTGTTGAGCTATTTGATATAGAAAGGGTGGAAGTTTTGAAAGGCCCTCAGGGTACACTATTTGGCCGCGGAGCTCAAATTGGTGCAATACACATTATTCAAAATAAACCGAATAACCAGCTTGCCGCCGAAGTTACTCTGGGTGGTGGCAATGAAAGCGAAAAATTGGCCAGTGGCTTTATAAATCTGCCGATTGTGGACGGCAAATTGTTCGGCAGGGTAGCGGCTGTTTACAATGAACGTGACGGGTTCATAAACAATCTATCAGGAGGTGATCTTAACGGTAAAGAGACTTTTGCGATACGTCCGTCACTCAGATATTTGCCAACTGATAATACGGTGTTTGATCTTATTTTTAATTATCAGGAAGATACACCACCAGGTACATCTTTTAAAAGTGGCACATTTGCACCTGCGGGAGGTAGTCTTGATCCCAACAGGTTTGCTGATCTTGAGCGTGGCGAAGATCTTTTTATCGACAGAACAGTCTGGGGTATTACCCTGCTTGGCGAACATGGTTTCGGAAGCGGATTTTCTCTCAACTCGATTACCGCATACAGGGAATTTGATTCTTTTGAATCGTTTGATGCGGACGGAACCGTTGCACCCGTACTCTGGTTTGCCGAAGATGCTGAGGGTGAACAGTTTAGCCAGGAATTCAGGCTGAACTACAATGCAGGTGGTAAATTTAGTGGTTTCGCCGGGGCAAGTTATTTTTATGAAGATGGTTTTCAAAGTGTGCCTTTTGAAACCGATGAAAGAAGTTATTTCGCTCTGTTATCTCCTTTGCTTGCCGGTGCGGGTGTTCCTGTTCCGGTCGTTCCGCTGGTAAACGCCGATGGGTCACCAAATTTAAGTGTTGAAGTTAACCCATTGACAGGGCAGCCATTTAAAACTTTTCACAGAGAAGAATTTACCAATTTCGGAACCACCAATGCTGTTGAAGTATTTGCTGATGGCACATATCAGGCAACAAATAAACTGGCATTTACAGGTGGAATTCGATTCACCTATGAAGATATCGAAGGTGCATTGAATACACCGCCTGCCGAATCTCCCGGTTCTCTGGGGTTTGTACTTGGTGTAACTCCAAATAACCTATTTGCAGCTACTGATGGAAAAATTACAGAAACGGAAAATTTCACCTCGGTAATCGGCAGATTTGTAACAAATTTTGAATTTGATGAATCGACGAATATTTTTGCCAGTTTCTCAAGGGGAAGAAGGCCAAATGTAATCAACGTTAATGCAAGTCAGACCAATATATTGAGCTCCGAGATTGTTTGGAGCTACGAGCTTGGAGTGAAAAAACTACTGCTAAATAACCAAATCAGTTTTGATGTAAGCGGGTTTTTTTACGACTACAATAACTTCCAGACAAGTATAACGGAACTAACCGCCGATGGCCTTGTAACGGAAACGAGGGATACGGGTGAAGCCACAGCCTTTGGGTTTGAGACTTCTATCCGTGCAAATATCATCAGAGGGTTATCATGGTTTGGAAATTACGGCCTTGTGGATGCTACTATTGATGATGAAGATGCTGCCGGCAACCCTCAGGAACTGGCAGGCAACAGGTTCAGGCTTACACCAAAACACTCTTTTTCAACAGGTATCGATGTAAATAAAATTTTGTCTGACAATGTTACCTTCTTTGTTTCACCTACTTATACATGGAAGTCAAGGGTTTTCTTTGAAGAAGATAATGAACCGGGAATTGAACAAGAGGGTTACGGGTTATTGAATCTGAAAGGCGGTATTCGATTATTCAACGACAAAATTGAAGTTGCAGCTTACGGATCTAATATGCTGGATAAAGAGTTTATTATCGACGCCGGAAACACAGGAGGCGCTTTTGGCATTCCGACTTTTATAGCCGGCCCTCCCCGATTTTTCGGTGTTCAGGTAACGGGAAGGCTATAATTAAATTAATTCCATGAAAAAATATAGCAGAAAGGAATTCATTGATGCATTTGTAAAAGGGGCAGGCTGTTTTGCAGTTATGGCCTCTTCACCCTTCCATCCGGTGCTCAGCCGACGCTTAACAGGAAGAAGAGATATCCGCTTTCCACAGGGTGTTGCCTCAGGAGATCCGACACCGCAAAGTATAGTACTATGGACCAGGGCCATTGACAGCAGGAACGATTTCGAGCCTGTAAGGGTAATTGCTCAAATTTCTAAAGATATCTCTTTTCATGAAATTGTTGCCGAAAAGGAGTGTCTTGCCAAAAAAGAGAATGATTATACAGTGAGGGTCATTGTTTATGACCTTGATCCGGATACCCGGTATTACTACAGATTTGTAGCTGAAAACTGCGTAAGTGATATGACCGGATACACACGGACGGCGCCACTTGTTGACAATAAACGTAAAATCAAATTTGCAATGGCTTCCTGTCAATCTTTTGAAGGCGGGTACTACAATGCCTACCGCGAATTGATCAATCGTGATAAAGCAGCCCCTGAAAATGAAAAAATAGATTTTGTGCTTCATCTCGGCGATTTCATTTACGAAACTCTTGGATATGGAAATGTGAGAAAACTGGATCCGTTTCCGAGCGGAGGCGGGAAATTGGGAGAGGATGTGGAGTGGGCACGCTCTTTTGCTGTTACTCTTGAAGATTATAGATACCTTTACAAAATGTACCTGCAAGATCCCGATTTAAAGGAGGCAAGGGCAAGATGGCCCTTTATTGTTACCTGGGATGATCATGAATTTACCGACGATAGCTGGCAGGGAGTTTCAACATACAGTGTGCCTGACAAACCGTCACAGGAGAGAAAACTTGCAGCCAATCAAGCTTGGTTCGAGTATATACCAGCATTTTTAACAGGGCTCGATAAGGTAACCAACGGTGAACAAAAAGCTTCGGATTTCAAGCGTGCTGAAGTGCGAGACAGTCCTGCAGCTGATTATGACGAATTCGGATTTAACCGTGAAAAAAACAATAGAAGAGCTGTTGAATCCCTTACGATTTATCGAAGTTTTAGATGGGGTAAATACGCCGAGATATTTGTAACGGACACCCGTTCATATCGGTCACAACATCCTGTGCCCGGCGATATTGCTGTTGAGATATCCGGTAATGCGAGGTATATAGCCCCATTGAGCCTTGTTGAAGTTTCAGATGCAGGTCAAAATTATAATAAAGGCAATCCGCCGGATGAAATCGTAATCGGAGAAAAAAGAATCCCAAATAAAAAAAAAGATTCTCCAACGGGAACCATTTTAGGTATAGATCAAAAAAAATGGCTCAAAAAAAGACTGAAAGAATCTGATGCTGTATGGAGTTTGTTAGCTACTTCGGTGCCAATGATGCCCATGAGGCTTGACATGGGTGAAGTTGATCCTGACGCAGAAACGGTTGTATTTACTACGGACACATGGGAAGGATACCTGGCAGAGAGAAGAGAAATCCTGAATTATATCAAATCTCTTGGAAAAAGAAACCTGATCTCACTTTCAGGTGACAATCATAACAGTTTTGCGGGTATCCTTAAAACAGATTTTGAAAACGATCAATCGGATACAGTCGGGGCTGAGTTTTCGGTTTGCGGTGTCAGTTCTACAAGTGTTTTTGAAGCACTTTACAATATTGTAGAAAAAGACAGCCCGTTAAGGCCAATCGTTACATATGATTCGACCGGTATGGGTGGAAATGATCCCAAAGTAGAAAATCTGAATGCAGCTTTTTTATGGGGAACCAAATCTGCAGCAACCCTTGCAGAAACTCATGATCTCGAAAAGGCCCGCTCCGTTATAAACCCAATGCATAACAGACACCTGCGCTATGTTGATTCAGCCGCTAACGGTGTCGCCTTGATTAGAGTCGACCACTCAAAAGTTGAAGGTGAGTTTATTACTATACGTAAACCGGCCCAAAAAGCTGAAAACGGAAGTGTAGAAGTTTTAAGGAATGTGCATTTTGAATACGTAAACACCAATGAGAGTCAAAATGATCTGACGGTTTCAAAAATTAATGGTACTCCTCCACATCCTGTTGGATAAGCAGCTTTTCAATTTCAGCTTGCATACTTATAAATTTTTCATTCCGTTAAATTAATGATCAGCCCGGAAGAATATCACGGAAATTTTACAAAATTCGTGATATAATTCTGCTATTTTTCAGGTTTGTAACAGCCAGGAACCAGGTATTAAACAGGATCGGAGATAAATTATCTTATGCAAAATTTAAACCGGCAATTTAAATTGGTTGTCATCTTATTATTTGCGCTGATACTTTCTGCAGGAGTTAGTCCCATATCTTTTGCCCAGCAGGTGGCCGGCCCGTCGGCAAGTGCAGGTAAAGTTGATTATGAAGTTTTTACGGAGTTTGAGAAAGTTCCGGCCGGGGAGTTTTTCAAAATTGCAGTCTTGCTTGACATTCAGGAGGGATGGAAGATCAATGCAAATCAGCCTACCGAAGATTTCCTTATCGGAACCGAGCTGAACCTGGAACGGGTTGATGGTTTTGTAATGGCGGATATGCGCTATCCCAAAGGGAAATTGCTGGATGTGGATTTTGCACAGAACCCGATAAAAATCTACCAAAAAATGACACCGGTGTTTGCAGAGTTCAGGACATCGGCCAGCCTGGAACCGGGAGTCTACAACCTTAAGGGTACACTCAGGGTTCAGGCCTGTGATGATCACGTCTGCCTGGCTCCCAGCAATATAGATGTCGAGATCCCGGTAGAAGTTGTTGAAAGCGGCACGGAAGTAACGGCAATGCACAATGAAATTTTTGATGAATTTGATTCTGCAGTTGTGGCCGGTGCGGGAGAAGCATCAGGTGCCAACGAAATCGCACAGATGTTTGATGAAAGCGGCATGATATGGGCCTTTGTAGGAATCTTTTTTATAGGCCTGGCATTGAATTTAACTCCCTGCGTTTACCCGATGCTTTCCGTCACGGTTTCCCTTTTCGGCGGACAGGCATCCTCGGATTCCACCCTGGCCAAATCTTTTTCGATGGCATCTGTCTACGTGTTCGGTATTGTATTTATGTATAGTGTACTTGGCGTGGTTGCCGCCTACACCGGGAGCTTGTTTGGAAGCTGGCTTCAAAGCCCGTGGGTTTTAGGTGGAATCGGCCTGTTGCTCTTTTTACTCTCGCTTAGCATGTTCGGTTTGTATGAACTTCAGTTGCCGCCGTGGCTTACTCAAAAACTGGGCAGCGCCCAAAACAGTACCGGTGGGGTGGTAGGCCACTTTTTGTCAGGCCTGGTGGTAGGAATTTTTGCTGCTCCCTGTATCGGCCCGCCCATTATTGCACTTCTTGCTTTTGTTGGACAGCAGGGCGACCCGTTTTTCGGATTCTTCACCTTTTTCATTCTTGCCTTCGGCCTGGGCTTTCCCTACCTGATTCTCGGAACGTTCAGCGGCCTGCTGACCAAGATGCCCAAATCCGGAATGTGGATGGTTTGGGTGAAGAAAGTGTTCGGTATTGTGCTGGTTGGTGCCGCCCTGTTCTATGCCGGGCTGGCTCTCTTTCCTGCTTATGTCTATTATGTTATACCTGCAACTGTTATTCTCGGTGGAATTTATCTTGGGTTCCTGGAAAACACCGGCAATGAAAACAAAACATTCAGAAACGTCAAATGGGCAACCGGGGTTGCAGCTTTGATTGGCGGATTTATGCTTGTTCAAAACCTTCAGCTCGAGAGTGTTCAGTGGGAGCCGTATTCAGAGCAAAAAATTGAAATGGCCGCGGAGCAAAACCGCCCTGTCATGCTCGATTTTTATGCCGATTGGTGTATTCCCTGCCTGGAACTGGACAGAATGACGTTTACGGATGAAAAGGTTATTGAACAAACCGAAGATTTTGTAAAATTGAAAGTGGATCTTACCAATTATGACTCGCCCGAGGCCGAGGCAATCCGCAAACAGTACGATGTAGCCGGTGTACCTTCAATTATATTTCTGGATTCCCAAGGTAATGAAGTATCCGATTCAAGAGTAGTGGGCTTTCTGAACCCGGAAAAGTTTCTGGAAAGAGTTGAGAAAGTTTCAGAAGAATCGCCTGTAGTGAAAAACTAAAAGTTATTCGAAGCCGCGGAACCTTTAATATCCGTTTTTTTGAAGCTTAATTCTTTCCTAAACTTATTTTTAGTCGAATAAGATTTAAATTGCCCATCAAGTTGCTGGGTTAAGATTTCAATCAATGATAAACGTCTTTCGTTATTTTCAGATTTTTTATTTAGTGAATCTTGTACCAGGCTAAGTACTATCATCTCATTATTTTGTTTAGTAAGTCCTATCTCAATCAGGCTTGACTCTCTTTTTTCTATTTGAGTAGCTTCAAAAAGTAATTCATTCAATAAAAGGGAAAGGGGAATAGCTTGATTTATATTTAATTTTATATCAGTAATCTGAATTTTAAATTTTATATCATCAGATACTTGGTTTTTTTCTCTGAAGTTTTTAACCATTTCAGGAAAAACATTTTTGAGGGGAACATCTGTAAAAAATTCATTTTGGTAAAGATTTTCGTGAATTAAAGCCATTGCCTGGATCCGGGACTGATTATTTTTCAAAACCTCTACAATTTCCGGATTCTCTGATGAAAATGATTCAAGCTGAAGAAGACCTGATATTACTGCAAGATTATTTTTTACCCGATGATGTATTTCACCGAGCATCACTTCCTTCTCGTGGAGAGATTTTATCAGTTTTCTCTCTGCTATTTTACGTTCAGTAATATCTCTTGCGGTCGCATACCAGGTCTTGTTTTTTTCTGTGACATGAACCAATAGCCAAATTTTGTTTCCTGATTTTGAATTAAAGAAACAGGTGGAAGTAAATTTTTGATTTCTTCCGGAAATTTTCCATTTGTCAAACTCATTCAAAAATTTATGATCAGAAAAAAAATCATTGAATTTTTTATCGATGATTTCTTTTCTACCATAACCCAGTACCCTTTTTACTTCTTTGTTTATGTCAAGAATCAATTCAGATTCAGGATTTACTACAAACATGATATCGGCAGAATTATACAGAAAAGTAACTGTTTGCTTTAATTGTTTATTTTTTTCTTTTAGAAACCGATTTTTTCTGTGCAACTCAAGCCTGGCTTCAACTTCACTTGCAAGAATTTTCAAACTTTCATACTGATGTTCAGTAAGTTTTTTAACCTTGTTGTCTATGACGCAGATCGTACCAATATTAAGTCCTCGATCGCTTTTGATATTGATTCCGGCATAAAATCGTATCTTGGGTTCATTTTTTACAAAAGGCATTTCTTTAAATCGATCGTCTTTAGACACATCAGGTATAATCATCTCTTGTCTATTACGAATAGTATGAATACAAAATCCTGCTTCTTTTGGTATTTCCCGGAAATCTACTCCAACCATAGCTTTTGACCACTGTCTTTTATCATCAATAAAGTTGATTTGTGCAATTTTTGAATCGCAAATTTGAGAAGCTAACCGTGTTAGAGAATTCATTGCTTCATCATAGGGAGTGTCCAATATTTCATAATCAAGAAGATCTTTAAGGCGCTCTTTTTCTGCGTAGAATGATAATTCACTGTCTGATTTATTACTGGATTTCATTTTTCGCGGAATTTTTTTTAAAATTGTTTTTATCAGAAATTATTAACCTTTTCTAAGACTTGATTTGCTAATTTTTCAGCTTCACTCCTTGTTTTGGCTTCAGAGTAAATCCTCACGATCGGCTCCGTATTGGATTTCCGGAAATGCACCCAGCCTTCCTCGAAATTGATTTTGACGCCATCGATGGTATCCGGGTAGTACTTGCTGAAATTTGATTCCAGTTTTTTGAGCAATTCATCGGCCTCGACCCCGAGTGCCTTAAGCTCCCGTTTTTGTTTTACCATTTCATAATCAGAGAGGGTTGACCTGTATTCCGATGCCTTTACCTTTCTCTCGGCCAAAAGCTGTAATACCATCGCTGTTCCAGCCAGCGCATCGCGCCCGTAGTGCAGGTCAGGGTTAATCACCCCGCCGTTGCCTTCGCCACCGATAACCGCATTCTTTTCCTGCATCACTTTTACGACGTTGATTTCGCCCACTGCCGAGCGATGGCAGGTTTGATTGTATTTCTTACAGATATCATCAGCCGCCCTGGAAGAGGAGAGGTTGGTTACGGCATCGCCGGATGTTTTATCAAGCATAAAATCAAATGCGGCTACCTGTGTGTACTCTTCACCGAATAACTCACCGTTTTCGTCTACTATTGCAAGCCGGTCGGCATCGGGGTCGGTGACAAGGCCGAGGTCACAATTTTTATCGATAACAAATTTCCGGATGTCATCCAGGTGTTCGGGCAGCGGTTCGGGATTATGCGGGAAAATGCCTGTGGGTTCACAATAGAGCCTGTGTACTTTTACACCCAATGTTTCCAGCAGGAGGGGCAGGGCGGTGCAGCCGGCGCCGTTAACGGCGTCGACGGCAACCCTGAAACCGGCTGCGGCAATTTTCTCTTTTTGGATATAGGGCAGCTCAAGGATTTTTTCGATATGTGAGAGAATCGCTTTATCATCAAAAGAGAGTTTTCCGGTCTGATCATGGCCTTTCCAGTCAAAATCACCCGATTCGGCAATCTTGATCACTTCGTTTCCCTGATCGGAATCCAGGAATTCGCTTTTGCTGTTTAACAGTTTTAAGGCATTCCATTCGGCCGGATTGTGGCTGGCTGTGAGAATGATGCCGCCGTCGGCCTGGTGCTTTAATACGGATATGGCCACGGTGGGAGTGGGAGCAATGCCGATTTTAATGACATCACAACCGACACTTTGAAGTGTAGCACAAACGATATCTTCACAAATTTGCCCGGTAGTGCGGGTGTCGCGCCCGACCACAACCCGGCCGCCGCCAAGCCAGGTTCCGTAAGCGGCTGTAAAATTAACAAGGTTTTGAGGATTTAAATGAGATCCGAATATCCCCCGGATACCCGAAACAGAGATCATGAGTGACATAGTATTGGCAATGTTTAGTTTTATTTAATAAGATGGTAAAAATTTTTGTGGATGATTTTTTGACAGTGAAAAGGCAAAAGGCAAAACGCAAAACGCAAAACTGAAAAGGGTTTGTTGGAAATTAAGTTCAAAGCTTTTCAATCCAAAAAATTGGGATTTACCCGAACACTTTCGGGAGGAATTTATATTCGAAGCGGATTACTCAACTTTTCAGTTTTGCGTTTTCACTTTTCACTCATTAAGGGTTTCCATGGGGTTTCTTCGATACCCTGTTGATGGTTTTCATGTCTTGCAAGTACAAAAAGAAGGTCCGACAGCCGGTTCATATAGATTAAAAGATGATCGGAAACGGCTTCTTTTTCCCTGCACGAAACAATTGCACGTTCGGCCCTGCGGCATACGGTACGAGCGAGATGCAGGTAAGAACCGCTTTTTGAACCGCCCGGCAGAATAAAAGATTTCAGTTCAGGTAACCCTGCCTGAAGTTCATCGATCCTGGCTTCGAGCCATTCGATTTCTTTTTCCCCGACCCGCTCTATCCGTTCTTTTTTGCCTTCCGGGGTTGCAAGGTCTGCCCCCACCACAAAGAGATTTTGCTGAATCTCGTTCAGGATACTATTACCCCGGTCTGTGGTTTTAAACGACAACACGATACCTAGTATGGAGTTCAATTCATCAACTGTGCCATAAGCCTCAATCCGGGGATCGTTTTTTTGGGTTCGCACTCCCCCGAAGAGTGAGGTTTGTCCGGCATCGCCTGTTTTTGTGTAAATTTTCATTGAATTAATTTTTGATTTAAAGTACAAATCTAAACCGTGTTTGTCATTATTCTATTTTGAGAATTGCAATTGCCGGATAAAACCCGCAAAGTTTCTTTTTGTCTGTTCCGGTCGATACCGAAAGGAGATTTTATGAAGTTACCAAAAAGTGATTAACAGGAATTTAAAGTAATTTAATTTAGATCTGTTCTTAATTAAAAAAAGGAGAAAAACTAACCCGCATTCTTTGCTTTTTAAGCTTAAAGAAACGAATTTTAGTACTGATATGGAACTGTTCAAAACAGCTTCCCGTTTTCATTTTGGTACGGGATTAAATTTTAAAATGAAATCTGACTGATACACATGCCATCATTAAGCGATGCTTTAAATTCACAAATAGGCAGAAAGCTGCTAACGGGTATAACCGGACTACTGCTTCTTTTATTCGTTATTGTTCACCTGGCGGGTAATCTCGCGATTTTTGGTGATGCCGAAGCGATGAACCGGTATTCACAAACCCTGCACAGCTTTGGCCCTTTGTTGTGGGTTGCCCGGATTGGCCTGCTAATTGCTTTTTTACTGCACGCCTGGATTGGAATCTCGATTTGGTGGAACAAGCGAAAGGCAAGGCCGCAAAAATATGAAGTCTACAGCAGTAAAGGCGGGCCGAGCAAGCAGAGCATCAGCTCCAGAAGTATGGCATTAACAGGGGTAGTTCTTTTAATCTTTGTCGTGATTCATCTTGACACGTTTGCTCTCGCTGAAAAAGATGCCGTGATGATTGACGGGCAGCAAACACACGATATCAAGCAATTGGTAATTGACACCTTCCAAAGCCCGGTATATGCTTTCGGATACACAATCGTAATGATTCTGCTGGGAGTACACCTTGGCCACGGTGTTTGGAGTGCGTTTACATCCCTTACCATGAAAAGTAAAAAAATGTCTGCCTCGGTTTATGCCATCGGAATTGCAATTGCTGTAGTTCTGGCAATTGGCTTTCTGTTTATCCCGCTCTATATCTACTTTACGGGAGGAGAAGGTTCCCTGATCAGCTATTGAAATTGAAATCTGTTAAATAAGGATACTCATAAAATGAAATTGGATTCAAACGTACCATCCGGACCTCTTGAGGAGAAGTGGAATAATCATATTAACAATATTCGCCTTGTTGCTCCGAATAACAAGCGAAAATATGAGGTTATCGTAGTCGGCACCGGGCTGGCAGGTGCGTCTGCCGCCGCAAGCCTTGCCGAGCTTGGCTATAACGTAAAGACGTTCTGTATCCAGGATTCGGCACGCCGTGCCCACAGTATCGCAGCCCAGGGTGGGATCAATGCAGCCAAAAATTATCCGAATGACGGCGACAGTGTTTGGAGGCTTTTTTACGACACCATAAAAGGGGGCGACTACCGCAGCCGTGAATCCAATGTGTACCGGCTTGCGCAGAATTCGAATCATATTATAGACCAGGCTGTGGCGCAGGGAGTGCCTTTTGCCCGAGAGTACGGAGGATTGCTGGATAACCGCTCTTTCGGCGGAGCACAGGTATCTCGCACATTTTATGCACGCGGCCAGACCGGCCAGCAGTTGCTTCTGGGAGCCTACCAGGCCATGATGAAGCAGGTTCATGAGGGAAAAATCAAAAACTACCCACGGCATGAGATGCTTGATCTTGTTGTGGTTGACGGTGTTGCCCGTGGTATCGTAACGCGTGATCTTGTTGACGGCAAGATTCATCGCTGGTCTGCCGATGCCGTGGTTCTCTGTACCGGAGGATACGGCAACGTTTTTTATCTCTCTACCAATGCAAAAAACTCGAATGTAACGGCAGCATGGCGCTGCCACAAGCGCGGAGCGGCATTTGCAAATCCGTGCATGGTTCAGATACACCCGACCTGTATCCCGGTTTCGGGCGACTACCAGTCGAAACTGACACTGATGAGTGAAAGCCTTCGAAACGATGGCCGTGTTTGGGTTCCGCGTAATAAAGATGACGACCGCCATCCGAACGATATTCCGGAAGAGGACAGGTACTACTATCTTGAAGAACGATATCCGAGTTTTGGTAACCTGGTTCCGAGGGATGTAGCCTCGAGAAATGCCAAACAGGTAACGGACGAAGGGATGGGTGTTGGTGATACCGGCCTTGCCGTCTACCTGGATTTCAGAGATGCGATCAAACGGGACGGACGCGATGTGATCGAAGCCAAGTACGGCAACCTGTTCGACATGTACGAGAATATCACCGATGATAATCCCTATGAAGTACCCATGAGGATCTTTCCGGCCGTGCATTACACCATGGGCGGTTTATGGGTTGATTACAACCTGATGAGTAATATCCCGGGGCTTTTTGTGGCAGGTGAAGCCAATTTCTCTGATCACGGGGCAAACAGGCTCGGGGCAAGTGCCTTGATGCAGGGCCTCTCCGACGGTTACTTCATCATTCCATATACCATTGGCAATTACCTGGCCGGCGCCGACCTGGAAAAGGTTGAAACATCCCATGATGCATTTGATGAAGCCGTAAATGATTCGACGAAAATTATCGACAGGCTACTGGCAGTTAACGGTAATAAAACCGTGATCGAATTCCACCGTGAACTGGGTAAAATTATGTGGGACAAGATCGGTATCTCCAGAAGCGAACAAGGACTGAAGGAAGCGATTGAGGAAATAAGATCCCTTCGTGACGAATTCTGGCAAAATGTACGGGTGCCGGGCGAAGCCAATTACTACAATAAATACCTCGAATTTGCTTTCCGGGTAGCCGATTTTTTTGAACTCGCCGAATTGATGGCGCTGGATGCCCTCGACAGGGATGAATCATGCGGCTGCCATCTGAGGGAGGAGCATCAAAGCGAAGAAGGCGAAGCACTCAGAAATGATGAAGATTACGCTTATGTATCAGCCTGGGAATTTAAAGGGCTGAATGGAAAACTGGAGACGGAACTCCACAAAGAAAAGCTTGAATTTGAATTTGTTGAATTGAAACAAAGAAGTTATAAATAATCTCGATTGACTACTATGAGTACAATGACCATCCATTTGAAAATCTGGCGGCAAAAAAATGCGGAAGCAAAAGGCCATTTTGAGAAACATACCCTCGATGAAGTGAGTGAGCATATGTCGTTTCTTGAAATGCTGGATGTATTGAATGAAAATCTTATCAAGGAAGGCAAAGAACCCGTCGAGTTCGATTATGACTGCCGGGAAGGAATATGCGGATCGTGCAACCTTGTTATAAACGGCAGGGCTCACGGGCCGAAACATATGACCGCGGCGTGCCAGCTCCATATGCGAAATTATTCGGATGGCGATACCATTGTGATTGAGCCGGCACGATCCGGCAGTTTCCCGGTGATCAGGGATTTGGTTGTTGACAGGAGTGCATTTGACCGGATTCTTGAAGCCGGCGGGTATATTTCAGTGAAAACCGGTTCGGCGCCGGAAGCAAATTTGATTCCCGTCGACAAGGATGTGGCCGACCAGGCTTTTGACTATGCTACCTGTATCGGTTGCGGAGCCTGTGTGGCAGCCTGTCCTAACGCTTCGGCTCACCTGTTTACGGCTGCAAAAATCGCCCACCTGAATATGCTGCCCCAGGGCAAGCCAGAAAGACAGAAACGGGTTGTCGCCATGGTTGAACAGATGGAAAAGGAAGGTTTCGGCGATTGTTCGAATTATGCAGAATGTGAAGCCGTTTGCCCGGTCGGTGTCAGTATTTCATCCATCGCAAGAATGCGCAGGGATTATTTGAAGGCGATGTTTTCGGGGAATTAATGAGACAACATTGCCGGTATTGAGGCTGCCCCAAAAAATGCATTTGATTTACGTATACCTCAATAATTAAAGCTTACTTCGAGAAAATTTTTATTTTTGTGATTTAGGTTAATGAACTGCAGGCTCTAACCTCGAAGTCGCGAAAATGCGAAGTTTCACGAAGAACGCGAGTTTAATCCATTCCTGACTTCCTCATTTTAACGCCCAAATTAAAACTGCTCAGAATGTTTAAGTTATAAGTACACAGGATTACGAGCCAGCCAGATTTAAATACAAACCAGAGATGCGGATTTTGGTGTGTCATCCCAACACGACTGTGTCGGGATTTGCTCTGCTGTGCTTTGCATTTCCGGGAATAAATTCCCGGTCTATGGTATGCCGTCCCGACACATTTGTGTCGGGGCTGTGGCATATGTAGCAGATCAATCCACTAACCCGGATATCTCACAAAAAATAATATAAACAGATCATAAGATATTGTTATATATACATTTATATTCCATTTTAAGCTTATAAAAAATCTACAGTCTGTCTAACGGCGAAATTTATCCCTCAGCTGCGTTAAAGTTAAAATGACGTGCTCAACTTACATTTGTAAGTTTCCGCTGCCATTTTAACTTCGCCTTGCTGAGTAAAAAATTTCTTGGTGAGATATCCGGGTTAAAACACTTCGCCCTCTTGCAAAATGATGTCATTACTTGACTCCTGCCAATATTTAAACGAAAAATCCCCTGAAAGGGGATGGCACAACCCAGACCGGCATTTCAATGCCGGGCAAAGAAGTTGGTTCAGTCCCAAAGTCCCCCCGATCGAACGTAACCCATATCCCAAAACGAAACACTCAACATCGGGTGGACGACACAACAGGCTGAATACCCACAAGGTTATTTATTGAATCCAAAAGTAAATGTGTAAAAACCTGTTTTTAACACTCAAATTGACAAATCAGAATTAATTTATTCACAGATTATCAAGTGCTTATGAATTTTAACCAAATTTAAACACGGAAGTCAGGTGACTTAGGTTAATGAACTGCAGGTTTTTGCCACGAAGGTTCACGAAGAATTCATGCTCAATCCATTTAATTTTCATCCTTGTTTTATCCCCAAATATAAATAACCATCTTCTTCATTATAGATGACAATATTACGGTCAACCAGGAAGATTTTTTTACCCGGCTCATCCGCTCTGTATTTATAATTTCCTAAATAATAGGATTCATTTTCAGAGATATCGGTAACATAGTAGTCGAATTCACGGTCCCATAGAATGGTGGTTTCCGTAATACGGTAGTTGGTTTTGGTTTCAACCTCGATCCAAAGAAGGTTTTGATTAAATACTTCAATTCTGTTTATGTAACTAAAATCTTCTTCTGGAATTCTCAATCGTCTTTCATGAGGCCAATATTTACGTTTGCCAAGAACAAAGTCCTCTATTTTAAAAACGGTTTTAAGATCAAAATTGTCAGATTTATAGAGGTAAATATATGGAAAAGGTTTATATGCAAGGATGAACAAATTATCAAAAGAACTGTATCTGACTACTCCATTTAATACGAATGGTTGCTTGAGTAAATTATGGCCATCCACTTCGTATTTACTGCCAAAGGAGGCAAAAGGTTCACCTGATGCATCAATTAAATGAACAGCCTTACCAGGTTCCAAATTATTTTCAAAATCAGTTGTGGACGGATCTCCTAAAATTGCAAAATGTTCATCAGAAATTGTCATTGAAGAAGGTTCAAATCCCAACGAGAAATCTTCCATATGAGAGCAGGGTGTTTTTGTACAATTAAATGATGAAATATACATATCCTGACGAAGAATATATACCGTATCGTTATGTTTTATCATTTCCCGCGGAAATTGAAAATCCCCCGGTCCCCTGCCAAATTCAGAAATTGAGATCGACTCTTTTGTATTTAGATTGTACTCAATCAATTTGTTGTTATTATCATCAAGAATGATAAATCGGTCGCCATCAATTGAAGCAACATTGAATGCCGGAAATGGTGATCCAACTACAACATCCAATTTTTCAAATGAAATTTGTTGTGGGTTTTGAAGATATTGATGTAAAAGATCCAATACTGGTGATTCAATACCTGATTCTTCAAAGGAATTTTTGCTATGAATGATTTCATGATTGAAATCATAGTATGGTATTTTTTCTTTAATCGGATGTTCGATTAAGGTAACGGTATTCGTATTATCATCTTTTTTGCAAGACACAAGCATTGATAGAAGGATTAAAATTATAAAACATAATCCGCAAGTGTTGTTTGAAGCAGTTTCCATTCGTAAAATCATTGATCTGTGATATTTGAGCAAGAATTTAAGTTGTACGATGATACATATCCATCGGTTTTTTTAATTTCCCGGTGTTTTCTCGTTCCTTGGTGGCAAAAACCAGCTCTGTTTAGGCTCAAAGCCAGGCAACCACAACGAACACTGCGGAAAAATACCCTCTGATGACTGGCACACCATTTCCCGTGTAATTAGCCGAATTTATAAATCCAAGCCTTTGTTTCACGCGAAGATCGGAAAGATCCGCGAAGGACGCGGTTTCTGATTCATCTCCGGGTACCTATTACATACTACATGCATTTTTTGCCACAAGCTGGCGGATCGAAGTTACACAAAGTAAACTTAAATTATTAAGGCACACATAAATCAAATATATCTTTATGGACAGCTATGTTTTGGGTGTCTAAGTGAGGAATTTTAGAAAAAATCTGCGTCATCAGCGTAATCCGCGGGAGCCTTCCCAATTCAACAGTTCTACAGTTCATCATATTATTTAAAGTTGGCTCAATCTAAATCCCGGGGTGCAGACCCTTCCCGTATTCACATATTTCAACCTAAACCGAAACAAGCAGGGCCGTACCGTACATCAAGGCTATACCGAGTATAAATCCGGCAAGATTGGTTACCGTAAACGGGGTTTTGGATTCACGGCTTAGCCATGTCCAGACTTCAACCAATACCTGCAGGATGGCACCGGCCCCGATGCCGAAAAGAATAACCGACCAGTGCGGATAATAGGAAAAAGCCCCGATCAAAGTACCGGCAGAAGCGGGCAGCCCGGCAAGCAGGGTCAGCCAGAGGAAAGTTAAAAATTTGGTTTTCCTCTTGACAATAGGAGCAGCTATACCGATTCCCTCTGTGATATTATGAAGGGTAAAGCCCACAACCAGAAAAGAACCCAATGCTGCCTGTCCCGATGCCATGGCAGCCCCGACAGCCAATCCTTCACCAAGATTGTGAAACCCGATACCCAGGGCCAGATAGGTGGCAAGTGATAATCCTTCCGGTGCTTTGCCTCCCCGGCGGCCAATGCCGAATATGACCAGAAATGAGAGCCCTGCTGCCAGCCAGACCAGGACATTCGCTTCGAAAGCTCCGGCAGCCTGTTCAGCAATTTCCATTCCCTCGAGCATGGTGTCGAACAAGAGGTAGACAAGCAAGCCCATGGTGAGGGTGAGCAAAAATTGCAAGCCACCCGTTCCGAGCGATTTCAGAAACGGGTAAAATAAAAGCCCCAGCCCAACAGGAATGACCCCGATATAGATTCCCAAAAGGATGTAGGCCAATACCCGTTGCCCGGTCCATTCGGGAGTATGCCCGGCGATTTCGATAGTATGATGAAATGTGGCTCCCGTATGTGTGATGATAGTAATTTCATGCAGTTCATCTTTCACCCAGGGATAGGGAATATGGATCGTGGCTGTTGACAACCTGCCCATGGCACCTTCCGGCTCTTTGGTAAATTCCCAGAATGCACCGTCGACATGAACCTGGGCGATTTGAACCGGCTCGGAGCCGTTGGCGCGCACCAGCAGGTGAATGCCTTCATCGTTCATAATTGTGCGCTCCACGGTTATCTCCTCTACAGGCGGAGAAGTAACACCGAGGGGACTCAGCGGGTCGGTTGCAAAAAAAAGTGCGATCAGTACTGCAAGGAGAGTTAGCGGAATAATAGCCCAAATCCATTTCGGAAATGAATGTCTCTTCTGCCGGTTCATACTGACACCTCTCCATTGGTTACATCAAAGAAACTCATCCACCCCAGTTCGGCAAACTCCGACTGGTGAGCATGAAACATATACTTGCCGGGTTCAAAACCCTCGAATGAACACTCTATAATTCCACGCTGGCCCTGGCAAAGCATTACCGTGTCAACCGTTTTTTGTGTGGGCGTTAACGTGGTTCCGTGATCATAATAATCAAAAAAGTTGGCATGCAGGTGAAATGAATTGACCGGATCAAATTCGGTGGCATTAATCAGGTATACCCGTACAGGCCGGTTTCTGTCTATTTTGACGGGATCGTTCTGATAGGTGAAAGCAATCGAGTTGACCGCATAAACTTCATTTTCTTCATCAAAATTGGTATCAAACCCGTTCATCACCATCATATATTCCTGCCATTTTTTATTTTCGTCCGTTCCCAGTTTACGGGATTCAGCGATTTGACGGTGTTCGGGATGGCGCTGCGGGTCGGGATCAATAATAAACGCCCCGTACAAGCCTTTATGGATATGCCGCTTTAAAGGCGTGGCATGGCAGTGATAGAGGTGACATCCCATCGGAAAAGCGTCAAACTCGTATGTAAAAGATTCTGCAGGCTCTATCATTCCGGGTCCTGTAGCAGGTACACCGTCCATCGAAGCAGAATGGATACCGTGAAAATGGATTGTATGCGGATGGCTGCCTGCATTGATGAAGTGAACCCTGATCCGGTCACCTTCTGTGCATCTGAAAGTTGGCCCGGGAATCCTGCCGTTATAAGTCCACGCCGGGAAAAAAATACCCGGTGCAATTTCAATTTCCTTATCAATGGCAACAATTTCATACTCACGGAGTGTCTGGCCGTTCGGGAGAATAGAAAGTTTACCAGTATCCCAATCAGTAAGCAGTTCAGATGGATTAAAGCCGTTTCTCTTATGGTTTACCCTGCCGACAGTGGTCATTCCTCCATGTGATTTGTTTTCATGGGGCGTCATTTCCTCCTGATACGTTTGACCTTTTTGTCTGTTATTGCCGGTAATTCCCGTAAAGAAGGCGCCTGTTAGAGATGCAAGGCCGGTAAATAATCCTGTTTTGAGAAACTTTTTTCGATCTAATTTTGAATGCATTACAATTCAATTGGTTTCTATTCTTATCTGTTTTGAAATTAATATAGAAAAATAATAAAATTAGATTAGACTAAAAATATAAAAAGAGTATTAAAATTCTTGCTCAGCCTTTACCTGTTCTAATCAAATGGGAACGGTTAGTGTCGTGTTAATCCTCATTTGGTGGATGCAATGTACAATTTTCGATCTGTAAAACACTTCGCATATCTGAGCTCGCATATCGCATATCGCATATCAAAAAAGCTATATCATGGGAAAAGCGATATTCTTTAATTTTAATAGCAGATTGGTTGTTAATACTGATTATTGAAGCTGGGTTGATATACGATTTCAGATACGTGTCCGGCTCCTGGCGGATTCGATATACGATTTTCGATCTGAAAAACACTTCGCATGCGCGGCGCCTTTCCGGGTTTCTGTCAGCGCTAAAAAAAACAATGATGATAGATCAGCCGGCAGGCGGACAATGTCCAGTGGGTGCTTATATGTCAGGTTGCTTCCGACATTTCATGTTTAACTTTATCCCAATCCTCGATAAGCATGAAGGCGGTAAATGCCGGATTGATCCATCGGAGGGCAAGAACGGAGATAATCAAAATTACAAATAAACCGGCAGCAAGCTTAAGAAGTAAAAATGTATAGAATTTGAAGGTTTCATAAAGATTGAATCCGGTTTTATTCCTCGCTTTCATCTGATACGGTAATACCCGCTACGTAGTCGGATTTATCAAAATTGTAACCGGAAACCGGGAAGGGAGTGAGAGATGTGAGTTTTACCTTTAATCCTCTGAAGTCCAAACTCAGCGGGTCAAGGGTAGTATTCAAATCTTGCTTTTCATTATCGATCTCAATTATAATTTTGCCATTACCGGCCCAGATACAGGAAACGCCAATCGGGCATCTTCCGTCACTTTCAAGACGGATAAACCTGATGCTTAAAAACTTAGCAGGGAATATGGCTGATTCACCAACCCCGAGCTTGAACTCCTCGTCAAGCACTATCTCAACCGGCGCATTATCTCTCACAAGTGTATCCGTGCAGCCTGATAATAATAGGAAGAATAGTAAAGGCAAGATTTTAATATGTCTCATACCGGGACTCCATTTTAGAATTCTTTATGAAAGATAGTAAAAATCAAAATGAGATTCCTCCGGTTACAGTGTCTTGTCAACATTTATAAATCGGTAACTGGAAAAAAGTCATCGAATGGGCCAGATTTGAAAAAATTGCCGCTTATTTACGAATCCGGACCTCCGGCGTGCACGGCAGCAAAATATCCCTCTTATGACTGGCACACAAATTCCCATGTAATCAGGCGAATTCATGATTCCAGGCCTTTGTTTCACGCGAAGATCGGCAAGATCCGCAAAAGGCGAGGTATTTGATCCATCTCCAGCTACCTACTACCTTGCTTATTTGCCATGAAGCAGCGAAGCCACGCCTGCGTGCAGAAGCACTCAGGTGCGCGGGCACGAAGCAACACGAAGAACCCCGATCGAGCGTAACCCATACTCCAAAACAAAAACACTCCGTATCGGGGGGACGACAATACGGGCTGAATAACCATGCTTCGATTTGTTGAACTCATAGTTTCATAGCAAACGATTTGGACGGATCTGATTTCAGACTGATAATAAATTCAAAAGAGAACCATCTGGTAATAAATCACATAGATACCACCGGCAATTAAAAGAACACCTGTAACCTGTTCCATATAGGGAAGAATTTTTTGCAGATATTTCATAAACAGGTTTTTCGCAAACGTCGAGAGCAGGATTGTGCCGATCATCATCAGGCTGATGCCTGTGAAATAGGCGGCAATGTAGGATGCGCCAAGCAGCGCTGACGGAGCCGCCATTGCCTGGGTTGCCACGATCAGGAAGAGAGGGAAGAGGCAGCCGAGTGCCCCGATTGCATAGGCCATGCCAAAAAGAACCGCTTCACCGGACTCGGATTTTTTTGAAGATGTGTTGACATTCAGGGAGATAGAAAAGCTTTTACCGAATACCATAAAAATGCCCACGATAATAAGTGCAGCTCCCATGAGAACCGTCACCCATTTCATGTACTCCTTTAGAATCTGGCTGGCAAGCACAATCAAAACTCCGGCAATGGAATAGATTACCAAAATGCCGGTGATTGCCAGCAGCGCAAGTTTTAAACCCCGGGCAGCTTTCGTCAGTGTATCGGGGTTACTGCCGGTTCCGCGGGTGATGTATGCAATTATATACCCTGGCAGCAAAGCAACTGCACAGGGCGCAAAGAATGCCACTACACCCTGTACAAATGAGAAATAGACAAACTCCATTTAATTGTCAGTTCATCACCAGGCTGTCGAAAAGCTCTCTGTACTCTTCTTCGGACAGTGCCGTTTTATTCTTCTGAAATTCGATAGTACCGTCTCTGTTAATTCCAACGGTAGTAGCCTGGCTTTCAACTCCGAAATCCATCATTATTTCCGGATGGCCCGCAGTTGTGGGATATGTGAACCCTTCTTTTTCAGCCAGCTTTTTCATAGTCTCAACATCATCTGTTGGATCGATTCCTATGGCAACCAGGTTCAGTTTGTCTTTATATTCGGGATATAATTCAGACAGAACCGGCCAGTTTCTTGCACAAATCGGACACCATGAAGCAGTGAAATAAACGACCATTGGCTTTCCTTCCCCAAGGGATTGCTCCAAAGATATGGTTTTACCTTCAATCGTCTGTACTTCAAAATCCGGGGCTTTCTTTTTGTCTGACATTGCAACTTCCTGAGTGTTGCTGTCTGGGGTGTTTTCAGTCTGGGCGTTGTCACGGGAACTGCAAGCAGCAAACAGGAAAATTCCCAAAAGGGCAGGTAAGAGAATGGGTTTTAAATAATTCATTTTGTTTTGGTTGTTTTTGATTTGTTATGGGTTTAAGAACGGCGGAAGATTCAACGATATTTCCAATTCTACTGTAAATACCTGTTAAACACCTAAGTACCAATGATAGTTAATTTGAGCCTTGTTATCAGTTTTTTATGCCGTGCAAATTATAACGTTTTTATAACACAGTGATGTAAAGATTTGATCAGGACTCAATTTTCGCGCAAAACAGGTTTATATTCACGGCATTATCCTCTGAAAGAAGCAATTCGGTAAGTTTCAAAAAATCATCTGAAGATGAGATGTTTTTGCCTCCAACCGCGGTCTTGTATTCATCTTCAACAACGCTGATCGAGAAATGAGGAGAGAGTTTCTGGTAAAATTGCATCACTTCAAAGCCGGCATTTTTCAATATTTGGGGACAGTACTCAATGATCAGATTGTCCACCATGCCGTGCGAAAGAATTTTTTGCATTCCATCCAGAGCTTGTATCTCAGCTCCCTCAACATCTATTTTTAAAAGATCGATACGTTCTTTTTCAAGATAATTTTCCCAAAAATGATCTAAAGAAATTGAATATACCTTTGATGTCTCACCTATCAGGTTATTGTCGGTTTGCACAAGACTGTGGCAAGCTGCATGTGTGCTGATGTTTAAATCGAGAAATGCATTTTTATCAGAGATTGCAAAGTGAAACGGCAGAATGTTTGAGTAGTCACTGATGTTCCGGCTCAGACAGTTATAATTATTGCCATCAACTTCAAACGCAAATACCTTTCCGTTTTCACCTGCTATATCGCCTGCCAGCCTGGAAAAATAACCTACATTAGCCCCAACATCTATAAAGATGGATCCCGGCTCCAAACAATCGTAAAGTAATCTGGTAACATCCGGTTCATAAGAACCCTTTGCAATTTTACCACCGGCAAGATGGCTCATACTATCGGGAAAATCCCAGTTGTTTCGAAAGCCGTAATAGTAGAACTTGAACGATCTTGAAACTTTTTCAGACAGAGTGTTCATAAAGAATTCTATTTAAAATTATATTCCGTGACTCGTGGAAACTATAATTTAACAGGAGCAATAAATGCTCAAAGTGTTACTACTGAAGAGAAAATAAGTTTCTTTAACTCCTAATGATCTATGAGTTTTACTTAAAGAAAGATTTTATCTAACACCAAATGCATGTGAAATTTAAATTTATTCTTATTAATAGTATAACATCTTTAAATGTTTTTTGGAAATTGACTTTCTAAAGGTCAGATCTGCTTGAAATCTTTTGCCTCCGCTTTTTTGTCAACCACTTTGTCATTAAAAAGTAATACAAAGAAAATGAGTATTAAACCTGCAAAGGCAGCCGGAATCCACCAGAAATCGTGCCATTGGTCAAGGCTAAGTGCCGTGGCATCCCCCAAAAAACTGTTATAAGTTAACCCGGCTATTTGTGCTCCGATCAGCATTCCAATACCGTAAGTGAGCAAAACAATGAGTCCCTGTGATTGTCCCCGTATTTTTTCACTGGCTTTCATATCCACATAAATCTGACCGGTTACAAAGAAGAAATCGTAACATATTCCATGCAGGGCTATCCCGGCAAGAATCATCCAGGTAACGGCTTCAGGAGCGCCTAATGCAAACATTCCGTATCGAACAATCCATGCCAGCATTCCCATACCGAGCATCCATTTTACGCCAAGCCGAATGAAGAAAAAGGGGATAAGGAGCATGAATAAAACTTCCGACATTTGACCGATGGATTGAGTGGCTGCAATATTTTCAAATCCTGTAACTTCAAGAAAAATTTGTGTGAAATTATAATAAGCAGCAAGAGGAATGGAAATTAAAAGCGAGCTGATTAGGAATACATTAAATGACCGGCTGCTGAGTTTATTAAATGCATCTATTCCGAGAATGGCTCGCACTGAAACCTGTTGGCCGGCAGCCGGCGGTGGTGTGTGGGGAAGAGTAAAACTGTAAAGCCCAAGGGCAATACTTGCAGCTGCTGTCAGATAAAGAGGCATGGGTGTTTGTTCGGGGCGCAATCCTTCGGCAACAAAAGCTCCAAGTACAAAACTGACTACAAGGCCGGCAACGATCCAGCCAATCGTTCCGAAGACCCGTATTACCGGGAATTCCTTTTCCTGATTTTTGATATTGTGAAAAGCAAGCGTATTTGCAAGGCTGATAGTTGGCATATAACAAAGATTGTAGGCAAGGAGCATAAAAATAAACAGGAGTGGGAATGCACTTGTAAAGGGAGTTAAGAACATAAACACACTACCGGCAATATGCAGTACGCCTAAAACCTTTTCAGTGGCAAAATAGCGGTCGGCAATAAAACCGACAAAAAACGGGGCAATAATTGCGGCAAAAGGATTTACGGTAAAAGGCCAGTGAGTGAGATCACCCATTCCGTTTGCCGACATGTAAACGGCAACAGTTGTATACCAGGCGCCCCAAATAAAAAATTCGAGAAACATCATTATACTTAACCGGAATTGCACATTGCTCATCTTTTTTTCTTTATTTTCTTCAATTTTATTATTGTGTGGCAAAGATTCAGTTAGTTGAGAATTATCAGTCTAATATCTTACTTAGTTTGTATAAATTCTATTGTCGGATAAAATGAAAGATTTTGTTTGTAATACTACCCGGATTTAACCGGTATAATTTATCTGAAAATGAACGGTTAACAAAGTTACAGGTTATCTTAATATCTGTAAGAAAGTAAGAATGGATAAAGAAAAGTTAGAACACGTAAAGAAAAACCTGAAAAAATTCTGGGGTTTTGATTCATTAAGAGACGGCCAGGATAAAGCCGTAATGTCGATTCTGAACAATAAGGACACTTTGGTACTTTTTCCGACCGGCGGCGGTAAATCGCTGTGCTATCAGTTGCCTGCCGTGGCCAGGGAAGGGATGGCTGTAGTAATCTCTCCACTGGTGGCCCTGATGCAAGACCAGGTGGAACAGTTGCGTGCCATTGGTATCAGGGCGACATTTATTAACAGTACAATACCCTATTCTGAAGTAGAGCAGAGGCTGGTAAATGCCAGGAACGGAATGTACAAGTTGTTATATCTTTCTCCTGAACGACTTTCAACATCCCTCTGGAAAGCGGAATTTCCAAATCTCAAAATATCACTTATTGCTGTTGATGAGGCTCATTGTATCTCGCAATGGGGACATGAGTTCAGGCCTGCTTACCGGCTAATCCGTTCGGAACTCCGGGAACTGCCCGAATCGGTTCCATGGGTTGCGCTAACGGCAACGGCCACCCCGGAAGTAAAGGCTGATATCATAGAGAGCCTGCAATTGAATGAACCGGAAATAGTAGCAAAAGGATTTGGCAGGCCAAATCTTAAATGGTGGGTAACGGCAACTGAACAAAAAAACAAGTTGCTTTTTAAAGCCGTAAATGATGCTTCAGAAAATGGATCAGGTATTGTATATGCAGGGACAAGGTATGAGTGCAATTCAATAGCAGAAAATCTTTCAGCCAATGGTATAATAGCTCATGCTTATCATGCAGGTATGGATACGCGCTCACGTAATGAAGTCCAGGAAAAATGGCTCAAAGACAAAGTAAAGGTAGTTGTAGCAACCAATGCATTTGGAATGGGTATTGATAAACCGGATTGCCGTTTTGTTATTCATCAGCGCCCGCCTTATTCCATTGAAGCCTATTATCAGGAGGCTGGACGGGCCGGAAGGGACGGGCAAACAGCCTGGCCGGTAATGCTCTATAAAAAATCCGACTTTGACCAGGCCAAAAAGAAAATACTAAGCAGTTATCCGGACCTTGAAGCACTCAATCTTATCTACAGAACGGTTTGTGATGAACTGAACCTGGCAGTTGGAAATGAGCACGAGGAAGAAGAGCCATTGAATTTGCATTCAGTTGCGCTCAGAGCTCAAAAACCGATAAAGTTCGTTCAATCGGCTTTGAATGTTCTCGAACGGCTGAAAATAATTGAGCTTCGTAAAAACCGGTCGGCAAAGATCGGTGTCCGTTTTATATTGAACCAGGATCTTGTCCGGCAATTTATTCATGACAGCAGTGAAGCCAAGGGCGAATTTACAGACAAATTGTACCGCCTGTTCGGGCCTCAGGCTTTTTCCGATTACCAGTATATGGATCTGACATACTTGCTGGATAAACTCAATATGAATGAAAATTCGTTACAAAAAGCACTTCGTATTCTCTCCGAATATGATCAAATCCTTGCATATCACCGGACAGATAATGATCCGATGACGAGGGTACTTGAATCGCGTACCCGGTCACTAAATGTCAGCCGCAATGAGGTCGAGTTTTACAGGGATATCTTAATAAAAAAATTGAACTATGTAAAACTCTATTGCGAAACCACCGGCTGCAGGGAAGTTTTTCTACGCCGTTATTTTGGCGAATCGGATGTACGCCCGTGCGGACATTGCGACAATTGTAGCAGGATTAAAAAAGGGAGTAGTGAGGCCGTAAATGAGCTAAAAAAGGAAGATATTAAATCTGTCAAAGAGATGCTGCTGAAACGTCCGATGACTCTGAAAGAAATTAAACGTGAATCCGGCTGGAGTGTCTATTACACAAAAAAAATAACCTCTTATCTTGTAAATGAAGACCAGTTGAGAAAAAACAGTGATCCCGAACCTATCTACTCCTGCGAGAGTGAATCCGCATCTTGAGAACCCCAAGCTTTTTTTATGGAATCAACAGTGGTTCCTATATGTTTAGCCTCGTCACGAATCAGATTTCGCAGCTTGTCGACCCTTCTGATTTGTCCGTTTAAATCCCGCTGATAGTAGTGATGGCTTTCTGTGAATTGCTCACGGGTAACTCCGTATTTTGAAAACAGTTCTTGGCGAACTGAATCCGTCATTTGTATATTTTCTATATCCAGGTCACGCAGGTTATGAGCCAGGTAGAGTTCTCCCAGAAGTTGTATATACGTATCTTCAGGCAATAGGTTTTCTGGTGGTTTCTCTGACTCGTTACACGAAGCCATCATGATAGATGAAATGAAAATCAGGAGGATTTTATTCATCCGATCCGGGTGTTTTGGGATTTAACGGCCTGAGTGTAATCTCATTGATCAGGTAATTGTCGGGCGTTTCAAGCAAATGAATCAGGGTTGAAGCCACATCGGCAGGATGCATCATATTGGGGTGGGATTCTGTGCCTTCTACGTTGTTAAAAAATTCAGTCGAAATAGAACCGGGAAACATGGAGCTCACTTTTATTTTATCGTAACGTAATTCTTTAAAAAGTGCCTCACTGAAACCTCTCAACCCAAATTTGGATGCATTATAACCTGAAATCTGGGGATTGCCTATCAATCCCGCGATCGAAGAAATATTTATGATATGAGAAACAGACGGATTTTTTTTCATAAGCGGAACAATCAGGCGGGTTAAATAGAAAACCCCGTTCAGGTTGGTTTCAATCATTGTCTGCCAGTTTTCCAGGCTCAAGTCCTCGATATTTGCAAAATAACCGACTCCTGCATTGTTTATAAGAATATCCGGAATATGATTATTTGAAAAAGTTGAATTAACCCAGTGTTCAAGGTCAGCGTTTTTGGTAACGTCCATCTTTACAGGTATAAATTTGTTTCCAAGTTGTTCTTTAATATCTTGAAGCTTCGATTTTCTGCGGGCCAATCCGTACACAGTTGCACCTTTTTTTATAAGTGAGTGGCTGAATGCCGTGCCAATTCCGCTGCTTGCACCCGTTACAATTGCTGTCTTGCCTGATAGATTCATAGTTTTAAATATTTTGTCGTGAACTGTTAGTATATTTTTTCGATTTTGTGACCTATTACGTTTACAAACGTAGCAATCATTTTAATTATTTGCATGCAATTTATTTACCTTGATATAGGCAATACCAATTTAAAGGCTGCCATCAAGAATGATTTACTTTGGGAAAGGATATTTGAGTGCAGGTCTGATGAAAACCGGCAACTGGAATATTGGCTTCGCTCACTCGAAAATAAACATAATCTCGTGCTAAGCAGTGTTGTGCCGGCCGTAACAAACCTGATTCATTCCGTCTATGACCGGGAAAAATTAACACTTATCACTCAAAACCATATTCCAACCTATCTGATCGATTATTCAACTCCGAAAACGCTGGGTATCGATCGCTACCTGGCGTGTTACGGAGCGGTTTCACTAACCGGGAATCCTGTGGTAGTGATTGATGCGGGGACTGCATGCACGGTTGACTACATGTCGTCGGATTATATCTACAGGGGAGGGGTAATTATGCCGGGTTTATCATCTATTGCCATGTCAGTTCAGCAGTTTCTCCCTATGTTGCCTGTAGTCGATGACTGGATTCCAAAAAACTGGCCGGGAGATTCGACCGAAACAAGCCTTCAGTGGGGAACTATTGGATTTTTCATTGAAGGGGTTCATGGATTTCTGGATCGCTATCGTGAAAAATTTGGAAACTATCAGCTATTTATTACCGGAGGAGACGGGTTTTTCTTATCACGCCATATCAATCCGGAATACCAGGGAAAGTTTCGGATGGAGTTGATTTTTGAAGGCCTCAGCAGGTTTCATGAAAATTATTTTTAAATGCAGATAGCAAGGAGAAATCCATCCAGGCCCGATTGAGCCGTGATGGTAAAGTTATACAAATTTTGCTAACGGTTTGATTTTAATTTATCCGGGATAAGGGTAATGACCATTTTAAGGGCAATTCTGTTTTCACCGCCTCTCGGTATGATAATATCGGCATATCTTTTGCTCGGTTCTACAAATTCAAGATGCATGGGCCGCACAAACTTTTCGTATTGGTGACAACCGTTGATTTACGGGGTCCGCTGCCTTCTCCTGCTCCGAGAATGAGTAGCTAGTGTTGTGTCAATTATAATCTGTGGTAAGAAACCCGCAAAGTTTCTTTTCTGAAATGGCAGTACGTTAGATAAATAGAAGCAACTCCGAGATAAAACTTTGCGGGTTTACAGTTGACATGACACTAGGGAGTATTCATTCCTTGTTTGTTGCTGTAGGTTGTTCGCCGTTTATGCTGCTGTCGTACTGTAGCTTGAAATCACGTATCGACCGGTATATGGCGGATGCGACTATAGACTGGCCATATTCACTTTTGAGATAATTGGCTTCATCGGGATTACTTATAAATCCCAATTCTATTAAAACACCGGGCATTGAAGCTTCGTACAATACCTGGAACCCGGCTTGCTTAATTCCCCGCGACCTTCGCTGGGCTCTCTCCCTGAACTGTCGTTCTATCTGTTCGGCTATTTTTTCACTGGTACTGATATTGCCGGCGTTGGCTAATTCATATATCAGTAAATCTTCTTCGGTAAGTTCTTCTTCAAGCCGGTCTTCATATTTAAGAACACTGTTTTCACGTTTCATTACATTGAGTGCAGTTTCACTTTTGGCCAGCCCCAAAAAATATACTTCGGTACCATTTACTCTTCTCTGATGGAATGAATTTGCATGGATCGAAACAAAAATATCACCGCCTGCTTCATTTGCAATTTTGCCGCGATCAAGCAGGCTGATAAACCTGTCGTCTGTCCTTGTGTAGACAATTTTTACGTCAGGAAGGTTTTCTTCAAGATAAGCCCCAACTTTTTTTGTGATGTCAAGCACGATATCTTTTTCATAAAGTCCTCTGTGGCCGATAGTCCCGGGATCGTGGCCGCCATGGCCAGCATCGAGCACAATAACATCAAATTTAACGTTATTGGAGAATTGAAGGTCATCGGCTGTAATAAGCTCAAAAGGAGCGGTTTCAGGGTTTAGCGGATCTGAAATATCAGCAGACGGTTTAAGCATATTCCAGTTTACGGCTTCCACATCTTCTGCTATCTCGGAGATCTCCTGCGCCCCTGTTTCCGTAAGTGCCAGAAGGAGATGTTTTTTATTCTGATCGGGATAAACATTCGTATAGAAAAAATTACCGGGACCGAGAGATATATCAACGCCGAAGCCTTTATTTAGTTTATGCAATTCAACCGATTTGAATATTTCGGTTACCGGGGGAAGCCTTAAACCCGAAGTGTCAATTTTTTCGGCATATAAAATCATCTGAATCCGGTCAACAGAAGGCTGAAAAATGCGGAATGAGTCAATCGGTGTATCAAGATGATAACGAACTACATACCCCTTGCCGTCACTTCTTTCTACCGCGGAAATACGGTTCAATTGAATCTGTGCATCAACACTGCTAAAAAATGACAGAAAAAGTAAAAAAGCGAATATGTGTTTTAGTAAACAGTACATGGAATTGCCGGGATAGTCACATTTCCGAAGTAAATGATTTGATAAATAAGAATACGAAAATGTATTGAATCTTTAAAATAACTTCTAACTTCATTTTTTTGTAACATTGATCAAATTTAAAATACCCAACATGCCTCAGAATTACTCTTTTTATCGGGATGTAGATCGTGAAATCGACCATTTTTTTGAGAACTCGGTAAAGCCGCTTTTATCCCGAATCAGAAGGGATTCCACAAGTGAAATCAAAGAGACACTGATTGAGCTTAAGTCGGAAATACAACGGTTACGAACTGGGGATGAAGAGAGATACTTCAATAAGCTTGAAATCTTAAATGGTCGTTTAGACGAAATATCATCTTTGGGCGGCGACCAAAAAAGCCCGGAATTTGCAAAAAGATGGATAGATGGTATACGTGTAGAAGCGGCAAAACTGCCTGTTTCGATTGAGGTAAGACAGGATGAAATGCGCTTTATAAAAGGGCCGGATGACACATTTTCTGTTTCATTCCTGAAATTCTGGAAATCTCTTTTGTTCAGGGTTTTTAAAATACCGTTGCATTTTAAAAATTGGGTGATGAAGATATTGGGAAGGGATTATGAACCGGAATACTTTTGGTTACAGGTTATTCCGCTATCCAGGCTTGTGCTGCACCGTCTTGCAGGTGATATCAAATGGGTTCCCTTGTTTATTTCAGCAGAGCTTCAGGAAATCAGTAAAATCATTGAGTTTCTGCTCGAAAAAGAAGAACCAACGGAGGCAGCCGAAAAAGAGACAGACAATGAAGAGAGCGAAGCTCAAAATAAGTCCACATTCAGGCTTCCGGTTTTTGTTGAGCTTGAAAAACATGTTGAGAGATCTCTTGAGCATATAAAAAAATACGAATCGTTTCAGGGCTTTTATCATTCCGACTACTCGAAGGTGATTGCCGGTATCAAAAAGGATGCGGCTAAAGCAGGAACAGTCGAACTTCGCAAAAAACTATTTGATGAGAATAACATTGAGGATAATATTCAATATTGCCTGGATGCTACGGAAAAAAATGAATCGTTGTGGCTCAGCTTCATGCGGTCTCAAATCAGTGATCTGCAAATTCAGTTGGAGCTGGCCAGATTTGGTGTAAGTTCAAGTAAAACTCAAAATAATTTACTGGAAAAAAGCCATCTTTTTTTCAGGGATCTTTTCTATGTCCCATTAGAAAATATTGTTCAGGAAATTCAGAATGCGGTCAAAACGCTTAAATCGAACGACAATAAAAAAAGCAAATCTGATCGAATTCAAGAGGTAAAGACCCGTATCAGCAACAAGATTTTAAACGAATCTGAAAATAAACTGGGTAATTCAGCTTTAAAAGAACAGTTACTTGGCGAGATGCATCAGGCTATCAGCAACTTGCAGATGGAAATGAATAATTTTTCAGAAGAAGTCTCGGTAGCGGAAAAAAAAGAGAGTAAGCTGCCTCAGCCGTTATTAGAAATCGATACATTTCAATGGCGATCTGTTGCCTCGAGATTTCTTAAAAGTGAAGCAATTAGACACCTTGATCCGGAAAGCCAGAGTTTTAGTGAATTTATTGAAAACAGGATCCGTGAGCTTGAAGAGGTTGACGGAATTGTGAAGGCCAACCTGATGGCATCAATGGAATCGAAGGATAGTGGTGATTCAATTGAATCAACAATTGAGATTGCAATTAGCGGCCTGGAAAGAGCCGTAAGTGCAATTGAAAAATCAATTAAATCGGTAAGGGTCAGGCAGGATGAATATGAGTCCATAATTCAAACGAAGCTGCCTTTGGCTCTCCAAAAGATTGCCGATGTTATGCTGAGCCGGAAATTTGATGCCTTTGAAATGGAAGATAAGGCGCGTCAGGTAAAGTCACGTGCATTGAACTGGAAAGAAAAACTGGACAGATACCTGGCCATCCTGCTTGAAAAAGCAGAGCTTGCAAAGCGATTTATTACGAGAAAGTTTCGGCAGATAAAAGATCCTGTTTTGAATTTTTTGGGTTATAAACAGGATGCAGGGGCAACGGCAAAGCAAAAACATGGTGTGACCGAATATCTCAGCGGAATCACTACAATCCTGAAAAAGCTTCCCTACATCTACCAGCGACTGTTCAGCAGAGATATTCTTATTGAGAAACGATTTTATATAGCACCTTCGGGCAGCCTGCAGGTGATGGAAAAAAATATGGAACAGTGGCATAAGGGTATTGAAGCAAGTATTGCGGTAGTGGGAGAGAAGGGGAGCGGAAAAACAACGCTAATTCATTTTTTTGAAGATAGCATCACATCTGATATTCCCATCGTGAAGATTGAATTCAGCGAAACTTTTTGCGATAAAAACCAAATGTTGAAGAGATTATCGGATGCCCTCGGTTTTAGCGGGGTCACTTCTGTTCAGGGACTGGTTGAACAGATTAATGGCGGTAAAGAGAGAAAAGTAGTGATTGTTGAAAGCCTGCAAAACGCATACATCCGTTACATTAATGGATTCGAAGCGCTGGAACAATTTTTTGTATTAATGTCACAAACCTCCGGCAAATTATTCTGGACGGTAACGTGCTCGAGATTTGCTTGGCAGTTTTTTACAAAAGTACTGAATGCAGATCAGTATTTCTCTCAAGTAGTAAATCCGGACATCCTGAGAACCGATCAGATAACGGAAGCGATTCTATCGCGACATAAGGCTACCGGTTACGACCTTGAATTTGAAGTTCCTGAAAACTTGAAGAAAACAAGAACATTCAGGAAAGTTGCCGGAAATGATTCTGAAATTCAGGACCTGGTGAGAAAACACTTTTTCGATGAGCTTTCTAAAGTAGCCGAAGGAAATTTCAGTATCGCAATGATTTTTTGGATCAAATCGATAAAAGAACATGATGACAAAACATTTGTGATATCGCCAATTGAAGTAGCTGACATTGATATTCTCGAAGTGCCGTCAAAAGAGGTTCTTTTTTTATTGGCAACTCTTGTAAAACATGACTTGCTGAATGCCGAACAAGTGGCTCAAAGCCTTCATCAGCCACTTGAAAGCACAAGGCTGTTGCTTGCAAGGCTGAAATCAAAGGGATTGGTACTTTATGCGGATGAAGGATATGTAATTAACCATCTGGTTTTCAGGCAGATCATCCGGCTATTAAAAAGCCGTAATATTTTACATTAAATTATGACACATTTTAAATTATTTGTAAAACGATTGGCATGGTCAATTATAAGCCTGATTGTTTTTATGCTCATACTGCCAAATCATGCGGCTGGCCAGGATGACGCAGCAGTAGACACTGCTACGGTTCCTGTCGATACCGTTGTTGCTGATACGTCTCAGAATCTTTCGCAAGAGGACACGGTTTTAGTTGATATTGAAGCTGACACCCTGATTATTGAAACGGATGCCGACAGTGCAAAAACCGAACCCCGGCAGGAAGAACTGAGCGAAATCCGGGAATTGATCTCATTTAATAAAATCTTCCTCACGATATTGCTTTTGCTGCTTACTTGGTTTTTTAACAATCTGGTAAACAGAATTCTGGAAAACCTCTCTGAAAAAGCCACAAGTTATCGTCTTTTTATCAAGCGACTCACACCAATCAGCAGGATTTTTATATGGTCGGTGTCCATTTATATAATAATTGCCGGTGTTATTGACCCGCCTATTGAAACTATTATAACCATTGCCGCTTCCATCGGTATTGCAGTGGGCTTTGCTTCCCAGGATATACTCCGGAATATATTCGGAGGAATCATGATTATATTAGACAGGCCCTTCCAGGTCGGTGATAAAATTGAAGTTGGCGAACATTACGGTGAAGTTCTCAGCATCGGATTAAGAAGCAGCCGCATTGTCACTCCCGATGACAGTGTCGTTTCTATACCGAATGGCGAGCTGATGAACCGTTCTGTTTCCAATGCCAATTCAAGTGAGTTGAATTGCCAGGTGGTTACTGAAATTTACTTACCCGCTGATACCGATATTGAAGAAGTTAAGGAAATTGCACTGAAAGCCGTTTACTCTTCTCCCTATACATATCTGAATAAACCGGTGAGCGTAATTGTACTTAATGAATACAACCAGAGAAAATTTCTGGTGAAATTAAGAGTAAAAGCGTATGTGCTGGATATACGGTATGAGTTTTTTTTTAAAAGTGACGTAACAGAGATGATTTTAAAGGAGTGTAAAGAGCGAGGTTTCCTAAATGAAAATTTGAAGCCTGAGGAGGAGTAATAAAGTTAAAATATCCCTGCTGATTTTGATGAAAATATTTGATTATGAGAGTACAATCTGTTACAATGAAGAAGAGCATTTCTTACACGTTAACTTAAAATTGGAGGGCTTAGCTTATGAACGAAGCAAGTTTTCTCGAAGCCGCAGAGAGTGGCGATTTCGACACAGTAAAATCATTCCTCGATGAGGGAATGAATCCCGATACGATGGATGAACACAAACGCACAGCTCTTATCAAAGCATCAAAATATGGTCATGCAGACATAGTTCAGCTATTACTCAGTCTTGAGGCAGATATCAATCATCGCGATAACCGGGGTACCAATGCGCTTTATTGGGCGAGCAGTAAAGGCCATGAAGATATAGTACAGCTCCTGATTAATCACCACGGAGACGTTTCAGTTTTCGATGACAGGGGATGGAGTGCCAAAGATAAGGCTGCATATCACAATTATAACAATATTGTTACAATGCTTAGTGAAGCAGGCGCTTAATAAATATTTATTTTCCTGATGGCAGGTTTTAAACTTGCGCGGGAAATGACTATTTAAAAATAAACCCGGGAGTTTTTAATGCCTTCCGGGTTTTTTTATTATCGCTTGTAACGGCCGCCGCCTCTTCTGTCACCGCCCGAAGAGCCTTTGGGACGTGCTTTATTTACCTTTATTGTCCGTCCGCCGATTTCTGCACCGTCAAGTTCATCAATCGCTTCGAGGGCTTCGTCTTCATTGCCCATTTCAACAAAACCAAATCCTTTTGAGCGTCCGCTGTCACGGTCTTTAATTACGCTGGCCGAATCGACAGCCCCAAACTCTTCAAAGAGCTCTCTTAAATCATCGTCAGTTGTTTTATAATCCAGGTTTCCTACATAAATGTTCATTCTAATCGTATCTAATTTTCCTAAAGTTGTGTTTAATTTTTACAGTGAAAAGATTTGAGGTGAATTACGGAGGCTTTCAATCGAAAAGGCAAAGTAAAATCAATCATCAACATTTTCTCTATAGCTACAAATTTACGCAATAATTGGGAATTTCAAATAAATTCTTTCAAACTATGTAAAATCCGGATAATTTTTCTTTAGCAGGTTTCTTTGCAATTTACCGGTATCTGTACGGGGCAACTCTTTAAGGCAGAAAAACTCTTTTGGAATTTTAAAAACACTTAGTTTTTTATTTAGCCGGGATTTGAAGGAGTGAGTTTTCTCCTCTAAATCTACAGAAGGCTCCATAACCACGATTGCAACTACCTTTTCTCCCCATTCTTCATCGGGAACGCCAATGACTGCCGCATCACGCACCTCAACGAAAGTTTTTAATTCCTGTTCAACTTCTACCGGGTTTACATTTTCACCACCCGTTATAATCAAATCGGACCTTCTCGATTGAATGAAAAGGTAATCCTGTGAATTTACATGTCCGTAATCGCCAGTGTTAAACCAACCGTTTGAGTCGAATGTGTGTTTGTCAGCCTTTTTATCGAAATACCCGTCAAAAACCTGGGGGCCTTTCAGCCAGATTAAACCCGGTTCATTATTCTTTAATACTTTTCCGTTATCGTTACGGATTTGAATTCTGTTGGGCGGGAAGACTTTTCCTGCGCTTGCCTTGGGAGAATAAGTACCGCTTGGCTTAAGCAGGGGATTAGCGGCGATTTGAGCACACGTTTCTGTCATACCATAACTCAAAACAATAGGAATTCCCCGAACTATAGCCTTGTTGATCAACTCTGGTGACATAGGCCCGCCTCCGAGCAATATGGCTTTAAGCGATTTATGGGTTCTGAATTGAGAATCCTCAAGTAAACGGTGAAGCATTGTGGGAACAAGGGAAGCTGCTTCTACCAGTTTATTTTCGGTGAGAAAGTTTGTTACGTGTTCAATTGAAAAGCGATTCATCCTGTAGATTGCGTTTCCATACAGAAGAGATCTCAGAATGATAGAAATACCTCCAATGTGATTCAGAGGCAGGCAAAGCAGCCAGTAAGTGTCGATTGCCGGACGGAAATTTTGTTCATTGGCACGTGCAGCATAAAGCATCTGCCTGCGTTTTAGCGGTACCAATTTAGGCTTCGAAGCGGACCCTGAAGTAAGGAACCAGCCGAACACCCTGTTGTGATCAGGGACAGAGAAATAGGATGCATCAGAGGTTTCATTAACAAAATTGGAAATCTTATCCGGAGTTAATATCAAACGATTTGAAAACAACGATTCAAATCTTTCCTCACAATAAATCAGGCCGGGATCTAATATTTCAACCTGCTGTTTTAACCGGTCTTTTGGCAGGGCAGAGTTCAGAACTGTAAATGGAATACCGGCAAGCCAGCAAGAAGCGATTAAAAAAACCTGCAAATCGCTGGAATCTGAAATCAGAGCAACCTTGGAGCTATTTTCACAGTTATCATGATAAAAAAGCCTGAATTTTCTGGCAAATCCATAGAGATTTCCATAATCATATATGGCATTTTCAGACGCGAGAAAGCACGTTTCCGGAGATGGAAAAGAGTACTCCGGAACGGAATGAATTCCGGCGTCAGAGCTCATACGACTCACCAGGTTGTAATGACTCATAGTTGATCTCATCTGAAGTAGAACTCCAAATCAGTTCATTTGTTTCAACTGAGGCTTTTGTCAGGATTTGAGTAACTGTTGTATTTTTTTTAAAAATTATTCCCGTTCCCAGTCCGTGGGCCAAATGATCAGCACCCAATAAAGCTGCAAGGAATGCTATGTTTTGAATTCCGACATTGCTCTCAAAAGCAGATGTCAGAATCACTTTACAATCAATATTAGTGGCATGCTTGATTGTTTCAATAAGATCGAAAACAGAACCAATAAGAGTTGGCTTTGCAATTACGTAATTAAAATAACCGGTTGAAATCAGCTTTGCCGGAGAGCCGACGCTGTAAAGAGAATCATCGAGAGCTACAGGTACGGAGGTTTCAGCCACCACTTTTTGTACAAGCTTTTCATCACTGCAGGGAACGGGTTCTTCGCAATATTCAACAGGATATTTTTCAAGCTTATTCAGATTTTGAATCGCCTCTTTTAGTTTCCATGACTGGTTCGCATCAATTCTGAACTTCAGATCACTCTCTGTTTTGCAGGCTTTTTCCAAAAAGTTGAATAAAAGCCGCGTGTCGCTGCCTGCCTTTATTTTAAAAGTGCGGTAACCGTTTTTATATAAGTGATAAAAGTCTTTTTCCATAACATGCACGGGATTTATTCCCAAAACTGCATTTATGTTCAGTATTTTCGGTAAGCTGAAACCGAGTATATCACCCGGAGATTTTTTTTTACGACTGCTCAAAATGCCAATTCCCAGTACTGAAAGCGCATAGTTTACTGAAGGGTTTTTTTTACCGGATGAACAGTAATATTGAAGTGATTCAATTGTAAAATCAGTTGTGAAGTAGTGTGCCCATTTTTTCAGGCTGGTTGTAATTTCGAGATAGGCATCGTCAAAAGACTCAACGGAAAAACCCGGCAGGGGTGAAGCTTCAGCGACAAGGTCTATACTTTTATCTTTCAACGCTATCAATATTCCCTTTCTGCCTTGAAATGAGCCTGAGGCAATTTTAAAAGTTTCGGTAAAAGGTATATTGTATTTATATACGCTGATTTTCATAATCAAAAAATTAATCCGGCACTTAATAACACACCGAAAATTACCATAAACCGGGCTGTCTTTTCCAGGGTTTTATTTAAAACCCTTTTATCGCTGTGATATAAGACTTCTTTAACTGCCGGAATGGCAAATGGCAGTGCAATAACCGGTAAAATGGCCGTGAAAAAATTGCCGGTTTTTATCCAAAAGAAGAAAACAGAGCCGTATGAAATAAGAAGCATAGTAATGTACTCGGCTTTTAAAGCATTTTCTCCAAAAAGCACACCGAGGGTTTTTTTGTTTGCGATTCTGTCCTGTTCAATATCGCGAAGGTTATTAACTACCAATATATTAACACTGAGTGCCCCAACCGGTATCGAAATAATGAACGATTGAAAAGACCACCCGAGGGCATTGACATAATAGGTGCCGGTTACCGCAATAATGCCGAAAAATATAAAGACAAAAAGATCGCCGAGCCCATTATATCCCAAAGGAAATGGCCCTCCTGTGTACAATATTCCGAAAGCCAGTGATAAAATACCGATGACCAATATTACCCATCCGCCCACCCATACAAGGTAAAGGCCAAAAATAAAAGCAATACTCATTGAAATAATAGTGGCAGCCAGCATCTGCCCGGGATGAATCAGCCCGGTTGCCGTTGCCCGCTGAAAGCCGATTCTCTGATCGGTATCGGCACCCTTTTTGAAGTCGAAATAGTCGTTTGCAAAATTGGTTCCTATTTGTATCAAAAATGCGCAGGCAAGTGCCACAATTGTAGTGAAAATATCAAAGTTGTTATGGGCATATGCCAGCGATCCGCCCGTGAGGACAGGCACAAAAGCGGCTGCAAGTGTTTTTGGCCTTGCTGCTTCAATCCAGTTTGAAATTATCTTTTTATCCAATGAATTCTGTTAGATAGCCAATATATTCGATTAAGTTATAGCGCCTTACTGTTAAGTCAATACTTATTTGTCGGATAAAGACCTGATAGTATTTCCGGTACTTTTGCCGTCCCGACAGCGGTCGGGATGGCAGCGTCAAAATTCAACGCAGTTCCCGATAAAATCGGTATAATGACAGGTTACTTCCGATATTTCAACATATGTACGATTGTTGTTTGTATGAAGAAAAACAGAATCTGATAAGAGCGGATTTCAGATTATACAAATTCAGATAAGATTTTCAGTTTTTTTCATGGATCCGGCTGCCATTTCCTCATGAAATTTCCCGAGTTTTTTTTCAATTTCCGGGTTGTTGATGCTTAAAATCCGCAGAGCCAGAAGGCCGGCATTCCCGGCTTTTCCAATTGCAACGGTTGCTACCGGTACACCATTGGGCATTTGTACGATAGAGTAAAGGCTGTCGAGCCCTCCGAGGGCAGAAGTTTTTACGGGAACTCCTATCACCGGAAGTGTTGTGTAGGCAGCAGTCATGCCCGGAAGGTGTGCGGCGCCGCCTGCCCCGGCAATAATTATTTTAAGGCCTCTTTCCCTGGCCTCTTTTCCATATTGAGCCATTACTTCAGGTGTTCTGTGAGCCGATACAACTTTTTTTTCGTAGCGTACACCAAATTCCTCAATTATCCCGGCAGCTTCCTTCATTGTAGGCCAGTCGCTGTCACTGCCCATGATGATGCCGATAAGTGGTTTATCATTCATAATTATTTACTGTAAAATTTGAGTTTTAATTGCATACTTGCCTTGTTAAAACGTTTGCTTAGCGCAAAAATAAGATAATTTTTTCATCCATTTTAATTTTTGCTGTAGAATGAACGGGTTTGTTTAATGCACGGCTTTTGTAAGGAATTCGTATTGTAGATTTAGTGTGTGAACAGTTAGAAATTTTCATTCAATACAGGTAAAATAAAGTAAGAAAAAACCCTACCCCAAGACTTACGTCTGCCCCACTGTAAATGTAGAGAGTTTTAGCTAATGTTTAGGCAAGTTAAATATAAATCCATGTAGAAGGCTAATGGAAGCCCACTTAAATCTTGAGGCAAAAATCGGCATGATAGGATCCGCATCTGATTTCACCTATAAATGGTGTATGAATATGGGGCTCAATTCAAAAGAATCAGCGCGAATGGCACTCGCGGTAGATGAAGTTTTGACGGATATTATTCTCCATGCCTATAAAAATAAAGAAGGTTATATGGAGCTGTGGTATCACTACCTGATATCCGAAATTGAAATTGTAATCCAGGAGAGAGGTGAGCCATTCAATCCGGACTATCACAAATATTCGGAACAGAGAGCATTTAAGAACGGAAATTTTGAAGGCGCCGGCCAGAAAATAGTGAGATATATAACCGATCAATTTCTTTTTTTGAACAAGGGAGCCGACGGCAAAGAATTCAGGATTGTTAAACAGCTTTCTTCGAATCATATCTCTGATATCATTCGCAAGGGTGAGTTTAAGGGAATAACCGAAGAGGATCCGGGTAGTAATTATTTGATTACTCCTGCCACTACTGAAGACGCAGAAGATATTGCTCAGTTAATATACAGAACTTATGACTATTCGTATTTCAAAGACGATCTCTATTTTCCAAGAAGAGTAGAACTGGCTTTCAGAAATGAATACAAATTCGGGGTTATCGTTAGAACAGGCAGCGGCCGGCCTGCCGGATATTTCGCCGTCATCAAAAACCCTGACTCCAACATCGGTGAAGTCGGTGAAGCAGTTGTTTCACCGCAGCATCGCAGGAGAGGACTGATGAAAAAGATGATGACCATGCTTATTGATATCAGCAGCGATAAAGGACTTCAGGGATTATATGGGTCAGCAGTTGCCGTGCACACAATAAGTCAAAAGGTAAATCAAAAATTTGGATTCAGGAGTACAGCAATTATTTTGGCCGATCTGCCGGCACATGTTTTTAAGCATATGGACGAGAATTTTAAAAGTCCGTTAAGTGAAATCCTGGAATTTTTGCCTCTTACTGATAAGTGGAAGGCCCCGGTATATTTGCCGGCCAGGTACAGAAGTGTATTGAAAGAAATTTACGGTCAGTTTCAGCAACATCCTGCTTTTTTGAATCCAAACAATAAGTCAGTAAATGAAAAGGCAGAAACAGATCTCCATTTAAAAATTAATTATGATTCCGACACTGCGCTAATTATTGTGAAAGAGATCGGATCAAAATTTGAAAGCTCTGTTTTACGCATTCTGAAAAGTATTGAATACTTGAGCCTGAATGTTGTCTACATCGATATTCCAATGATAAATCAGGAGGTGAATCGTTGCGTAAACTGGCTGAGCGAAAATAATTTTTTGTTTTCAGGCCTGATGCCAATGTTTCATAAAGAAATCGATCACCTGAGAATGCAAAAAGTGAACTGCAGCCTTGATTTTGAAAATGTTAAAGTACTTTCGGATTTGGCAAAGTGTCTTAAAAAATTTATAAGGGAAGAATACTATGCAATACATAAAAAGTAAAGAGAAATTACACGTTACGCTTACAGGAGATTTTAACCTGAAGGCTACGCTTGATATCGAACAATTAATGAGCGAAAGGACGGAGCTTCTGGTAGATATGGCTGATTCCCGGTTTGCCGATTCAAATGCAATTATTTTCCTGGACAGATTATTAGAAAGCAGTAAAAAAGTAAAAATTTTGAATCCTCCCGATATCTTTTTCGAAGTTGCTTATATCCTTGGTATTCACAAAAAATGGGATCTCGAGAATATGGTACGCTCATAAATTACAATCATTATGGAAAAAAACAGCAATGAACACATTACTTCTTTAAATCTTGATTACCCGGTATGGGAGCAGGCAATGACTGTACATCCTCTTATTATCGTGGGTACGGTGGATCAGAATGGAGAAATCGATTTTGCACCGAAGCACATGGCTTTTCCTTTGGGATGGAATAACCATTATGGTTTTGTTTGTACTCCGAACCATAAAACCTATCAAAATATTAAAGAAACCGGCGAATTTACAGTTACCTTTCCTTCTCCGGAACAGGTGGTGTTAACAAGTATGACTGCATCTCCAAGATGTGAAGACAACACCAAGCCGCTACTGTCAAACCTTTCTAAAATTGAGGCAAGAAAAGTAAACGGATTTTTTATAGAAGACGGATACCTTTTTTTAGAGTGCAAGCTTTTGAAAATCATCGATGGGTTCGGTGATAACAGTCTTATTCTCGGCGAAATTGTTGCTGCTGATGCAAAGAGGGGAATTATGAAACTTCCCTCAGTTGATGAAAATGAATCTATTTACCAAAATCCACAGCTTGTATATATTTCTCCCGGGCGTTATGCAGTAATAAAGGAATCGCATGCATTTCCTTTTCCTGAAAATTTCAAGAAATAGGTATGATTACAGAAAAAGTATCACGTCAAATCCTGGAAGAGTGTGAAAAATATGAGGATTGGTTTATAGAGAGGCTCCAGGATTATGTTTTAAATGAAACCCCACCCCATAAAAAAAAAGCTCATTTGGAATTCTTTGAACTGGTAAAAGAGGATCTGAATGAACTGAATTACAATACTGAAATATATCCTGCAAAGAATAGTGGTGGATCACTATTGGCAAGAAATAAAAATGATACTGCAGATGTCTATCAATTTATGATGGGACATGCCGATACGGTATGGCCGGAATCAACAATTGATAAAATGCCATTTAAAAAAGAAGGGAATGTATTGAAAGGCCCCGGCATTTATGATATGAAAGCAGGTTTGCTAATGATGGTTACTTCATTGAAACTTATAAAAAGCCTGGGGCTTCAAACACCATTCTCGCCGGCTATTTATATTAGTTCAGACGAAGAAACGGGCAGCAGGGAATCAAAGCAAGATATTATAAGATTAGCAAAAATTGCCGAACGTGTCTTCGTACTTGAGCCTTCACTGGATCCGGATGGAAAATTAAAAACCAGAAGAAAGGGTGTAGGACACTACGATATTATAATCAGGGGGGTATCATCCCACGCTGGAATTGAACCCGAGAAAGGAAAAAGCGCGATCCTTGAATTATCTTACCTCATTCAAAAACTACATGAACTTAATGATCCGGAGAAAGGTATTACAGTAAATGTTGGAACGATTAATGGCGGAATAAGTACGAACGTGGTGGCACCGGAGTGCAGTGCGTCTGTTGATGTAAGGATAATGACTAAAAAAGACGGAAAAGAGATTCATAAAAAAATTATGTCACTTGAACCTGCCATGGAAGGAGTTACATTTGAAATTGAGGGAGGAATTGAGAGGCCTCCGCTGGTTCAAAATAAGAGAAACCGGAAACTTTGGAATGCAGCAAAGGATATCGCAGGTGAAATGGGATTTAAATTAAAGTCGGGTATTTCGGGCGGGGGGTCAGACGGCAGTTATACAAGCTTATATGCAGCAACTCTCGACGGATTAGGTGCAGTGGGTGAAGGGGCTCACAGCCCAACCGAAAAAATATTCCTTAATGAAACTATTCAAAGGATTGCGCTGCTTACAGGCCTTTTAATTGAAAAATCATGAGCTTGCTTCAGCTTTTTTGAATGCTTCGGCAAGTTTGCTTTTATAATCGGGGCGGATGATTCCTTTTTCAGTTATAATTCCTGTTATCAATGCTCCGGGGGTAATATCAAATGCGGGATTCCAGGTTTCGGTTTTGTCAGGTGCCGTTTGTTTTATGCCAAAATGGGTAATTTCATCAGGACTTCTCTCTTCAATTTCAATCTGTTTGCCGTTTTCGATATCAAAATCGATGGTGGAATAAGGCGCAGCTATATAAAGTGGAATGTCATGGTAATTGGCAAGAACTGCCAGGTTATAAGTCCCTATTTTATTGGCCGTATCACCATTGGCAGCAATGCGGTCTGCCCCGGTAACAATCAGGTCAACCTTACCTTGTTGCATTAAAAAGGCAGCGGCAGAATCAACAATCAGTTGAAAGGGGATACCCGCTTTTTGCATTTCCCATGCTGTCAGCCGGGCACCCTGCAGAAGAGGGCGCGTTTCATCAACCCAGGCGTTTTGCAGCAATCCGTTTTGATGTGCTTGCAAAATAACGCTAAAGGCGGTACCGTATTGGCCGGTTGCAAGGCCACCCGTATTACAGTGTGTGAGGATGCGTGAGTTATCATCCACAATTTCAAGCCCGTTTTCTCCAATCGACTTACACAGATTCCGGTCTTCATCATGAATCAAGATGGCTGTATCCAGTACTTTTTTTCGAATTTCACCTACCGGTTTGTCTTTGTGGGCAAGAATGGTTCTCATGATCCTGTTCAATGCCCATGAAAGGTTAACAGCAGTGGGACGAGAGCTGTTCAGATAATCTGATATTCGCTGAGCTTCACTGTAAAATGAGCTGAAATCCTCCGATTCAATATTTTTGATGCCGAGATATAGCCCGTAAGCACCCGCAATTCCGATCGCCGGTGCTCCACGCACTTTCAGTTTTTGGATGGCATCCCAAACCTGTCCGGCTGATGTAAGCTCAAGAGTAACTTCCCTTTCCGGCAAATAGGTTTGATCAATGATATAAAGAGATTCATCTTCCCATGTGACAGATGCATAAGTTGTATTGCCAGAATTTTCCATATTTCAGTGATTTCAATAACCTTTTGTGCTTCCGTCTCCGCGAGAATCGGCTACTCCGTATTTGAGACCTTCCTCATCTACGTAAACAGTATGAACACGCCCAATGTTTTCTATGACTGATAAATTATGACCGAACTTAGCGAGCAGGTTTTGGGTATCGGGCGAGATACCATGTTCTTCAATATACAACATATCGGGCAGCCATTGATGGTGAAATCTTGGGGCAGAGACAGCTTGCTGAATATTCATATCAAACAACAAAATATTCAGAATGTTTTGAAGGGTAGCAGTGATAATGCGTGGACCTCCTGCGGCACCCGTAACTATTTTTACTTTCCCATTTTTTGCAACAATGGTGGGAGTCATGCTGCTGAGCATTCGTTTTCCGGGTTCAATGGCATTTGCCTCTGCACCAGTAAGCCCAAACATATTCGGTTCACCTGGCTTTGCAGAAAAGTCATCCATCTCATTATTTAATAAAAAACCGGCATTTGAAACAGCCAGGTAACTTCCGAATGATCCGTTAAGGGTTGTTGTAACAGCCACTGCATTGCCGTTTTTATCAACTACGGAAAAGTGGGTGGTTTGGGGTGATTCTGTTATATCACGCGGCGATCCGTGAGACACATCCTCACTTGTAGAGGCTTTTTCGGGAATGTAGCTGTTCATCCTTGCATCTGTATATTCTTCAGAGGTAAGATCGCCAAGAGGCATATTAACAAAATCAGGATCACCCAGGAAATGGTTTCTGTCGGCGAATGCCCGCCGCATGGCTTCGGATAAAAGATGTATATATGAAGCTGAATTGAAGCCGTGATCCTCGGCCGGATAGTCATCAATCATACCGAGAATTTGTTTGATTACGATCCCACCGCTGCCGGGGGGCGACATCATATAGAAGGTATGTCCGTTGAATTCAGCAGTTACCGGCTCCCGCCAGACACTTTTATAGTTTCTGAGATCATTTAGCCGGATGATGCCACCGCTTCGCCTCATTTCTTCTATGATCTGGTTAGCCGTTACACCCGAATAAAATCCGTTTCTGCCATAACGGGCAATTCTTCTTAATGTCTGCGCCAGGTCTTTTTGCACAAAGATGTCACCTGGTTTCCATTTTCCACCGTCAGGTTTTAGAAAATATTCTGTCGAAGATTTGAATTTCCTGAATTCATCGGCCTTGCTGTTCAGATCTGCTGAATGGCTGTAATTAAGCGGGTATCCATTGGCTGCCAAATCAATGGCTGGCTCCATAATAACTTCAAGAGGCAATGTGCCATACCGTTCGAGGGCACTCAGCATGCCGTCAACCGTGCCCGGCACACCTACAGCAAGGGCACCTTTACGGCTTAAATCCGGATTATAGTTTCTATCAGAATCAAGGTACATATCCCGGTGTGCGTTTTCTGGCGCTTTTTCCCTGAAATCGAGTGCACGTACAATCCCGTCATTCAAATGAAGTACCATAAAACCGCCCCCTCCAATATTGCCGGCTCTTGGAAGGGTTACTGCAAGGGTAAATTGAACGGCAATGGCAGCGTCAACCGCATTGCCTCCTTTTTTTAAAATTTCAACGCCGGCATTTGAAGCAAATTCATCAGCTGAGACCACAACTCCGTTTTCGAAGGGGTAAGCTTGTCCCGTTTGAGAATAAACTTCTCCAAACGGAAACAGTAATAATAAAATGAAGATGTGAAAATAAAGCTTACTGAAACGGGAAAATATATGTGAAGTCATATTTATCTGATACGGTACAATTCTTTATGGTTTAATTGAATGTATTTCAATTGAGGCTAAAAGTTCCGTAAAATTTTGGAATATAACGGAAGAAATATCTTCTTATTGATTATACAGCTAAAAAAAATCAACTGTTAAACGATTCTGAATTTTCAAGATAATTCTGAAAAATGCTTCCCAATACAGTATTAAACTGTTCTGTATTCTCCGGGATAAATTCCCGGCCGGTCAGCTTTTCAAACAACTCTTTGTATCGGGTATAGACTTCAATCCGGAAATCGTCAGGGAGGTCCGGCAATGTTTGCCCCTCAAGGCCTCTGAATTCTTTTTGCATGAGCCACTCACGTAAAAATTCCTTCGAAAGTTGTTTTTGCGGCCGGTTACTTTCAAGGCGTTCTGCGTATCCTTCAGCATAAAAGTACCGGGAAGAATCAGCCGTATGAACTTCATCGATCAGAGTCAGGTCGCCTTCAAAAAGTCCAAATTCATATTTTGTATCCACAAGGATCAGCCCTTGCCCGGAAGCAATTTTTGTTCCTCGCCTGAATAATTCAAATGCTTTTTTTCGAATAATACTCCAAAGCTTTTTTCCGACAAGCTCCCGGTCAATAATTTCCGCTTCGGATATATCTTCGTCGTGACCTTCTTGTGCTTTTGTGGCCGGAGTTAATATGGGCTCGGGAAATTTTTGGTGCTCTTTCATATTTTCCGGCAATTGAACCCCGCATAAGCTCCTTTTGCCGGATTTGTATTCACGCCATGCATGGCCGGTCAGATACCCTCTCACAACTACTTCAATGGGTATAGGATCGCATTTTTTTGCGATGGTAATGTTCGGATGCGGTACACTTTTAACATGTACGGGGATAAGATCCTCAACAGCATCAAAGTTAAAAGCAGACAGCATGTTCAGAATTTGTCCCTTGTACGGAATTGCCTGCCTCATAATATGGTCAAAAGCGGAAATTCTGTCAGTAACAACAATCCCGAGTGTTTGTTCATCGAGAATATAAACATCCCTTACTTTTCCCCGGTACGGAGATTCAAGGAACTCCACGCGGGTCTTTTCTATGCAGTTTTTCAGGGCCGGTTTTAAATCGTCAGCTATACTCACTGTGAATCTGTTGCCCTCTGTATTTTCAGGATTTCCGGGTTGTCGAACGCCTTTGAACCAGCACGGGATCAATTGTAGTTTGGATAAGCGTATCGTCATTATGCCTTATGATATCGGCAAGCCGGCGGGTAGCCTGGACTCCCACCGTATACATCTTTTGGTCTACAGTAGTGAGATCGAGATACTTGGTGAACTTGATCCCATCGTATCCCATTATGGCAATATCATCGGGTATCTTCATTCCAAGTTTGTCAATGGCATTATAAGCCCCGATTGCTTGTGTATCATTAGAGCAAAAGATGGCATCAGGAAATTCTCCCAGCCGGTCAAACTCGTAAATGGCTTCAAAGCCTGCCTCTTCGGTAAAGCCTGCATGTTTTTTACTGTCACCTCGTACAAAGAATTTATCGTATACAGGCATTTTAAACTCTTTCAGGGCGTCTAAAAATCCGCTGTATCGCTCACTTGAAGCCTTGGTTTTTAAAGCCGGCAATATCATACCAATCTTTTCAAATCCCTGTTTAACCAGGTGTTCACCGGCAATAAAACCTCCCTGCCGGTTGTTCATTTCAAAATAATTGTATTCTGGGTGTGAACTGCCAATCAGTATGGTAGGGATGCCTGAATTTTTTATCATCTCATGGATAGAATCGGTAATACTGATTGAGATTATCATTACAGCATCAGCAGTGCCCCGGTTAAAAAAGTTCTCAACTCCCTCTTCCGGGTTTTTAGAGCCGGTATTATAAATAACTATATCAAGATCAAGTTCTTTGATCTCATCTTTAAGACCTTTCAGAATTTCTGTGTAGTAGGGTGTAGTGAACGAAGGTACGGCAATTGCAAGCATTTGAGGTTTCCGGCTTGCGAGGTTCCTGGCACTAACCTGCGGCCTGAATTTCAACTCCTTAATGGCAAGCTTCACTTTAGCCTTGGTGTCATCCGAAACATTGGGCGAGTCATTCAATACTCTTGAAACGGTAGAAATTGCCACCCCCGCATGCTGTGCAACCTGGTATATGGTATTTTTTTTACTTTTGGATTTCATCGAATGACCGATTGAAGTATTGATACAAGTTGTTTAGATAAAAAATCAAATTCCGGTATTGTATAAAAGATTTTAACTGATTTTAAAGTTTCCGGAAATAAACTCTTTATTAAATATCTAAAATAACAGAAATTTACATAATATATTCATACAAATTTTTTCGGGAACTTTTTACCCGTCTATTGCTTTTTATGCATTAAACTTAGCATAATTTTAAAATGACAAACCTGTTACGATTACCTTACGTACTTATCCGTCCTTTATATGAGCGAACCTCCTTTCATACCGGAGTGATAGATGAGCTGAATGACCAGGATTTGAAAACTGCATATTCCCATTGCAGAAAAATAACCAGGGATTATGCTAAGACATTTTACATGGCAACGAGGTTTCTTCCTTATCATAAACAGAGAGCTATATTTGCGATTTACGCACTTTGCAGGTACATCGATGACCTTGTGGATGAGTCAATAGATCTTGCATTTTACAGGAAAATAGAACCTGATAAAATTGAGAAAAAACTCGATTTGTTCAGCAATAAGCTGATTGGCAACTACAGGGGATGGGATCAGAATGACCCGATACTTACTGCCTTCTCGGATGTTCTGAAAAAGTATAATATTTCTGTCGACTTACCTCTCATGTTGGTTGATGGAGTTAAAACCGATCTTGGTAAAAACAGGTACAATAACTTTGATGAAGTTTACGACTATTCCTATAAGGTGGCATCTGTTGTTGGATTGATGACCAGCGAAGTTTTTGGTTATTCTGAACCTAAAGCACTCGATCATGCAGTGGACCTTGGTATTGCCATGCAGCTCACCAATATATTGAGGGATATTGGTGAGGATATCGAAAGAAACAGGATTTATCTCCCTTTAAATGAAATGGAAGAATTTGGAATTAGCGAAACTCAGATGCTTGATAAATCAGTTGATGACAAGTTCAGGTCCTTAATTCAGTTTCAGATTAAAAGAGCCAGGGTTTACTACGAACGTGCAGATCAAGGAATCGCGATGCTGAATAAAGACAGCAGGCTGCCGGTGGCTCTCGCAAAAGAAAATTACAGCCGAATCCTTGATAAAATTGAGGAAAATGATTACCAGGTTTTTCATACAAGGGCATTTCTTAATTCGAGGGAAAAGTTCTCTATCCTTCCAAAGGTTGTTTACAAAATCAGATTCTGACTAAAAGCTGTTTTTATCCGCAGTTTTTCTGTTTTTCAATGTGTATCTTGAATTTAGGTTATACATTTTAAAGAAAAACGAATTATGAAAATACTGTTCATATTTCCACACCCTGACGATGAATCATTCGGGCCCGCACCTGCAATTGCATTTCATATACGAAATGGTGACGAAGTGTTTCTTCTTACGCTTACGAAAGGTGAGGCAACCAAACAGAGGTACCGGCTCGGAGTAGATAAAAAGAAAATGGGAGAGATCAGATTCAGGGAGATGCAGTGTGTTGAAAAAATATTGAAACTAACAGAGATGAGAGTACTTGACCTTCCTGACAGTGGATTGAAAGAGCTCAACCCGGTAGAAATTGAAAATATTGTTGAAGATCACATTCATGATATTAAGCCGGATGTTGTGGTCACATATGCCGTGCATGGCATCAGCGGATTTTTTGACCACTTGGTGAGCCATGCAGTTGTAAAAAGGGTTTTTTGCAAACTCAAAATGGAGGGTTCCGGGTACCCGAAACGGCTTGCTTTCTTTACAAGGAAAGGAGAACCGAGTAATGACGGCAAGTTCCGCCTTGAAGCATCACCTGATGAAGATATCGATTGCATCATTCACTGCAATAGGGAAGACATGAAAAAATTCGAAAAAGCCCTCGATTGTTACGAAACCTACCAGGAAGTGATAGAGCAGAGCAAGGTGAAAGAAAAAGTTGGTGCGGAGGTACCCTTTGAAATTTTTGGCGAAGAACATGACCCGCCGCTGGGATCGCTTACGGAGAGAATTATAAGCAATAATCAGTAATCAGTTGGCAGTAAGCAATAGAGAGCGAAACCTCCAAGTGTGCGTTTTTTTGCCTTATAGCGTTGAGCGTTTTTGGCAGGAAGAAAGTTAGTTAGCGGTTAAGAGTGCACAGCAAGGTGTCAATATTGCCATAGGTCAATAATTAAAGAAATTTAAATTCTGGAAATTAAAAAATATTTTATTCAGCCATCTTTACTTTAGATTTTTGATAAAATTTTAAATTTTTTACTGCCAACTGCCTGCAATCACGCACCCGTAAAAATCCGGTGTTTTAAATGGTAAATAGACCTGAAATAAGGCCGGTACTCAAGCTTGTAAAAAATGGAGAGTTCTTCAAGGAATGTGGTGTCTTCATTCAGAAATTTCAAAACCTTTTCAATTCCGTTTGTTTTGAAAAGCTGTAAAAAAAGCCTTTCACTTTCTTCGGGATAATTTTTGATCAGGTACAGGATCATCATATCATAGATACGAAATCGGTATCGGGATTCATGCCGGATAACAGGATTTTCACCTTTCTCAAGTTGTTCAATAATCTCTCTGCACCGGTTTTGTATTCTTGAAAAAGTGTAGCCTGTCGAAGGCTTGGTCCACCCACCGGCGGTTCCGATATTGAGTGTCCGTTTATTGTAAAATAGAGGGTAGCGGCGGTCTTCCATTGGGATAATCCCTTTTTCAGTTCTCAAAACTTTAAAGAGATTATTATTTAACCCGTAGGTTTTTGAAAGATAATTTTCAATCGCAGTGTCATATTCGTTTTCCTGCAGAATTGTATTGTTGAATAATGTGTACTCAATGAGGGCACGTGATTCGGATAACGGCAACAGGTAGAAAAAGGAAAATTTATGTGAAGTATCCGAACTGAAATCCATCAAAACAGCATTATTCGGATTAAAATGATTCCCCGTTGTTTCAATTTCCCAGCCTTTGAAATGCTGTTTGATTGAGATATCCATTTTAGCAGATTCAAATCCCCTTGGCTTCAGCGCACTTTGAAAGGCATATTCACATGTGTACGTACCGGCGTTTGTGGTTACTACGGCTGTTTTTTCGGAGCTCTCTATTGAAAGGATCGTCTCTTGTCTGAATTCTACATTCCCGAATCCGGATGCATGATCCAAAATAAATCTTGAAAATGCGCTGCTGTCGATTGCACAGTAACGGTAATTTTGTAATTTTTCGTCAATGATCGAATCAGCATCCTTCACACTGAGTAAGTTCCAGCTCTGTCTGGTTAACTTATAAAAAGGAATGTTATCAGGATCCCAGAAGCACCATGTTTTAGCCGGAGCTTCACTAAATAGGTTATCGATTACAAGAACAGATCTGTTTTTAAGCCGTGATTGCAGAAGATACCAAAGAAGTGATAACCCGGAAGCTCCCGCCCCTGCGATGATATAATCAAAATGGTTGTTGTTTACCACGGTTCTGATTTTTTAAGAGTATCAGTTTTAAAACCGCGGCCGTAACGTATGAGTTCCGCATTATTCATTTATGAAAATCAAGATCGCTAAAATACTTCTTACGATAGAGAAAGTATTGAAACAGAATATTGAACTGAAAAAGCACAGGCGGATCGTTCGGATTTTTCCGTTCACTCAGTATTTTTTTTCTTTTTTTGAAGGCTGATATCAGCCGTTTATAAAATGCAAAATGAGCACGAATAATAGCAAAGGTTTCATCCGGCCTTAATCGGAAAAGCGATCTGATTCCCGCTGCCCCATCAAAAATAAGCCTTCCGAATATCCTGTAAACGAAGTTTTCGGAAGGGAGATTCTTAACGAGCATGATCAGGTTATTTCTGTAGTTATAATATACTTTTCTTGCCGATCCCATTGGCATGGAACCGCCACCGAGATGGTAAACAACACTTGACGGTTCATATTGAATCCGGTATCCCAGGTTCCAAAGCCTCCAGCAGAGGTCAATTTCTTCCATGTGAAATTCAAAATCTTCATCAAAACGGCTTGCTTCAAGAAAAAGATCTTTCCGGATTGCAAGTGCAGCGCCCGAAGCCCATAATATGTTTCCGGGATGATCGTACTGGCCAAGGTCTTTTTCAATCGTATCGAAAATCCGTCCCCGGCAGAATGGATAACCGAAATAATCAAGAAACCCCCCGGCAGCACCTGCATATTCAAAAAATTCAGGCGATTCGAATGATCGCAGCTTTGGCTGAACAGCAGCTACATCTTGCGTATCGAATGCTTTTTCAAGATTCTTCAGCCAATCCGGGTCAACCTTTACATCATTATTTAAAAAAACAAGAATTTCACCTTCGGCATAATCCGCTGCCCTGTTGTTGCCGCCGCAATATCCGTGGTTTCTTGAAAATGTAACCACTTTGACCTCCGGAAATTCTTTTTGTACCCACTCTGCCGATCCGTCTGTGGATGCATTATTAGCTAAAATAATCTCGAAGTCCGGATACCGGGTAGAACAAACGGAAGGTAAAAACGTTTTCAGATGCTCAAGTGCGTTCCAGGTTACAATGATAATGCTGAATGATCGGTTCAAAGTGGCTCAGATTTTTTTAAAATGTACAGAAATATATTTTGTCAGAATTTACAGGTTTTCTATTATACAGGTAAATCATTTATAAGCGGCTTATGATTAAAATCGGCCTAATTTCCGATACTCACAACTATCTCGATCCACAGGTATTTGATTACTTTGATGAAAGAGATGAAATCTGGCATGCAGGTGACTTCGGTTCACTAAAAATTGCAGATCAATTGAAAAAGATTGCTCCTGTGATAGGTGTTTACGGTAATATCGATGGCCAGGAGATCAGAAGTGAATATCCTCAGCATCAGCGGTTTAACCGGGAGGGGATTGACGTTTGGATTACTCATATCGGCGGGGTTCCGGGACGATACTGCATTCCCATTAGAAAGGAAATCGAGACAAATCCTCCAGACCTTTTTATTTGCGGCCACTCGCATATTTTAAAAATAGCGCGTGATCATTCGCTGAATAAAATGCTTTACATGAATCCAGGCGCAGCAGGCAGGCAAGGATTTCAGGTTCACAGAACCATTGTGAGATTCGAAATTGAGAGCGGAAAAGTCAGAAATTTAGAAGTGGTAAACCTTGGAAAAGTGGGTGAAAGCCTGCCGGACTGATTGTTCAAATAGAAGTTGAATTGCAGGAAGAAAGTCATCGGATGAGCTTTATCGAAAAGGCAAGCACTTTTATATACTTGCAGTGATCCAAAGTTCACTCATCCGATGACTTAGCCGACAAAATACTATTAGTCTGATGATTTCAGGCTTTAAGAAAGCTTTATGAATAAAATTCAATGTACTCTTTGCGGTGATACCAATAATTCCCTGATCTATTCTGAATTGAACGGATCGAAATCAGGCAGTGACTATTACAGGTGTGCCGAATGTGATTTCATTTTTGTTCCTGACCGATACCATCTCGATCCAGCAGAAGAAAAACGCAGATACGACCTCCATGAAAATGACCCGGCAGATGAGAGATACCGAAAATTTTTAAGCAGGCTTTTTAAACCTCTTTCAAAGAAACTTGAACCCGAAAGCTATGGCCTTGATTTTGGGTCAGGGCCGGGTCCCACTCTGAATATTATGTTTGAGGAAGAGGGCCACAACATGAATATATTTGATATTTACTACGCAAATCATCCGGATGTTTTTACAGAAAAATATGATTTTATAACTGCAACAGAAGTGCTTGAGCATCTTTCAAATCCGAAGCAAGAGTTAAACAGGCTCTGGAATTGCCTGAAACCGGGAGGATATTTTGGAATTATGACAAAATTTGCACCGGAGAATGATGATTTTGCTGACTGGCATTATA
>CAYPZI010000001.1:0-42093 GCA_964415185.1 uncultured Balneolaceae bacterium | reverse complement strand
CGATGAGATAAACGCATTTACCGGGGAAGGAAGAAGGCAATTGGTGCGGGAACGTAATCTGCCGGTGACTGATGCTTATCGGTATTTACAAAAAACCATAGCTGATATTTACAAAGCGTTTTTAAAATGCAATAAAAATTATTACTCATGTAAATATCAATAAAGATTTTCATGAATTTTAAAATCCTAACCCTTTTCGGGTTTTTTTTGCGATCAAATTTCTTAGTCTGGCAACAAATCAACGAAACTCTCATGTATATTCATCCGTAATCCGGCTCATCAAAAAAATCGTTTGGACAGATGTGTACAAAAACTATCGCAATGGCCGGAAGCCCTTCCAAAATTGTTAACCGGGCATGATTTTTTAATTCAAATTTCAATACCTTTACAAACAAAATTTTAACTGAAGAAAAAAAATTATGATAATTGGCATACCCAAAGAGATTAAAACGCATGAAAACAGAGTGGCCTTGTTACCAGGGGGAGTTTTGCAATTCAAAAGAAACGGCCATAAAGTGTTAGTTGAAAAAGATGCTGGCAGTGCGAGCGGTTTTTCAGATGAAGACTATGTAAATGCAGGAGCCGAAATTATAGATGATGCTGATGAAGTATGGAAGCAGGCAGAAATGATTATGAAAGTTAAGGAGCCGATTGAGGCTGAATATAGCCGGCTCAGGGAAAACCAGGTTGTTTTTACTTATTTTCACTTTGCTGCAAGCCGGGAATTAACCGAAGCTGTTGCAGATTCCGGTTGTATTGCAATTGCTTATGAAACGGTGGAAAAAAAGGACAGGTCACTCCCGCTTTTGATTCCCATGAGTGAAGTTGCAGGAAAAATGGCTACACAAGAGGGAGCGAAGTTCCTTGAGAAACCGTTTGGCGGCCGTGGGGTGCTTATCGGCGGAATACCCGGCGTTGAGCCCGCAAATGTACTGGTGCTTGGAGGTGGAGTGGTTGGCGTAAACGCAGCAAGGGTAGCTGCCGGAATGGGTGCATCTACCACTATTATGGATATCAACCTGCAAAAGCTGAGATATCTCGATGAAGTAATGCCGCACAACATCAATACCGTTTTTTCATCCGAAGCCAATATCAGGACAATGTTGCCGGTTGTAGATCTTGTTATCGGGGCAGTGCTTAAGCCGGGTGCAAAAGCACCACACCTGATTACAAGGGAGATGCTGACAATTATGAAGCCGGGTGCCGTTCTTGTAGATGTGGCCATCGATCAGGGTGGATGTTTCGAAACTTCGAAACCGACAACCCATGATAAACCGACCTATTTGGTTGATGACATTCTCCATTACTGTGTGGCAAATATGCCGGGAGCCGTACCTTACACATCCACTCTGGGCCTGACAAATGCGACTCTTCCATACGCAATACCACTTGCAAATAAGGGCTGGAAACAAGCCCTTACAGAAGACCATGAGCTTTTGAAGGGGTTAAACATTGCAAAGGGTGCCATTACTTATAAGGATGTTGCCGATGCATTTGACTTGAACTACACTGAAGTTCAGAGTGTGCTCAATTAAATCGGTGATTTCCACATCTTAGCTGTCTCTTTGGCAAAATCCCTGAATTTCCTGGGTGGTTTCCCCAAAATTTTATAAACACGCTCAAAATCTTCAGGGGTTGACTTCAATCCGTGTTTGTGAAAAAATTCATACATCAGTTTTAAATCATAAGCCATCCAGTCGGTCATAAACTGCAGTGAATTTTGTTCCCAGGCATCCAGGTCATCTCCTGCATACTTGATATGCCTGCCAAGGGCTTCGCTCCATATTTTTGCCGTTTCAGGGCCCGTTAAAACGTCCGGCCCAACAAGGTTGTATGTCTCATTCTCAAAATCATCTGTCAGCAATGCATTGGCCGCAGCCGTTGCAATATCCCTGATATCCACCCTTGAGATTCCGGCCTCACCAAGTGGTTGCGGGTATATACCATACCTTACCATGGAATCCTTCGACCAATAATCGTTCTGGAAGAAGTTATTGGGTCGCAATATTGTATAGGGCACACCGGTTTGTTTGACTGCATGCTCAATTGCCAGTTTGGAACCGAAATGTGGAAGATGTAATCCTTTTTCCAAATCCTGAACAGACATGTAGACAATTTTTTCGATTCTTGATCTCCTGATTCCGTTTACGGCAAATAAGCCCTCGCAGGTTTCACTGGTACTCAATGCGTTCAGCATAAAAACACGGTCCACATTTCTGAATATAGTCCTTACGGTTATCGGGTTTAAAAGATCTCCGCGTATCAGGCGAATTTCGTTGGGCAAACCGCTTACATGACCCGCCTTACGGGTCAAAACTGAAACATCCGCACCTCTCGAGTTTAATTGATTAACCAGTTCTGTTCCAACTAATCCCGTTCCGCCAAGTACAAGTATTTTCATTTTTTTATCGCTCTTTTTTTTAAAATGTTTCTTCCGAATATGATTAATCCAATTATGAATTACAAACAGTATGTTGTTTACATTACCCGGGCTTTCCCGGTTTGTTTCATTACCGATAATGAGTTTCCCAATAAAAGTGACAATGATTTGCTATCAGAGATAGATAATGAACTATGGTTATTGTTACAATAAATTTGCAATTTGAGTAAACATCAGAACCTGTTAGCACATTCACATGAATATATCTAAAAAAACAAACGGCGCATGAATAAATATATTAAAAACGGTGAATTTAATTTTAAAATTGATACAAAACTCTACGGCAAATTCGAAACATTGAGAGCCGGTGAAGATTTTTTTGCTGAATCAGGTGATCCTACATTTCCTCTTGTTCATTGGCTTTACCTGCAAAACAAAGAATTAACAGATGCGAAAGAATTTTTAGCCGGTAAATTTGAATACGGATTTGTGTGGGAGTCAGGCTCTGTAATATTTCACGACATATTCAATGCAGGTGACTCCTGCACCTGTAAGTATTCAATTGAAGGAACCGGTGATAATTCTGATCATCAGGAAAGTGCCGGACTGAAATTAAATTTCAAAATTTTTCGCAGGAAAGATCTGGTAGTAGAAGAGCAATCACTTTTGAAACCGATTGAGAGGAAAAATGAATTTACCGGTCAGAAAAGGAGGATTGATTTTGATCCGGATTGGGAAATCAAAATGACAGGAAATGAAATAGCAACTGCAAAGAAAATAGAATCAGTATTGTTTGGCCTGGAGGGTACGGATTTGTTATCCAAACCGGAGAATTCCGATGGTGAATATGCAATTTCGGGGCCGGCCTCATTAATGGTACTTCTTGATGCCTTTCAGCATCATTTTACGAACAGGCAAATTGAAAATACCGAATATTGTCTCTATTCCACTGAGGAGGCGGATGAGCTTATTATTGCCGCAAAAGATACGGACGCTTATGAAACCGTTCTGTCAATTATTAATAATAAAGGACAAATGCTGTTCAAAACCAATGTAAACTGGATTTACGTTTGGTAAAACTTAACCCGAATTTCCGGCTGAATAATCCGGAACGGCGGCGGGGCACCCCTGCGAATAGTTGCTTATTTGCCGTAAAAAGGTATAAATCATTCAAAAAAGGTTGAATGATCGGCATCAAAAAACATTTTCTATTTTGGTACTTGACAATAACACGGCGGTTATGTAGCGTTATACATCCAGAATCATGCATTAATCATCACAGGAGGTTAATCTAATGAATAGTCCGCATTTGTCATTGGATCTCTTTACACAAGTTTCTTCCGATTATGAGAAACATCAGTACCTTGTTCTTGCGGGCCTGAAAAAAACCGAAGAGCAATTTTATCAGAACAAGATTTATCCTCACCTCATGGAATTGGTGAAACTCTATAAATCATTAAATGAGATCAAAAAGAAACTTGAAGATCTTCGGGAAGAGTTTCCAAAAAAAATTAAAAATATTGATTTGGTAAACAGAAAGATCGAATATCAGGTAGTATTTGTTGAAGAATCTGATATAAACCTGGTTGAAGATTTAATCAACTGGGCTCTGCCTCATATTCAAAAGGTATTGGAAAAAGGTGTAACCATTCATGAATTTGTTGAAAAAGACATCTCGATTGAACATGTGGGAATTGTTCCGAATTATAAGGAAGAGGGTTACTTTTTTATTCCTGACCGTCTGGCTTCCGAGTTGAGACTATATCAATTTGAGTTGTCGATTTTTCAAAGTTCCGATGACAACTACCGGTCACTTAAAACAGAGCATGTGAAATCTCTTGAAATGGGAATGGCCAGGTTTTCACCTAACAGTATCAAGCTGGAGCTGATCAGGGAAAAGAAAGATTTGCCGAACCCGGCTACCTATAATTTTGATACTAATCTCGAATTTCCCTTTAATGAAACCATATTTCCGGTCGCCAAAAGAAAGTTGATGCAAAAAATCTATACAGATTAAGGTTAGTTCAAAATTTTATAGAAATAACATTGCTTTTAAATTTCCTAACTCATAGATTTCACGCGCTATGAATATAGTGAGTTTACATATTTCCCTCTGGTGGTGGCAATTCTTCAGAATTGTGGCAGAGGGTAATCTGTAGTTATCTTATTTGATTAAAATTGTTTGATTAACCCGCTGCAGCAATCTGGAGCGGGTTTTTTTATTTATAAAAATGGATCTGAATACTTTTAAAAAAATAGCTGAAAATTATACGGCCGTACCGGTGAGCCGTCGCCTGCTGGCAGATATAATGACTCCTGTATCATTATTTCTTTCTGTAAGAAAAAATGCCGGTTTTCCTTTTCTGCTTGAATCGGTTGAAGGCGGTGAACAACTGGCACGATATTCATTTATTGGAAAAAATCCTTACCAGGTCTTGAGGTTTAATGGCTCAGATACATTTTTGGAGTACCCCGAAAGTGGAAAGGCATCCGAAAAACAGAAGAATTACTTTCAATCCCTGAAAGAACTTACAACCAGGTATCAAGAACCGGAGTTGCCCGACTTGCCCCGTCTTACCGGCGGTGCCGTTGGATTTTCTTCCTATGATACGGTGAGGGAAGTTGAAAGCCTCGGAATTGCACCTCCGGCTGATCTGGATTTACCTGAAGCCATCTGGGCGTTTTACGATGAAATTTTTGCATTTGACCACGTTAGGCAGCAGGTAGTACTCATTAAAACCGTCTTTACGGACAATGATATTGATCCTGAAACTCAATTTGACGAAGCTTTGTCGTGCCTCGACAGAATGGAGGAAGAAGCGCTGCGAGTTCATTCAGAGAAGCAAAAATTTACGCTTGATACATCCCGGATGACCAGCAATGTTGAAGAAGTGCGGTTTCATGAGATGGTGAAAAAAGCCAAAAATTATATTTACGAAGGAGATATCTTCCAGGTTGTTCTTTCTCAGCGTTTCCGGGTACCTTTCAAGGGCGACAAATTCATGCTCTATCGTGCATTGCGCATGGTAAATCCTTCGCCGTACCTTTTCTTTTTGGATTTTGACGATTTCGCTTTGATTGGCTCATCACCCGAAGTGCTTGTCCGTGTACAGCATGAAAAGGCACAACTTTTGCCGATTGCAGGTACGAGGCCCCGTGGACGTGACAGAGAGGAAGACCTGGCCCTTGAAGAAGATCTGAAAAATGATCCGAAAGAAGTTGCTGAACATATCATGCTGGTTGATTTGGGCCGAAACGACCTCTCCCGTGTATGTAAAGCCGGTACCGTTAAGCTCGAAAAAAACCAGGTGATTGAAAGATACTCTCATGTAATGCATATCGTTTCAGATGTGACAGGTGATCTCGACCCATCTAAAACTTCTGTAGACGCCCTGATGCAGTGTTTTCCTGCCGGAACAGTGAGCGGAGCTCCGAAAATAAGGGCGATGGAGATCATCGATGAACTTGAACCGACGAAAAGAGGCCCCTATGCAGGTGCAGTGGGATATTTTGATTTTTCGGGTAATATGGATACCTGTATCGTGATCAGAACCATGCTCGCTACCGGCGATTCGGTATATATCCAGGCCGGGGCAGGTATTGTAGCTGACAGTAATGCAAAAAATGAATTTGAAGAAACAAAGAACAAGGCCAAAGCCCTGGTTGAAGCACTGAAAGTTGCTGTCAGGCTAAATCAATCCTGAATTGGAAAATGAAGTTGAACCAAAACAAATTTTGAAATGACAATCACTGAAAAAACAATATTGTCCGGAATTCAGCCTTCAGGTAAACTCCATTTGGGTAATTATTTCGGAGCCATGAGGCAGCATATCCGGATGCAGGAAGAGGGTGAAGCGTTTTATTTCCTTGCGAATTATCACTCCCTTACTTCAGTACAGGACGGAGAAAAACTAAGACAGTACACAAGGGATGTAGTAATGGACTATCTCGCATTGGGTCTTGATCCGGAGAAATGTACGCTTTTTGCACAATCGGACGTACCGCAAACAACTGAGCTTGCGTGGATACTTGGATGTCTTACACCGGTCTCGATGATGGAAAAGGGGGTGGCGTATAAAGACAAGGTGGCAAACGGACTGAGCCCGAATATAGGCCTCTTCACATATCCTATACTCCAGGCAGCCGATATTCTCATCTATCATTCACATATCGTGCCTGTGGGTGAAGATCAAAAACAGAATATAGAAATTGCACGAGACCTGGCCGGAAAGTTTAATTATGCGTATGATGACGAATATTTGATCGTGCCGAAAGAGCATATTCTGAAATCGGTTGCAACTGTTCCGGGAGTTGACGGCCGGAAAATGAGCAAATCGTACGGAAATACGATTAATATTTTTGATGAAGGCAAGAAGCTGAAGAAGAAGGTGATGTCAATTCAGACCGATTCAACTCCCCTGGAAGAGCCGAAGGATCCTGATTCCTGTAATGTATTTTCACTGATACGTTTGTTTGCTGATAAAGATAAAACGGAAGAAATAGCCGGTAAATACAGATCAGGGGGCTACGGATACGGGCATGCAAAGAAAGAGCTTCTCTCGTTAATAAACGAATACTTTGCCGCGGCCAGGGAAAAGAGAAGAGATCTGGAGAAAAATCCCGGTTATGTGGATGATGTACTCCGGGAAGGCGGAATCAGGGCGAGAAGAAGAGCCGAAGAGGTTATGGCACCGATACGTGAGGTAACGGGGCTGTACAGAAGTTTTGAAAATTTTTAATTGAGCAAAAATTTATTAAACCGAAACAGCACAGAACGGATGATTCTTATAATTGACAATTACGATTCGTTTACCTTTAACTTGGTTCATCTTGTTGCTGTTGACCGGCCGGAATATAAAGTTGTCCGTAATGATGAGATTACGGTGGATGAAATCAAAAGCCTTAATCCCACTAAAATATTGATATCACCCGGACCCGGGCGCCCCGAAAGGGCCGGGATTACGGAAAGTTTAATCGCTGAGCTGGGGCCTGAAATTCCGATCCTGGGCGTATGCCTGGGCCATCAGGCAATTGGTCATGTGTACGGCGCAAATGTGGTTCATGCCCCTACACTGATGCACGGAAAAACATCGAAAGTTTATCATGATAACCAAACCATATTCCGGGGAGTTGAAAACGGCTTTACGGCTACGCGTTACCATTCACTTGCCCTTGAAAGAGAATCGGTCTCGGAGGAAATTTTTGAAATTTCAGCATGTACCGATGATAAGGTGGTGATGGGCATACGCCACAAATTTTATCCTCTTGAAGGGATACAATTTCATCCCGAGAGTATCCTCACAACCGAAGGACCTAAAATTATCAGAAACTGGCTTAAAAAAGATTTTAAAATAAAAGCCGGAAAAGATCACATTTGAAGAATTTAATTAACTATGGCACATAGCTTTAAAGAAATACTTGAAAAAGTTTCCATCAATGAAGATTTGACAAATTCGGAGGCAGAATTTGCCATGAATCAAATTATTGACGGTCAGGTTGAAGACCCGGCTGTAGCTGCCTTTCTCTTTGGAATGAGAACCAAAGGGGAGACGGCAGAAGAGCTGACTGCTTTTGTAAAGGTGATGCGTAATGCGGCTATCCGGGTTGAAGTGAATACGGAAAATGCTGTTGACCTGTGTGGAACCGGCGGTGACAACCTGGGAACCTTTAATATTTCAACCACAGCAATGTTTGTGGTTGCAGGTGCCGGTGTACCGGTGTTAAAACATGGAAACAGAAGTATTTCAAGCAAATGCGGAAGTGCGGATGTGCTTGAAATTTTGGGAGCCGACCCTTCACTTGAAAAAGAAAAGGTTGAAAAGGTTTTTGAAAATACCGGAATGGCATTCATGTTTGCGCCAAACTTCCATCCGGCCATGAAATATGTGATGCCGGCCCGCAAGGCACTGGGTGTGCGGACATTTTTTAACATGCTCGGGCCATTACTGAACCCGGCTGGAGTCAGGAGGCAGGTTATCGGTGCATTCAGCAAAGATGCAGCAAAGCAAATGGCACAAATCCTGGTCAAACTGCAAACAGAAAAAGCGTTTACGGTAAGTGCCCTGGACGGTCTGGATGAAATAAGCCTGACCGACAAAACCCTGCTTTTCGAATTGCCGGATGGTAATATGATTAATGAGCAACTGTTTGACCCGATGGAGCTGGGTTTTGAAAAGGCATCACATGAGGAATTGCAGGGCGGTGACAGCTCAGTCAATGCTGAAATCCTGAGAGATGTTCTTGCAAATAAATCAGATAAACCTAAGAAGGAAATTGTAATTTTGAATGCAGCATTTGCCATACTGGTATCCGGTAAAACCGGCGATTTGAATGAAACGGTTGGTATGGCTAAAGAAAGTATTGAGTCGGGCAAAGCGCTTGAGAAACTGAATGAATTTATAACAGCAACCAATGACTACAGGAGCTGACATGCCGACTATTCTTGACCGGATTGTTGAAGAGACTAAATCAGGCCTTTTAAAGAAAAAAAGAAAAGTTACACTCAGGGATTTTGAATCCTTTGAATTGTATCACAAAGAGAGAAGGTCGCTATCAGGCACGTTGAAAGCTGATAAACATGTTTCAGTAATAGCCGAAATTAAAAAAGCATCACCTTCGAAAGGGTTGATAAGGCCTGATTTTAATTATCTTGAAATAGCAAAATCATATGAAGAAAACGGCGCTTCGGGTATATCCGTGCTAACAGATGAGCCCTTTTTTAAGGGCAGTTTATCGTATCTTGAAAACATATCGAAAGTGATATCTATACCATTGTTACGCAAAGACTTCATACTTGATCCCTATCAGGTTTTCGAAGCCAGGGCTTACGGTGCCGATGCCGTATTATTAATTGCAACGATTGTTTCAGAAGCTCAATTGTCCGAGTTACTGGCTGCGGTAAAGGAAGCCGGCCTTGAAGCTTTGGTTGAATGCTACAGCAGAGATGACAAGAATAAATTGAATTGGGAACAGGTCAGGATTTTTGGTGTGAATAACAGAAACCTGCACACCTTTGAAGTGAATCTCCATCAGGGAATTGAATTACTGAACGAAGCCCCGTCAAATATTGTAAAAGTGTCGGAAAGCGGTTTAAAAAGGCAATCGGATTTAAATTTTCTAAATGAAAACGAAATTGATGCTGCCCTGATCGGAGAACACCTGATGAGACAGCCCGATCCCGGAAAAGCTCTGAAGGAATTATTGAATGTGAATATGATTAATAAACCGGAGATTAATTGATCATGTTTCAGGATATTGAAAGAAGAACCAAAGTGAAAATATGCGGAATCACCAATCTTGAAGATGCACGTTTTGCTGCAGGGGCTATGGCCGATTATATCGGTTTTATTTTTTACGATAAAAGCGAACGTTACATTGATCCTGCAAAAGCCGGTGCCATTATTAACTGGCTTGGCGGCCTTGAAACAGTTGCGGTTTTTGTGAACAGTGCCCTGGATGATGTGAACAGAATTGTGACAGAAACAGGCGTTAACCTGGTTCAGTTGCACGGTAAGGAATCTCCCGATTATTGCAGGATGATTGACAAACCGGTAGTAAAGGCGATACATATCCGGAGTGGTATTGCGGGAGAAGAACTTCAATCAGAGATAGATTCGTACGAGGATGTTGTGGAATACTATCTTTTTGATACAAACGTACCGGGTAAATGGGGAGGAAGCGGCGAGGTCTTTAATTGGGATATTATATCTGAATTGGAAATAAATAAACCTTTCTTCTTATCGGGAGGCTTAAACAGCAGCAATATCAGTACTGCTGTTGCTTCCGTTAATCCTTATGCCGTTGATTTATCAAGTGGAGTTGAAAAAGCTCCGGGGCTAAAGGATTTTGATAAAATTGAAACCTTCTTTGATGAAATGCGCACTGTCTGGGAGAAGCAGGAGATGGGGGATCTTTGACAGAGGCAATTCCGAGACAGGGTAAATTGTTAATAAAATTATAATTACTCAGAAAATACCAGAATAAATGAAATATGATGCACCCGACAAAACCGGGTATTTCGGCAAATACGGCGGGAAGTTCGTACCAGAAATTTTGATACCCGCACTTGAAGATCTTGAAAAGGCTTATGATCATTTTGCCGGTGACCCGGTTTTTGAATCCGAGTTCTATGACCTTCTGCACGAGTATGTGGGGCGTCCTACCAAACTCACACTTGCCGACCGGTTGACCGATCACTATCAAAAGGCAAAGATCTACTTGAAGAGGGAAGATCTGTGCCATACCGGCGCTCATAAAATTAATAATGCAATCGGGCAGGTTTTGCTTGCCCAAAAGATGGGTAAATCACGAATTATTGCAGAAACCGGCGCGGGACAACATGGCGTGGCCACTGCGACAGCCTGTGCAAAGTTCGGCTTAAAGTGTATTGTTTACATGGGTGAAGAAGATATGCAGAGACAGAAGCTGAACGTTGACAGAATGCGGTTGCTCGGGGCTGAGGTTCGAAAAGTTGTGAGCGGATCGAAAACCCTGAAAGATGCAACCAATGAGGCGATCAGGGATTGGGTAACGAACGTGGACGACACTTTTTACGTGATCGGTTCGGTAGTAGGCCCGCATCCTTATCCCAAAATGGTCAGAAATTTTCACAGGGTGATCGGTAATGAAACAAGACAACAGCTCAAAAGCAAAGAGGGAAAAATACCCGACTATCTGGTGGCTTGTGTAGGTGGCGGATCCAATGCCATCGGGTTTTTTCATCCGTTTCTGGAAGATGAAAATGTGAAGATGATTGGAATTGAGGCAGCGGGCCTGGGTGCTGATACGGATAAAACGGCTGCTACGCTCACAAAAGGGAGTCCGGGGGTGCTTCACGGTTCGCTAAGCTACTTGTTACAGAGCGAAGAAGGTCAGATACAGATTGCACATTCCATTAGTGCAGGCCTTGATTACCCGGGAATTGGCCCGGAGCATTCCTACCTCCATGACATAAACCGGGTTCACTATTTTGGTGTAACGGATGATCAGGCAATGCAGGCTGTGAAGCTGCTGTCAGAAAAGGAAGGAATCATACCGGCAATTGAAACCGCTCATGCATTGGCTTATCTTGAAACATTGATGCCACTCACCTCAACAGATGAAATAGTTGTGGTTAACTGCTCTGGCAGGGGCGATAAAGATATGAAAACCATCTCAGATTATTTATGACTACAAAGGTAACGGATCGTATTTCACAAGTATTCAGTAAGAAAAAGGCTGATGACAAGATCATGTCGCTTTTCTTAACCGCCGGATATCCTGACTTGGATTCCACTGTAAAGCTCATATCGGGTTTTGAAAAGAACGGGGCTGATCTCATTGAATTGGGAATGCCGTTTAGCGACCCTCTTGCGGATGGCCCTACCATTCAGCATTCGAGTGAAGTGGCAATTCAAAATGGAATTTCTATTGACAAGATTTTTGAAATGGTAAAAGAGGTAAGGCTAAATTCCGGGATTCCTATAATTCTGATGGGATATATAAATCCCATACATCGATATGGCGTTACAAAATTTTGTAATGAAGCATCTTCTGCCGGTGTCGACGGACTCATAATTCCGGATCTGCCTGTTGAAGAATCTGCTATAATTGAAGCTGATACCCGGAGTGCAGGGTTGAAATTAATCTATCTGGTGGCTCCCAACACCCGGGATGAACGGATGCAGCTTATTGACCGGAAGTCGGAAGGATTTGTCTATTGTGTTTCCGTAACCGGTGTAACAGGAGCAAGAGAAGGTGACGAAGTTGCTAAATCTGTGAGTAAATTTATAGACCGGGTTAAAAAGAATATCAAAAAGAATCCCAAGCTGGTTGGTTTTGGAATAAAAAGCCATGAAGATGCAAGGGTTATAGCAGCGGAAGTGGACGGGTTCATCGTCGGAAGTGCGCTGATAGATGAAATCCGCAAAAACTATCCTGGTTCAGGATGGGAAAAATTACTCTTTTCTTTTGTTTATAATCTGAAATTTGGGAATATTAAACTCTAAATAATTATGAACTGAGATTTCTTTTTCACGCAAATGACATTTAAAATTTTGCATAAAACCGGAATTCTAAATTTACCATCATGTCCAAAAATTCAGTCTATTTTGTAATTGTAATATTTTCTTTTTTAATCCTGAGCTGTGAAGGTGACTACAAACCGAAATCTGTTGGAAATATGGATCAAATTTTTGTCGTAATGGATTCAACCATGTGGGAGAGCGATACATACCAAGCGATACAAAACAGTTTTGGTGCAAAAATTGAAACGGTACCCACCTATGAACCACTCTTTAATCTGGTTTTAACGGATTTTAACACAAACAACGAACTTGACCGCCTTAAAAGGCAAAAGAATCTTATCTTTGCCGCACCAATTGACAGCGATTCCAATGTTGGCACGTTTATCAGCGCTATTCTGAGTGATGAGGTTGAGCAACGAGTCAGGGATGGGCAAAGTTTTGCCTTTCCGCTTGAAGATGAATGGTCGAGAGACCAGTGGGCTCTGGTGTTGACTTCAAACAACGACTCAACCCTGGCTTCGAAAATTGAAGCCTCATCCGAACCTCTTGTTGACAACCTTATTGAACGTGAGTTTGAACGACGCACTGAGGAAGTTTATGAGAAAGGCGAACAAACAGCTATTTCTGATTCCCTGTGGCAAAATTATGGGTGGAAAGTGAGAATGCAACACGACTATGTATGGACAGTGGATACCACGAATGTGGTAAGTTTCAGAAGAGTTTTACCACAAAACGACAGATGGATGTGGGCCTGGTGGAAAGATGGTGTCGAAAATACCGATTTCATTACATCCGACTGGATAAATGCAACCCGCGACTCACTTATGGAAATTTATGTCAGAGGTGAGCGTGAAGAGTCGTTTGTAACCACCGAATATGGCAGGCCTGTAATTACAGAGAAAATGGACCTTGAGGGTAACAGGCTGACCGGTTTTGAAACCCTGGGTACCTGGAAGATGACGAATGATTTTATGGGCGGGCCGTTTGTTAACTTTATTTATCATGACCCGTCTGTTGACAGGCTCTTTATGGTAGAGTATGGCCAGTTTGCACCCAGCATAAACAAACGCAGATTTGTAATGCAGTTCAGGGCAATGGGCCGAACATTTCAAAGTGATTCCACCTGGACCGATTCATCAAAAAATTTAGCAGGCGCCGTTCGTGAGTAATAATTCCGGATTGGAATTTTACAATTCAAAAATTAGCGACCGTAAACAAAACAGTCGTTTAAGGCAGTTGAATCCCGTAGATAGAACGGAGAATGCCTTGCTGGTTAATGGCCGCAATTGTATCGATTTTAGCAGCAACGATTACCTGGGACTGGCAAATCATATCTTTTTGAAGAACAGGTCAATTGAATATACCGAAAAGTATGGCACTTCATCTTCTGCTTCCAGGCTAATTACCGGAACGTTGCCAATCCATTTACAGCTTGAAGAACAATTAAAATCATTGTACGGCAGGGAAGCTTTGATTTTTAACAGTGGTTTTCAGGCTAATGTCTCGATCTTGCCGGCATTAACAGGAAGGCATGATTATATACTTGCCGATAAATTGTGCCACAATAGCCTGTTGAGCGGATGCAGCGCCAGCCGGGCTTCACTTGTAAGATACAGGCATAATGATCTTGACCATCTTGAAAGTTTGCTTCAAAAATACACAGAAAAAAAGAGATCGGCTGTATGGGTCGTTACCGAATCGGTATTCAGCATGGACGGCGATATAGCACCGTTGAATGAAACAGGAGTGTTATGCAGAAATTACGGTGCACTTCTTTATGCAGATGATGCGCATGCCACAGGCCTCTATGGATACCAAGGCCTCGGACTCGCTGCCGGCAATGAAAATACAGATCTTTTGCTGGTTACTTTCGGTAAAGCCGTGGGAGCTTTTGGGGCTGCCGCACTGATGAGCAAGAAGTTAAAAGAGTACCTGGTAAATTATTGCAACGGATTTATATATACCACATCGCTGCCACCCTCGGTAATCGGATCCGTATCGGCATCTTTTGAAATGCTGACCGGTATGAATAGGGAAAGGGATAAAATCCATTTCAATTCATCTTATTTAAGAAAACGTTTGAAAGATACAGGCGCAAATTATCTTGACAGCAATTCACAAATTATTCCCGTTGTAACAGGGAGTGACAGCAGAACGCTAATGATTTCTGAAAAACTGCTTGCGAACGGCTTTTTTGTATCGGCAATTCGTCCGCCAACCGTTCCCGAGGGATCCGGAAGGCTCAGAATTACCGTGTCAGCTAAACATTCACAGGAACAAATCGAAAGCCTGGTACAAGTATTATCCAATGCATAAATCTGAAGTTGTTGCATATCACGGATGGGGATTTCAACAATCATTTTGGAATCCCTGGAGAGATTTGTTTAGTGAGCATGTTCAATTCAAAGCTGCAGACAGGGGCTACTTTGAAAAACCTGAACCTGCCGGTTTTAGCGATAAAACCGATTTGAGAAAGGTAGTATTCGCCCATTCATTCGGACTTCATTGGTGCCCAGATGAAGTTCTTGAAAAAGCAGACCATCTTGTTGTTTTCGGAGGCTTTCTAAACTTTCACCCTGAAAATGAGAAACAGCGTAAAAGATCGTTTTTGATTGTTCAACAGATGCTGTCGCACTTTGTTGAAAAACCGAAAGAAGTATTACGGAAATTCGTCGAGAATGCTTTTTACCCGCAAAAAGCGACACGAACAGATGTAAACGGAGATATTGATCACGAAAAGCTGCTGACTGACCTCACAAGAATTCAGCATGACAGATTATCAGAGCAGTTTTTGCATGAAATACCTGAAATAACCATCATTCACGGGGAAAATGATAAAATCGTTTCAAACCAAAAGGGGAGAGAGTTATATCAAAAATTACGATACCGCAGTCAGTATTTTGAAATAAAAAAAGCCGGACATGCGGTACCGGCAACACATTGCAAAAAATGTTATGCTCTTTTAAAACCTTTTATTGAACCCAAATATTTTCCAATTTAACACCAGTCAATTTTCTTGAAGAATTTTACCAGAAAAGATGAGATTAATTCTGCGTTTTCTGAATGTGCAAAGTATTACCACATAAATGCACAATTGCAATATGAGACTGCCTCAAGATTGGCAAATTCACTGAAACCATGGACCGGCATGATTCCGCCGGGCACCATTCTTGAAATAGGTGCTGGTACGGGTTTTTATACAAAGCACCTGCTGAAATATTTTCCGCAAAGGAAAAAGCTGATCACTGACCTCTCTGATGAAATGTTGTCGGAGTGCAGGAAGAAAGTAGGTATTGATGATAAAATTGATTATCAACTAATGGACGCCGAGTCGGGTATTGAGGGGGAAGAGATGTTCTCACTGATAACAGGCAATTTTGTACTTCAGTGGTTTAAAGATCCGGCATATACGATTGAAAAACTGGGAGAAAACCTGAAACCCGGCGGGCTTTTCCTATTTGCATTTCCGGGATGTGAATCATTTCCCGAATGGAGAGAGTGTTGCCTGGAGCTTGGATTGCCATATACAGGCAATCCGCTGCCCGACATAGAAGAAATAGCTGTTAAAATTTCAACAGGACCCTATAAAATAGATTTTTATGAAGATTATCAGTCTGAGATCTATTCAAGCGCAATCGAATTTTTCAGGCACTTGAAAAAAATTGGTGTCTCGGCAAATGTAAACCGAAAAATGCTAAGGCATAAGGATTTTATGAAACTTATTTCCTTCTGGGATCAAAAAACTGAAAAAAAGATTAAAATTACCTATCATCTGGTCTTTCTTGCTGTTGTAAAAAAATCATGAAGGATCATATAGAATTTCCGAAAAAACTTTTTGTAACCGGAACGGATACGGATGTCGGTAAGACGGTTGTGTCATCTCTCCTTGTGAAAGGCCTGTCGGCCGGTTACTGGAAGCCCGTGCAGGCCGGTAAGACACCGCAAACAGACACAGAGTTTGTAAAAAAAGCAACCGGCCTCGCTGAATCGCACTTCTACCCGGAAAGATATTGCCTTGAGACTCCGATGAGTCCACATGCAGCCGCTGATATTGATGGTGTTGAAATTTCACTTAATGACTTCAACCTGCCCGATTTTACCCAGCAACACCTGGTTGTTGAAGGAGCAGGGGGACTTATAGTACCGTTAAATGAGAAGGATACTGTGTTGGATTTGATTGAGTTATTCGGTTTGCCTGTATTGCTTGTAGCGAGATCCGGATTGGGCACATTGAACCATACATTTTTAAGTTTGATGGCACTTCAAAAGCGCAATATCGATGTATTCGGTGTTTTATTGAATGGCCCGTTACACAAATCCAACTATGAAACTATTCTTGAAATGGGCAAGCCCCGATATATGTTTCAACTTGAGATGTTGAAAAACATTACTCCTTCAAATCTTGAAAAAGCATTTTTAAAAATATTTTCCCGTTAGTTTATGCACCCGAATGTATGGCACCCCTTTACAATTCAAAAAAACAGTTTACAGCCTTTAAAAGTAAAATCCGGGAAAGGTATCTGGCTCGAGCTTGAAGACGGCAGGCGCATTGTAGACTGCATTTCAAGCTGGTGGGTCAATATTCACGGGCATGGTCACCCGGTAATAGTGGATGCCATACGTAAACAGGCAGAAATGCTTGAACACGTAATTTTTGCCAATTTCACCCACGAACCCGCTGAAAAGCTGGCTGAGAATCTTACCCAGGTATTACCCGGTGACCTGAATAAGGTATTTTTTTCGGATAATGGCTCAACATCTGTTGAGGTGGCACTTAAAATTGCCTGGCAATACTGGCATAACCGAGGACAAAAGAAAAGAAAGTTTCTTGCATTCGAAGGGGCTTATCATGGTGATACATTCGGTGCCATGTCGGTTGGCTCGAGGTCCGTATTTTCTCAGGTTTACAACAACTTGCTATTTAATGTGGAATATGTACCATATCCTGAAACATGGATAGGGAGCTCAACAACAGAAGAGAGAGAAGATTATGTAATTGAATTGCTGGAAACCAAGCTGTTGAAGAATCCCGAAGAGTATGCGGCCATCATTATCGAGCCCCTGGTGCAGGGTGCAGGCGGTATGAAAATGTGCAGGCCCGAATTTTTAAAAAAGCTCAAGAAAGTAAGCCTCAAATTTCCTGTTCTTCTGATATACGACGAAGTGATGACCGGATTCGGGCGTACAGGCGAGCTGTTTGCCTGCCTGAAGTCTGACACGGAACCTGACCTGATTTGCCTTTCTAAAGGAATTACCGGTGGCTTTTTACCTTTTGCAGTGACTGTTTGCAGTGATAAGGTTTATGATACATTTTATTCGGACGATCCTTTAAAAACATTCTGGCATGGACACAGTTATACGGCCAATCCCATCGGATGCGCAGCCGGAATTGCCTCATTGAGTTTGCTGCAATATAATTGCCATAAATTTCAGGAAATGCAGGAAAAGCATGAAAACCACATTTTGTCTCTTGCTACAATGGAAAATATTGAAAAAATAAGAGTAACAGGAACCATAGCGGCTTTTACTATTAAGAACAAAGATGGAAGCGGTTATTTAAGCGAAATCGGTACCGAAATTAAAAAAGAATGTATCGACTATGGTATTTTGATCCGGCCGCTGGGCGATGTGGTTTATCTGATGCCGCCGTATTGTATAAAAGATGATGAATTGAAAATGGTATATGAAAAGCTTTTCCAATTGTTAAAAAAAATCCTCTCACGAAAAAAATAAATTCAGAACTCATTACTCTATATAAAAAAACAAGGAGTTACGGGGATTGTATAGTAAAACAAGAAGTCGTTTTGTTAGTTATTCGTTGTCAGTTGTATGTTGACACATGATGTCCATCCCTAACATAGCTTGACCACAAATCACAAAAAAAAACACAAGCTATGAACTGTCAATCCCTGGATTAGCTTGACCATAAATCACAAACAACACACAACGGACCAATGAATCCGGGATAATAGCTCAAAACACCTTTAAACAGATTCTATAAAAAGAAATACAACTGAAAAATAGACTGAAGAGTCACCTTTAAAATCCGAGTCGATACCAAAAAATGCCCATATCCGCCCGTTTTCATCTGCCGTCACTATTGTACCTCCTTCAACAGTTGTGTCAAATCCCTTAAATACATATGTATCGGCATCTTGTTCATCGCAATCTATTGAATTTGTAATGTTGCCAAGTACCTCTCCATTCAAGCCACCGGAATCGGGATCATCGCCGATATCAATATTCATACTCAAAATTCCATCTTGTTGTACTACTCCCCTTGGTTCTACAGTTGATGCCCCTGCTTTAACAAATACTGATTCACCGGGCATTCTACCATCAATTTCAGGGCAGTTCATAGGAGTATTGGTGACCAATTCAATTTGATAACTGACTCTAACCTCCTGGCTGGGCCTCAGGCCCAGAAAATCCTGTTTGTAAAACATAAAAAGATCATCATTGAGATTGACTCCTGAAGCAAAAAGTCCGTTTCGTGTTGAGTCGGTGTTTTCAGGCAAGGGCCTCCATTCCAATACGAGGCCCGCAGAATCGACCTGGTTATCAGTAAGGCCTGCAAAATCAGCATCCCAGCCCTGGCTGGATTGAGAAAAGTCAAAAGGTAAGCGCTGTGAAAATGAACCGCCGGTATCATCTCCGCAAGAGATGATAAACATTAAGCCAACAAAGGCCGAAAGTATATAACGCATGTAATTCACCTTTACCTTAAAAAATCAAAATTAAGATACAGAAGCCGGGAGATGTTCATTTTTTGCATTCTTGAATGCCTCTCTGGGAGTCAGCCCGAGTATTTTAAACATCTCCATATCTTTATTAAGGTCGTTATTGCAAGTCGTAAGGAGTTTTTCGCCGGTAAAAATGGAATTTGCTCCGGCCATGAAACAGTGTGCCTGTTCTTCCATGCTCATGTTCACCCTGCCTGCAGATAACCTGACCATAGATGCCGGCATTGTTATGCGGGCAGTGGCGATCATTCTTGTCATATCATACCAGGGAACTTTTGGCTGGTCTTCCAGTGGAGTTCCTTCTACTGCAATAAGTGCATTTACAGGCACCGACTCGGGATGTTCAGGCATGGTTGCAAGGTTATGAATCAGTTCAATACGGTCACGGTCTGTTTCGCCCATTCCTATAATTCCCCCACAACAGACGGAAATTTTATTATCCCTGACCCGCTTCAAAGTATCGAGGCGATCCTGGTAGGTACGGGTGGTTATAATCCGGTTGTAAAAATCCTCACTGCTGTCAAGATTATGGTTATAGGCATACAAGCCCGCCTCCTTCAATTTTGCAGCCTGTTCATCGTTCAGCATGCCAAGGGTACAACACACTTCCATTCCCATATCCGTAATTTCCGATACCATATCCAGAATTTTGTCAAACTCTTTGTTAGTCCGCGCATTTTTCCATGCAGCCCCCATGCAAAAACGGGTGCTTCCGGCAGATTTGGCCTTGTTTGCTGCTTCAAGGATAGTATCGGTGTCAAGCATTTTTTCAGCTTCAACATCTGTTTGATATCTTGCAGACTGAGGACAGTAGGCACAGTCTTCCGAGCAGCCGCCTGTTTTTATGGAAAGAAGCGTGCAAACCTGAACTTCTGCGGTACTGTGATACTTTCTGTGAATGGTTGCAGCCCTGTAGATCAGTTCAAGAAGCGGTGAATGATAAATTTCTTTAATTTCTTCAATTGTCCAGTTATTTCGGATGTCGTTCATTTTCAGTATTGATTCCGGCTTATTATTATTTAAGGTAAGTATCGATTAAAATAGACCGGAAATCAACATAAGTTTAAGATAAATTTTTAAATTTTAACTTTTATGCAGGAAGTTCTCATATCGGGAAAACATTCATTCAAAATTGAAGTACCTTATAAAATAATTGAAACCGGACCGAAAGGATCAAAGCCTCTGATTTTATATCTGCATGGATTTAATCAGAATAAATCCGAATTTGAAGAAGAGTGTGGAGATTTTATAAAGAAGATAAACGCCTATCACCTTTTTGTACAGGGCCCGTATCCACTGTATGACCGCGCCCGTAAAAAGAAAGTATCCGAATGGGGAAGGGCATGGTATTTATACGATGGAAACCGCGGGCAATTCATTAAAAGCCTGGAAATCAGTTCACAATTTTTGCAGGAGGTGGTCGACCGCCTTCTGCCGTTACTTGAAGTAAACCGAATTGCTATAATCGGATATTCAATGGGCGGATATCTTGCCGGATATTTTGGCTTTACGAGATGGAAACATGTAAATGAATTGGCGGTTTGCGGTGCAAGGCTGAAAACAGAAGTGATAGGGGAGAGCTGGCAAAACCTGAATCATATGAACATACTTGCAGTTCACGGAACGCGAGATGAATCCGTGAGTGCTGAGAACCAGCAGAAAGAGATCGAAAGTTTATCACGGCATAAAATTAAATCAACATTTAAGCCGGTGGAAGAGGGTCACAGCTTTTCAGGTAAAATTAAAAACGTTATCATTGATTGGTTAGTGGAAAATGGCTATAAAAAATCGGAAATAGAATAGGATTTATTTAAATTTTTTCTAATTTTAGTATGGATTCAACCGACGGCAATAAATTATAATGACTTATGACTGATACTGCTATACAGAGCGATTCTATGGAGATCCTTGTGATCGAAGACGACCCAACCGTTCGCACACTTGTCAAAGCAATACTGGAACACAACGGAAGTAATGTTTCGATTGCTGAAACGGCAACAGATGGTGAAAACCTGGCTATGGATAATAATTATGACATGATCATACTTGACCTGCGGCTTCCAGACGGATCAGGTTATGACGTGTGTTCGCATATTCGTGAAAAGGAAATTAAAACCCCTATCCTTTTCCTGTCGGCCGAGCACGAGACGGATGTTAAAATCAAATGCTTGAAAGTTGGAGCAGACGACTATCTTACTAAACCATTTAACAGTGAAGAACTGATTGCAAGGATTGAGGCAATTTCAAGAAGAAGCTCGGCAAAAGGTGCAGAAAAAGAGATCAGTTGCAAGGATCTGTCTGTTGATCTTATTTCGAGGGAAATGACTATTAACGGTAATAAGATTCCGCTCACAAATAATGAGTTCAATCTTCTTGTTTACCTGATGAAAAACAAAAACAGGATCATTTCCCAGGAAGAACTTGCTCAAAAAGTCTGGAATATTCATTTCGATACCCAGACCAACTACATTAATGTTTACATCAGTTATCTCAGGAAAAAAATCAGGGAGAACTCAGAAGATGACTATATTGAGACAGTGCGAAAAAAGGGTTTTATTTTTCAATGTGACGAGTAAAGCATCCTCCGAAAGGACAAGTGTAATGCGTTAAAAATTTTATACTAATGAAAAAGACTTTTTCCAATCGGTCTGATTTTTTTAGCCCGGATAACCTCCGCTGATGTATCCCCGTAAATAATCGATTTCGACTTTTTGTTTATCGATGATTTCTTTTACAACATCTCCGATTGAAATCATGCCCACAACCTGTTCGTTTTCAATAACCGGGAGGTGGCGTATCTTTTTGTCTGTCATAATCTGCATGCAAGTATTGATGTTGTCGCCGGGTGAAACCGTATAGACCTTATCGACCATAATTTCTTTAATAGCAGTATTTTTGGACGTGCGGCCCTTCAGGATTACTTTATTCCTGTAATCTCTTTCGGAAATTATTCCTGCCAGCTTGCCATCATGCATAACCACGAGGGCTCCGATATTTAGATCTGACATCTTAGAAATTGCATTGTAAACGGTGTCGTCAGGATTTACTGAATAAACTTCACTGCCTTTGTGTTTTAATATGTCTTTTACGAGCATGGATACTCCTGTTTTTATTTTATATACATAATTGTAATAAAAACAATTTTTTCAAACATGCAATTTTTTTTATTAACTGAAAGGAAATGAGTTTGTGACAACTGCCTAACGGGGCAATTTTTGATCCATATCTGCAACGATATATGCAAACACAGCCATGGTTGCTACGTTCATTCTGAATTCTTCTTTATCGATGATATCAATTACGTCGGCATTTGTATGATGATACCAAAAGTATTTGGAGCGGTCTGTCAGTAATCCCATCCCGGGAACGCCATCTTGTATTAAAGGGCTGATATCAGCACCGCCACCGCCCTTAATAATCTCACCTGACTCAATTTGGTCAAGAAGCGAACCGATCTTTTTAAGAATGTCAGTTGCCTGTTCAGATCCGGAAAACCCGAATCCAATGGGTTTAAAAATACCACCATCTGATTCAATGGCAAGTACATGATTTTCCAGTCCTTCCTCAACGGCTTTTTCATGATATTTTTTGGCACCGTTCAGGCCGTTTTCCTCATTAGTCCAAAATACAACGCGAATTGTTCTTTTCGGATTTACCCCGAGATTAATCAATAATCTGGCTGCTTCCCATGATACAAACGAGCCGCCGGCATCGTCCATCACTCCCTGGCCCACATCCCAGGAATCGATATGCCCGCCTATGGTTAGAATTTCGTCAGGGAATTCGCTCCCCCTGATTTCGGCAATTATATTCCGTGATTCTTTGTCGGGCAGAATTTTAGCTTCCAAATAAAGATGAACCCGTACTGTATCGCCACGTTCTTGCATGCGTTGAATAAAGTTAGCGTCTTCCATAGTTATTGCAGCATGAGGGATAGCCTCAGCGGTATCCTGTAGTGCACTGGTACCCGTATGAAGAGTCTGCATTGAAAAAGGAGTTACTGAACGTACGAGTGAAGCCACAGCCCCAGCCCTCGAAGCCATTACTGCCCCCCGAATCCTGTATTGTACGGTTTCTCCATATGTGGTAAATGGCACATTATAAAGCACAATTTTACCGGGAATTTCATCTGCTTTTTGAGCAAGCTCCTCAAAACTTCTAACGGCAATTACATCAGCTGTAATTCCCGTATCGGGAGTTGCAATGCTGTTACCCAATCCAAGTACTGGCAAATTTCGTTCATAAGGTTCTTTAAAAGAAGCGTATTCGTTACCTCTTTCCCAGTGCGGTACCATTACAGGCTGAGTATAGACCGTATCAAACCTGTCTTCTTTCATTTTTTCCACTATCCAGTCAATAGAATTTTCCAGCATTTCGGAACCGGATAGCCGGTGAGGGTAGTAGTCGACAAACTCCGTGAGCCTTTCAAATCCCTGCCGGTCGGACATTGCACTCATAATTATTGTATTTGATATCTCTTCATATTCATCTGTATTAAATGTTTGTGCATGAAGGGGAGAGTTGAAAAACAGGAAACCGAGAAGAATGCAGATTCTTAGAAAGTGAAACATGTGTAAATGATGTAGTAATGCATATAATTTTAAATTAAACCAAAAAAGTCGTCAGACCTTATTTAGGTTTAATAATAAAGAAAATTGAGGTCAGGGCATATTGTTATTTTAGACCCGGAAAAAATTCTTAATATTCCGGTTGCTGAACCTATCACATGTACCTGATCTGCAAAAGGAGAGAGAAAAGTTTCAGAACTCCAGACTCTATCTAAAATAGCAAATGGTTACAGAACTTGCGTCGTAAAGCAACATAAAACGAATTAACGAATCCGGTGCAAATTTGATGCAACTACAAAATAGCGACTTGAACTTTTACGGTAAGTCAGGAGTTTTGAGTTAATTAGATGCTGATCTGATCTTACCATCTAATGGTTTTAATCCATTGAGTTGGGATTATTTTCAGAAATATCCTGATACATCAGGTATTCTTCGGGTGTGGTGTCAGCAAAGAGATAGTTCAGTGGATCGATATGCTTGCCATTGAGGAGTATTTCGTAATGAAGATGAGGACCCTGAGACATACCGGTATTGCCTGAAAATGCAACCAAATCTCCCCGGTTTATTCTGCTTCCTTTTTTTATACCTTCTGCAAATCCGGAAAGGTGAGCATATCTTGTCTCGTAGCCATAACCGTGATCAATCACGAGTAAAAGTCCGTACGTACTCTTTCTGCCGGCAAATTTAACCACTCCGTCACCGGTTGAAAAAACTTCTGTGCCCACATCAGCCCTGAAATCAAGGCCCTCATGAAGGCGTTTATATTTTAAAATAGGATGCATCCTCATTCCATAACCACTAAGCAGTATACCTGAAACCGGTCGGATAGCCGGCATATGCTTCAGTTTATCCTGGTTTTCATTGTAATAATGTTTGATTTCTTCAAATGAAATCTTCTGAATATTTATCTTGCGTTCCAAATCATCGAGTTGGCTTGCTGTCCACTTCAACAGGTTCGATGCTTCTGCCCTGTAAACATCAAATTCTTCATAGGGATCGGTACCACCCGTCCCCGACTGCCTTTCTTCATAGGGGATCGGGTCAAGCCCGAGAACTGACCTGTACATTTCGTTGTCGAGTCCAGCAATCTCCTCAACTTTTTTTTCGATATCCACAATGGCAGTTTTGGTATACTCAAGTTGTTTAATGAGAGCCTTGTTTTCGGCCGCAAGAGCAAGTTCAGCAGGTGAGCCAATGTAATTTGACAGAAGTGACAAACCAATAGCTGAAAAAAGAACGCCGCTAATAATCCAAATGCAAGCCGAATAGAGAATATATTCCGTTTTACTGTATGTTACGGGAACAAATTCGCACTTAGTTTCGTCGTAGTAAAACTGTTTTTTGTGTGCCATAGTAAGATTTTGTAGAGAAAACTTAGATCGCGGGATAATGTATTAATGTTTTCTTATATATAAAAGAGAAATGAGGAACTGTTTTGTTACTCAAAATCTCCTTCAAAATAATCAATGGCTCTTTTTGGAATGTCAGGACGGGATCGTTTTTGTGAGATATGAGTTTTTATTTTTTCCTGAAATGCACGTGCTGCATCATATCCGTAATGTTTTAAGAGGTAGTTCATTGCAATAACTTCAGCAATAACGGTTATGTTTTTGCCTGGGGTAATCGGCAGATGTATTATAGGAATCTCTGTATCAAGTAATTGTACGGAGTCATGATCAAGGCCGGTTCTTTCAATGTCGCCGGTTTCCTGCCAAAGGGTTAATTCAAGAACCACCTCAAGTCTTTTTTGGTATCGTATTGAGCGGATTCCGAACATAGACATGACGTCTATGATTCCGAGGCCGCGTATTTCCATGAAATGCTTGTTCATTTCATTTGCCGAGGCCATCAGGATATTGCTTTTTTTTGTCAGCATGACAACATCGTCAGCGACCAGCCGGTGTCCGCGTTCAACCAGGTCGAGGGCTACCTCGCTTTTTCCGATTCCAGATTTGCCTGCTATAAGAATACCAATGCCGTACACATCAACCATCGACCCGTGAATCATCGTTTGAAGAGCAAACTGGTCTTCCAAAAACTCCTGGAGCAGAGACATGAATTTTGTCGTCTCAAGTTCAGTTCTGTAGACCGGTATTTCGGTTTTGTTTGCGAGTTTAGTGAGTGCCTGCGGCAGGTCATTGTTGTCGGTTAAAAAAATAACCGGTACGTTAAAATCGAGTACATTTTGAAATGCTTTAATCTGTTCATCTTCGCTAAGATGGTCAATATACAGACACTCCGTATTTCCAAGAATCTGAACCCGGTGATATGTAAATAATTTAACATATCCGGCCAGTGCAAGACCCGGCCTGTGCAGATCCACTTCAGTTATGTAACGGTCTTTGCTCGCAGATTCAGCAGCACAGGCTTCAAGCTTTATATGTACGTCTTCCCGAAGCTTCTTAACCAGAAAAGCGACATCAATTTTTTCTTTTCTCGGTAATGGCTGATGATCCTGAAAAGGCATAATTGCTGTTTGAAGGGGTTAGATTAATGGCTAAATCGCTTATCTTTATATTTTCTGATTTGTCTCACTATGTTGTCAGTGGCAATATTGACAGCTTGTTCGTAGGTAGGAGCCGATTCGGTTGCCCGCAATAATACCTTGGGCACTTTGACATTAAATTCAGCTCTGGCGGGGTTTTCATCATCCTGGGTAGGTTCAAGAACTATATCACACGCGATAATTTTGTCATAAAACTGTTGGAATTTATCAATTGAGCCGAGTGCATAATTTTTCAGTTCGTTGTTAGCATCAAAATGTCGTGCTGTGAAAGTCGTTTTCATTTTTCCTCCTATTAGATTTAATTATTTGGCTCTTGGGTGAGCCAGTTCATATACTTTTTTTAGTCGTTCAACACTTGTATGTGTATAAATTTGGGTGGCTGAAAGATTTGCATGTCCAAGAAATTCTTTAATTATGCGGATATCGGCGCCTGCATCCAACATGTGTGTTGCAAAACTGTGCCTTAATACGTGAGGGCTTTTCTGGACAACCTCGCTTTCAAGCTGAAGCTGTTTTTTTACAATGTTTTGTACAGCTTTTGGATAAATTCGGTGGCCACTGGCTGCCAGGAACAGGGCTTTTCGTGCATCCTCGCCTGTTCGGTTTCCGTAAAGCTGTGCCCGGTGAGCTATATGGTTTTTTAAAGCATTTAACGCTTTTTCTCCGAGGGGAATAATACGTTGCTTATTTCCCTTGCCAATAACTCTTACCTGCTTTGACCCAAAATCAATATCAGAGATGTTTAATTTTATGAGTTCGCTCAGCCTTATTCCCGTACAGTAAAAAACTTCAAGAATAGCTTTTATCTGTATACCTTTTGGATCATCAGTATCCACATTATCAATCATCCGGCGGATATCTTCACTGTTTACAGTGGCAGGCAGTTTTTTTTCTTTTTTTGGAACTATAAGCAAGTGTGCAGGATTTTTTTCTATATAGCCGCGTTTAAAACAATATTTGTAGAATGAACGAATGGCAGCTACTTTTCTTGCAATTGTACTTCTCTCGAGCCCTTTTTCAGTCATTTCACCCAGCCAAATACGAATCAGAAGCCGGTCTGTTTTTTCAATTTCCGGGGAATCGGATTTAAATTCCTTTTTACAAAATTCTTCAAATTGTTTCAGGTCTGTTTCGTATGAAACAATAGTATGCGGCGACGCATTTTTTTCTATTTGAAGGTATTTTAAATATTTCTGAATCAGCTCCAGCATATATTTTATTATAGTAATTTATTCAATAAAAGAAACATAATTTTAGATACAGCTTCTACTTAAATTTTTGAAGGGGATTAAATCCTTCTGTCTTTCCAGTATACCTGTCTATTTTTATGATGATCACTCAATGTAATAAATGCAAGATATTGAAACCAAAGCACGCCCAACGGGTGAGTGAATGCATAAATTGGGTTTGATCGCTGCCAAAGTGCGATTATTAAACGCTGTAAAAGCAACACGGTAATCACTGCAGCCGATAGTTGAAACAACATTATATTCCCGGTAATGAAGGCATAAGGGGCTAAAAGAAATGGCAATATGTAAACAATGAAATGCAAAAAGGCAGCGGACAAAAATAAAGGCAGGTTGTATTTGAAACCCGCATAAAAATTTTTCCTGAATCCGTTAAACATATCTTTATGATTATTGTACATTTTGCATAGAATGGATTGAATTCCGGTATACATTTTCAATTTTAACCCGTTTCTTACAATATTTTTTGCAAGTTCTACATCTTCAACCACCTCATCCTTTACACTTTTATGGCCATCGATTTGGTTATAGGCTTCCTTTGTGAAGGCAACGCACTGTCCGTTTGCCGCTGCAAAGAGTGGTGATATTTTTTTATAAATGAATTCGGGCAGAAAAAAAGGTTTTTTGGAGGCGTATCTGGTGGGAAGAAAGGTAAACAACGTAAAATAAACTAATGGAATAACGCATTTTTCCGGGAATGAAGATGTAATTTGCAGAGCCCATACGGTAAGCATGTCAGGCCGGTCAATCCGGAAAGCGTTGACAACCCCGCCGATAAATTTTGGCATCAGGCGTGTGTCTGCATCCACAAAAATCAGGATGGAACCATTTGCCGAAGTTGATAACTGTTGGCAAGCCCACGTTTTGCCCAGCCATCCCGATGGCTTTGGCTTACCCTCTATTTTTTTGATGAGTGAAGGCGCCTGTTGCCTGTATTCATCAATGATTTCAGGTGTTTTATCTGTAGATTCATCATCAAGTATTAAAACTTCAAAATTTTTATATCTTTGCCTGAGTATACCGGGAAGCAATTTATTTAAATTGCCTTCTTCGTTTCGGGCAGGTATGCATAGCGATACAAATGGTGTAAAATCAGGGTCAGCCGCCATTTTCACTGGCAGTTCTTTTAAATACAATCGATTGTGAGTCAGTATGATTGATGTAAACAGCAGGAAAATAAGTGAAAAATAGAGTAACCAGATAAGCATCTGCAGTTGCAATAAGGTTTTAAATTTTTGTAAATATAGTTTGCTGAAGAACTGAAAATTGGTTATCAACCAAGATTAAAATCAAAATGTAAGAAATGTCACAGACAGATGGCTAAAGAAATGGCATCAAAAAAACCGGCTGAACGGTTTTCTACCAAATGGGGATTGATATTAAGCGTTTTGGGAATTGCAGTCGGTACGGGAAATATCTGGCGGTTTCCGAGAATTGCAGCACAAAATGGAGGCGAAGACGGAGCCGGTGCTTTTTTAATTGCCTGGGCAACATTTTTATTTTTATGGTCAATTCCCCTAATTATCGCGGAATATGGAATCGGCCGAAATGGACGAAAGGGAGTGATAGGGTCATTCATAAAATTGATAGGTAAAAAGTTTGCATGGATGGGGTCATTCGTAGGATTTGTTGCCACAGCTATTATGTTTTACTACAGTGTGGTTGCAGGCTGGTGCCTGTTTTATCTTCTGGAATCGATTTTCTCTGCCTTGCCGGTAAATTACGAAGCGGCAGATGCCGTATGGACGGGTTTCCAGGGCTCAGCTATGCCATCTGTCTTTCACGCCATAATTATGATTCTTGGTGCCACAGTTATTTTAAAGGGAGTTAAAAGTATTGAAAGAATCAATCTCTTGCTGATTCCGTCTTTATTCCTGGTGCTTCTTGTTTCGCTAATCAAGGCTTTGACTCTTGAAGGCAGCGGTGCAGGCATAGAATACCTGTTTACACCCGACTGGTCAACACTGCAAAGGCCGGGTTTATGGCTTGAAGCATTAACACAAAATGCATGGGATACAGGAGCCGCATGGGGCTTGATTCTGACTTATGGCGCCTATATGCGCAATAGTGATGATGTAACGATTAGTGCATTTCAAACCGGTATCGGGAATAACCTTGTTTCCCTTGTTGCAGCCATTATCATATTTTCAACAGTGTTCGGCACGCTCGGACAGCAAATGAGTAACGGAGAGGTGCTTGATGTTATGCAGACGTCAGGGCCTGCATCTACCGGGCTTACTTTCATGTGGATGCCGCAGTTGTTTCAGGAAATGGCGGGCGGCAAAATATTTGCCATTCTTTTTTTCCTGGGGTTAACATTTGCTGCTTTCAGTTCCCTGATATCCATGATTGAACTGGCCACCAAAGTGTTTGTAGACATGGGTATTACCAGGAAAAAAGCAACCATTGGTGTATGTACCGCCGGATTTTTATTTGGATTGCCTTCAGCACTTTCGCTTGATATTTTTGCAAACCAGGATTTTGTATGGGGTGTAGGTCTTATGGTTTCGGGGGCATTTATATCATTTGCAGTAATTCGATTCGGACCTGAAAAATTTCGAAATGAGCTTGTAAATACAGAACAAAGAAAAGTAACCCTCGGAGGATGGTGGAGCGTGATACTGAAATATGTAATACCTGTCGAAGTAATCACCCTGCTGGTATGGTGGATGTACTTGAGTGCTGCAGTTTATGCTCCCGATACATGGTACAATCCTCTAAGTCCGTTTTCAGTGGCAACTGTTGTTCTGCAATGGGCAGTTATGATGATTCTCTTTTTGATTTATAACAAAAAAATTGCAAAAAATACGATCCTAAATTAGTGATTTATACAACTATTTTTCTTCATCTGGAATAAACTTCATCGCTGCTGAATTCATACAATATCTGAGGCCGGTAGGTTCGGGGCCATCCTCAAAAACATGGCCGAGATGTGAATCACAGCGGCTGCAGACAATTTCAGTCCGTGTCATGAAATAGCTCTTATCAATTTTTTCGTCTACGGCATTTTCGCTTACAGGCTCCCAGAAACTGGGCCAGCCCGTACCGCTTTTGAATTTTGTGTCGGAATGATAGAGCGGATTTCCGCAGGCGGCGCATACATAAACACCATCTTCATACAAGCTGTTGTACTCATTGACAAAAGGCATTTCAGTTCCCGCTTCCCGAAGGATTTTGTACTGTTTTGAAGTCAGTATTTCTTTCCATTCTTCTTCGCTTTTCACAATTTTTTTAATGTCGGATGTATCGCTCATAGCTGTTTCATAGGTTAATGATGACAAATGATGATGATCGTGGTATGTTAACGACTTATCAGGAGGCTGACTTCTGGACGAACAATTTATCAGCAAAATAGATGTAACAAGGAATAACAAAAGTTGAAATTTTAGCATATAGCCTTTTTTTTAAGATTGGTTTTATAACCATTTTATTGGAGAAACGATTCCAAACCCATCCATTGTATAAAAAAAGAGTGAAGTGTAGCTTAAAACCGGAACCCGATATAAAACATATGAAAATCTATTCCGGGATTGATTCTCCCTGTTCCGGCATTTGAAATATGGTGGACGTTATATCCGATCTGGAATTTATTGCCATTTAATCCTATTGGGAAATCGTAACCTAAACCGAAATCAAACAGAAAATTCACAGTTGTACCGAAATTATCGGGAAATTTTCCGGGAAAAATAATAGTTCCACCAGATCCGCTGAAAAACAGTCCCTCAACAAGCGGCACCTGAGCGATTACCGGAATAAAGCCCAGTCCGTAGCGTCTTTCTTTTGGCCCATCCAAGCCATTTTCGGGAAATTTTATTCTGCTGGCTGCCATCAGTTCGCTGCCCAGTCTCAATCTGAAATCACCGAACCTGAGATTGGTGTGCCAGGCCTGGAAACCAAGGCCGAGAAAACTGGATTGCTGGATTTTACCGATAAATGTAAAAGTTTTAGGTGCATATATAGCCCTGATACCAAACTGCAGGTTACTTTTTACACTCAGTTCCGGAATCTCCGTGCTTTCGCCAGTTTCTACTGAATGCTCTTGCGCATAGCTATCTGATACTGCAAAGATCAGAATGATGCAGATGAGGTTAATTTTTAGTGCCCGAAAGATGTACTTTTTATTCATCGATGCAGAACTTACAAAAAGTTCTGAAAATATCCCTTCCGGAAATAAAAAACTTTATTTTTTTCTATCAGATGCAAATGCGGATATCCAGATCAAAAGCCAGCATGCGGATGTAATCCACCAGCCGGCATAAATCAGGAGTGCCGTATTAACAAAGTATATAATATGATAGAACCACAGAGGAGCGCCCTGCTTGCCGGGTTTGGCTATACGGTTCAAATTACTGCTGATCAGTAAACTAAGGCGGGCAATTAATAATAACGCGGTATAACCATAAACGACATATACCAATACGGGCACATCCATAAAAATGGAGATGCCAATAAGCAAAACCGAGAACAGGTCTACCGCAACCGACTTAAGCCAATTCAATACAGTAACAAGATATCATATATTAAAATAATGAAATTTACTGAAGTGCAATCACTTCCCTTGCCTGAAGGCCTTTATCACCTTCAGCGACTGTAAATTCAACTTGCTGGCCTTCTGACAGTTTTTTAAAGCCTTCAGATTGAATTTCAGAATAATGCACAAAGACGTCTTCACCACCATCTCTTGTGATAAAACCGTACCCTTTTCCGTTATGGAACCATTTAACTGTTCCTACTTCTCGCGTTTCTTCCATAAACCGAATCCTGAATGTTGTGTTTGTTTATTGTTTAGGCGGGTAATAAATTCATATCGAATACGTTACCACGGCTTCAAAATAAACTGTTCAGAGTATATTTTCAATAACGTTTTTTACATTACCGAAAAATCTTCTATCCAGATGATTTCCGGCCCATTTCCAAAATCGCTCTCATTAAATGCAGATTTCCACATCCAGCCGCCGTTCTCTTTAATATCAACAATGTATCCCTTAATCTGGATTATGTGTCCTATTCTAACTCGTTTTAAGTCGTCGGCTATAAACTGGTTTGAGGGTACGGTATGTATCAATGAGATATGATTTTTGATTTCAGAAAGTGGTAATTTAGGTTTCAAAAGTTCAAGTTCGTGATTTCTGTTGTTCTGATTTATAATTATTTCACCCAGATGAGTTTCATCTGACATCGGGCCCCAACCGAGAACAAAATCAAATGGCGAAATCCGCGATTTGTTATCGAAGTAATATCTTTCCTGGGAAAGAACCCTTGCTTTGATATCAATTCGTTTAACTGGAGAAATGGTATAATTTTCTCTTTTAAAAATATCTTTCGATAAATTGTTTTCAATAACCGGCTTTCCGGACACAATCTCACCCGGACCGTATTCAATAGGAGAATTTGTCCACAGTGAATAGGCGCCAATCATTACGAGCAGAAGAGTGATATTCTTGATCATCTTAAATCCTTTGTTTGATTAATTGCCAATCTTTATTACAGGAGAAAACAAAGTGGGGTTTTGTTACATCAAAAACACAAAAATCCAATAATTTGACAATAATTGTGAAAAACAAAACCGGTACATTTTAATGGCAGATAATCAATATAAGGATTGGATGATTAGATACCGGGTTATGTATCAACTGTTTTTCAGTTGATTGAATTGGCGTATAAAGTGATCTGCATCTTTTGAACTGAATTGGCCAAGCACTTTTCCCTTATCGGTATAAACGTCTTCAAAACTGATTCTTTTACGATCGTAATAGCGAAATTTTAATTCACCTCCGGATAGTTCTACAGATCTTACTTCTCTCAAATCATATTCGATCAGAGATTCCGAAAGATATTCTGCCGGGCTTGCAATAAATTCACCTCTTGAGTTTGTAAAATCTTCGACATTTTTCCAGAACTCTTCTTCAAGATGGTGATTTACCTGTGTAAGGATTTCATCCGAAAGAACCATGTACACTTTGGTATCTGACAGACCCAATATTACATCTCCCGAATTATTTTTGATTGCAATAATCAAATCGTCTTTATCCGGACTTTTCGTTTCCAAATCTGAAAAATTTCCTGCCGAAGCAGCAGTAATTAAAACTGCTGGAAATAGTATGAGCACGCTTATAATTTTTTTGATGATCATCAGAAAAATTATTTTCGATTTAATGAAGCCTCTTTCCGGCCCTGTATTATTTTTTAAATTTACAGATATATGTAAATATTTTAAAAATCTTTTAAATGTAATAAAATATACTTGAATTTTGAAAGGGCTTCCAAATTCTTTTTCAGGCTCAAAGTTGAGTAGTTGAAATCAAGAGAGTCTTAGGTATCCAAAACGTTTTAAAATCTAATAAAAATTATTACTCATGTAAGTATCAATGAAGATTTTCATGAATTTCAAAATCCTAACCCCTGAAAAGAGGTTCAACATAAATAGCCCCGTATGAAATGCGGGGTCAAAATCCGTAATTCGGCTCATCAGAAAAATCGTTTTGGACAGATATGCAAGAGGCTTTATAATGTATCAAAAGAAATTTCAATACCGGCATTTACAGACCTGTCGCTGCCCGGCTCGAAAAACCGGTCACCAAATGCATTAATGCTTACAGAGGTGTTGAACCGTTCATTCAAAATATTTCTGACCGACAGAAAAGGCTTTAGTTTTATACCGTGTCTTTCAAGCTCTACTGTACGGCTGGCACGGAAAGTGACAAGTTTATAGTTGTCATTTTTCAAGCTGTTTTCACTATCTGTGAAATAGGATCCAACCCACTCCAGGTCAGCGGAAAAAAAATAGTTACTATGATTACCCTTCAACTCGATGCCTCCCCGGTGAGGAGATACACCTGGGATATCATTTCCTTTGAAACCGCCATTTCTAAATTCAGCATTCAACCAGGAATGCATAAGAGTCGCTGAAATATGCTGTCCTGGAAAAATTTTAAAGCTTGACTCAATTCCAGTATTCCTGGTTCTGCCCTCGTTCCGGAAAAATGTGGGGCCATCAGGTGTGGTTTGAAAGGGTACAAGCAGATCATTCACCCGCATTCCGAACCAGGTAATCTGGTATTCAAACTTATTTTGATAGAAACTGCCTTCAATACCGGTTTCAATTCCCCATGTTTTTTCGGGTTCAACAGATTGGTTAAAGCCATTTCCGCCATCAGGCCTGTTTACCAGCTCAGTAGTGGTGGGTGTTTCAAATGATGAATTTAAATTTGTAAATAATTTAAAGCCTGAGTGTCTATAAACGATTCCAATGCCGGGATTAAGGGATGTAAAAGTCCGGCTGCCTTCACGGTTTTTCTGAATATTGTCGTTGGTGCTGAAACGGATTCTGTCAGCACGGAGGGCGGCGCTGAACCTGAATCGCTGAACAGGAATATTAACCCGGGCAAAAAGAGCCTGGTTCAAAACATCTTCATTTTGATTTACATCAACCCGGTCTCCCGGATTACCGTTTACGTTATTAGTTTCCAAACGATCGTCAAATTGCCATTTCAATTCGGTACCGGTTTGCAGTTCGAACGGCAAGCCGGAAAATCGGTAAACGCCCCTGAATCCGCCGGCAAGCCTTTCAACGTCAATAAATCCAAAAGGCAGCGGATTTTCGAGGGATCGGTATGTTCCATGTACGGTAAGATCCAGAAAATTGTCGCCCAGTTTCTGAATCAGAGAGCCTGAAACCATGGCCTGGTCAAAGTTTTTACCGGAACTTGTCTCTACATTTGCATCTCTTGCCAGCCGGGGGTTATTCAAGGCCAGTTGTTGAGTGAGTGATCCCGGGTTTTCGGCTTTCGGCATGCCTGCATAAAGAGCAGCGAATCGAACCTGGCGATTTTCATTGCCTCTTAAACGTATACTCGCACCGGTTCTGATCATCCTTGCCGCACTGTGATCCCTGAACCCATCGGTTTCAAAATAGGTTCCGTAAAGATGGACGTCTGTATTTTGGAACGACTCAATCAATTGTACCTCCTGTTTTACAGTGCCGTATGTGCCACCGAAACCGCGGTATTTTAACGAAGATTCACCCGGCAAGGGTGTAGTTGAAAGATGAAGAACACCGCCGCCGGAGTTGCCCCAAAATGTTGAAGAGGGGCCTCTCAAAAGCTCTACCCGGCGCACCACAGCAGGGTCAACCATGTTTAAAATTGTCTGTCCGTCGGCAACGGTAAGAGGCATATCATCCAGAATCACCTGGATTCCCCTTACACCGAATTGTGAGCGCCATCCCATTCCCCTGATGGTGAGCCGCTCGCCAAGCGCAAAATTTTCCCTGTTGTTGACAAAAACTCCCGGCATCGAGAAAGTCAGTTCGTCAAGTGTTACGGCGGGCCGTATAGCCAGGTCGTTCACTGATCTTTTTTTTATACTCAGTGCAACGGGGGAATCTCCTTCAGATATGAAAGATTGTGTGGCTTCAATCCGTACTTCATCAAGTACAGCTCTTAATGTGTCGGTTTCAGAGTTTTGAGCACCTGCTAAATCTGCATTGAGCAGAACAGAGATACATAATAGGAGAAAAAAATAGAGATTGAATTGAAGATGATCTTTTGGTAACCTTTTGTGCATATAATCGTAAGCTATAGAAATCAAATTAATTTTAACAGAATTGAAGTTAATAAAATTTCTTTCAAATCATCTTGAAATACCCGTACTTGGCTTTGGTTTAATTTTGTTGGCTTTTATGGATCCTGCCTCAAGCGGGTATTCATTCTGTCTGTTCGATCTCGCAGGTTTTGATTATTGTCCCGGGGAGGGTTTGGGGCATTCAATTGCCTATACTTTTAACGGCGAATTTGTAAAAGCATTTAACGCCCATTTAATGGGTCCGGCAGCAATAGTTATAATTCTGTTTCGAATAATACACCTGGTTTACAATCAATTTTTAACATTATCTATAGAAAAAGATGGCCAAAGTAATCAACATATTACCTGAACTTGAAGGCGAAGAATTTATCTATATTAATAAATTGCTTAATGATCTGACGGAGGAAGAGGCAAAAACTTTTGCTTCGGCATACAAAGCACGGCGTAAAGATCCCATGATTGTGCTTATTTTAGCCTGTATCGGATTTTTCGGGGCAGCGGGTATTCACCGCTTTTTTATTGGCCACATCGGAATGGGCATCCTCTACTTTCTGACAGCAGGCCTTTGTTTAATAGGTACGATAGTAGACTTGATTAATTACAAAAGCCTTGCATTTGAATACAATAAACAAAAAGCACTTGAAATTTTACAGATGATCTGATTCATTAACATTATGAAAAACAGGGAAGAATCCGATAATTTATTAGAAAAATACATAGAACAAGAAAATTTGCGCCATCACTGCAAAATGGTAGCCCGGGCGATGGAAGCATATGCGGCAGAGCTTGAGAAACCGCAGGAAGAGATTGAGAAATGGTGGCAGGCAGGTTTACTTCACGATCTTGATTGGGAAAAATATCCTGATGATCATCCCAAAATTGCCGTGGATAAGATTTTACCGGAAAACGGATATTCTGATGATGTAATTGACGCGATAAAGGCTCATGCACCCGAAAGAACAGGAAAAGAACCCGATTCTGAAATAGAAAGATATCTGTTTGCTTGTGATGAGCTTTCAGGCTTCATGCATGCTGTTTCCCTGATGAGGCCGAATGGATTTTCGGATATGAAAGTGAAATCAGTTAAGAAAAAATTGAAAGACAAAAGCTTTGCAGCCAATGTACCGAGAGAAGATATAAATAAAGGAGCCGGTCTTATTGACAAGGATCTGAATGAGCACATCCGGTTTTTAATCGAAGTTTTTAAATAGTCGTCCGGGGTTGTAACAATTTAGTAACAGGCTTCGTAAAAAAACTGTTTTTCCTTTAAAAAATATTAACCGGATGAAAAAAGTTTTTTTCGGATCAGCACTGTTTTTAATTTTTCTTCCCGGCTTATTTGAAGCAGCGGGAGCACAACAGAACCAGGAGAGCGGATCTGTCCTGGTTCGGGATAAACTGGTAACAGGCGAACCTTATAAGTCTCAAATTTTTTCTGCTGAAGAGTTTAGTGAGCTTCATGTGTTTACGTTAGACGGAGATGTTGAGGTATATGAGAACCCGGCATCAGACCAGGTAAAAATTGATCTTTATGTTGAACGTGGATTCTCTCTTTGGGCGGGGCATAGTAATCTGGAAAATTATCATATCATCATCCAGAAAAACGGGCCCAAAATTGTTGCAAGTGTTGAACCGAAAAGAGGCGACTCAAGGGTTTGGAAAAGCGACAATACTACTTTCAGCTTCATCATACAGACGCCTGTTAATACATCTGCAAGAGTCCGGAGTACAAAAGGCAATATTTGGGTTCGTAATTTGAAGGGAAGCCATATGATTCAAACCACCGACGGCAATTTGCATGTTTCGGGTATGGAAGGAGAAATCAATGCATTTTCGGCAAGCGGAAATATAGCTGTTAAAAATAACAAGGGGGAATTAAATCTGAAAACAATTAGCGGCAATATCAGCGCAAACAGTGCTGAGGGTGAAATCAGAATCCGTGCAGTGAGCGGCAATATTGATGTGAATGAGCTAAAGGGTACATTAATTGCAGCTACAACATCCGGTGATATATCAGCCGGAATTCTAACGCCGGGAGAGGGCACTTATGCCGAGACGGTATCAGGTAAAGTTATGCTTTCTATTCCCAATAAATTCGGCTACTCAATCCAGGCTACAGGTATGAGTGTGGATCTGAGCCGGATCCTTGAAAATGCAAGCTATGAAGGCAGTGTTCGTCCTCGAGATGCAAGTGTAATTATCGGAGAAGGACAAATTCCGGTCAGGTTATCGTCCGTTTCCGGTGAAATTGTCATCATACCGACTTTTAATCGATAGAAACAAAAGCCATGTTTAAAAAATTTTACCTGGCTTGCTTTCTGTTAGCGGTTGTTTTTACAATTCAGTCCGGTTATGCTGAAGCGCAAACCGCTGAAAGTATTCAAACGGTGAGTGCCGGAGATTTCAGTCCGGACGACAGGATCATCTACATTACCGATCAGTGGAAATATAGTGCGGGTGATAATATGGAATGGGCATCTGCCGGGTTTGACGATTCCGGCTGGGAAAGTATAAGTACTTATCTGACATCTTTTGACATGGCATTCTCAGAGTGGAATGGAATCGGATGGTTCCGTTTAACGGTTCAGGTTGATTCATCCATGGTAAATAATCCTGTGGCAGTGTTAATTGAAAAACATTATGGTGCCTCTGAATTTTACTTGAACGGCAGCCTGAAATTCAGCCTCGGCACGGTTTCAGATAATGAGGAAACAATGCGAAGCTTTACGGATTTTAAACCGAGGGTGGTCGTTTTTCCGCATGCAGGTAAAAACCTGATTGCCGTTCGATACTCAAACCATTCGACAAATATTTTCCTGGAGGAAAACGGTATGGCCGGGTTCAGATTTCTTTTAGGCGATGCCGGTTACCATCTGGATCATAAAATTGATGCCACAATGGAGAGAACCGGGTGGCAGGTCTTCTTTCTCGGCTGCCTGATTGTTTTTGCCCTGATACACATCCTCCTCTTTACATTCTATCCGGAAGAGAAAAGAAACCTCTATTTTGCTTTTTTCACTTTCTTTCTTGCTGTTCTGGTTTTGTCGATTTACTACTCGGAAATAACTACTTCTCCTTTTGAAGCCATTCTATATTTGAAAACAGCCCATGTAACATGGATTCTGACTGTTATTTATGCGTTACGTTTTACATATAGCTTGTACCAGAGTCAGACTCCTGTTCAGTTCTGGCTTTTTTTGGCAGCAGGCCTGGCCATTATAGCCGGTAGCTGGAACGGCATGCCTCATATTTTCCTGATTCGTGAAATATTTGTTTTGGTAGCCATTATTGAAATGATGAGGGCACTCTTTAAATTAATTGTAAAACAGAAATCCGGAACCTGGATTATAGGGTTCGGAATATTCTGCTTTTTGGTTAGTATCTTGTACAGGATATTGATCAATTTTCAATTTTTTGAGGGACATGCCGACTATGCAACAATCTTTGGGTCCGGGACCATGATATTGTCAATGTCCGTGTTTCTCTCAAGAGATTTTGCAGTCACACAAAAGCGTTTAAAGCATAAATTAATAGAAGTAAAACAGCTATCCGAGCGCGCACTTTCACAGGAGAAAATCAATAAAAAGAAAGAAATTGAAACCAAACTTCTTGAAGCTGAAAACGAGCGAAAAGGAAGGGAGCTTGAAGAAGCACGTACCCTTCAGCTTTCGATGCTCCCTCGTGAAATTCCCAAATTTTCATGCTTTGATGTAGCGGTTTTTATGGAAACTGCAACTGAAGTGGGCGGAGATTATTATGACTACTCATACTCGGAAAAAGACGGGCTCTCTCTTGCAGTCGGAGATGCCACAGGCCATGGCATGAAAGCCGGTATTATGGTGGCTGCTGTTAAAAGCTACTTTCATATGCTTGCAGGAGAATCAAATCTCATAAAATCACTGCATCAAATGTCGGCCGGCATCAGAAACCTTGATTTGAAAATGATGTATATGGGCCTGACTATTATCAGGTGCAATCAAACCCAAACGGAGATTGTATCTGCGGGGATGCCGCCAATATTATGGTACAGAAAAAAATATGACAGGGTTGAGCATATCACATTAAAGGGACTGCCGCTGGGCACGACTGTCAAATATCCCTACCAATCCAGGCAAATTACCCCCGGCGAAGGTGATGTTATGCTCGTTATGAGCGACGGATTGATGGAACTTTTTAACAAAGACCGTGAGATTCTTGGCCTGGATAGAATTGCTGAAGAGCTAAAAAAGAAATCCGGTGAATCATCAAGTGCAATCATAAAACAATTACGCAGCCTGATGCTTGCGTGGAGCCGGGATTGTAAAAATGAAGATGATATCACATTAATGGTCATAAGGAAAAATAAAATTGAAACCTGATTTCACAGTATTCGTATGTAGAATAAATTTTAATGGATATGATTCATATAAAAAAATTGTTATTTCTGGTCATTTTTATTTTACCGGGTTCCGTATTTGCCCAGCAGACGGAAGAAGAGGAAGATCCGTTCAAAAATGACCCGTTTTTCAGAAAGCCTTTGGTAGAATTTTTCGGAGATAAATCGGGAGAGGAAGACAGTGTTGGCGTTGATGTGAAAAAAAGAGTGAGAAGGCTGCAGCAGGAAGGATTGGATTTTGACGGGGCTTTTGAAGCGGGTCCCTACAATACGAATCCGCTTTTTAACCAGTTTCCGAACCTGCCGATGATTCACTATAATCGTGTGAATGGTTTTTTTCTTGGTATCAAGAAAGAGAGAATGCAGTGGCATGATCAAAGCTATTTATTCAATATCGCCCGATTTCGGCCTCATGGTATGGCCGGTATTGGATTTGCGTCTGGCCGTTGGGAATATGCCGTTGGTCTGGAACGTTTTATCGGGGTCAAGAACAGGATTATGATCGGGGCAGAATTTCACAAGGCTACAGCCACTGAAGACTATTGGCGTGTTGGTTTAACCGAAACTACCATCACATCATTTTTTGCATCCTATGATTTTCCCGATTACCATTTAAAAGACGGGTTTGGAGCGTACGTAGCTGTGAGGGGAAAACGCTGGTATGAAGCTGCCTTTTCATATAACAATGATGATATTTCTACTCTCGACGTAGAGAGCCGTTTTTCACTTTTCGGCAAGCGGAGTGTTTTCAGACAAAATCAGCCAATCGACATGTTGACCGATTCAACCAATATCGAAAGGTTCGGAATTGCATTAGCGTTCAATCCCAAAAGACTGGTGATGACCCGGTTATTTTCATTCTCGGCTATGACCGAGATTGAGCTTGCTGATAATTCGGCCTTTAATAATAGTTTCAATTATAATAAATACCTGCTTGAATTTGTATTCTTTTCCAATTTTGAGCCGGGTTCACTTCTTAAATGGCGATTGCGTGCAGGCAGTATTACAGGTAATGCCCCGTTATTTAAACAATTTCAACTTGGGGGCATCGGTACACTCAGGGGCTCACCTTTTAAATTTTTTACCGGCAATCAAATGCTGCTTAGCAACCTGGAGCTTCAATTTGGGCAGATTGCAGGCGGGGGTAATGAGTGGATCGATTTTGACAGCATGTATCTTACCTTCTTTCTGGATTCAGGATTTTCACGTATGAGTGAGACCCTCGCAGAGTCCAACAACCCGTTGAATGATATCGGTGGTTTTTCATTCGGAGATTTGCAGCATGACCTTGGTGTCGGACTCGGATCGGACCTGGTTCGCGCTGAACTGGCCTGGCCATTAAAACGGTTCGGCGAAACACCTGCATTCTGGATCCGGTTTAATCCCACTTTTTAAGACCGAACCTCGCCTGACGACTGGGGGCAGGATAGTACAAAGGCCGGGAAGCGCTCAAGTCGTCTGGCGAGTTGAAGGTGCTAAGATCTAACCTATGTCCACCCGGCGCCGAGCCCTTATATACTCGAATACGAGTGAGGGGGGATGGCCATGATTTGGCGGCAGGTCCACTCGTCTGTTGATGTGGGTACTTTTTGATTAGCAGGATTAAATCGATTTTATTATAATGCGGGGAATAAAATCCCATAATTAACTCTCCCGTATGAATATGAACAGAAAAGAATTTCTCAAA